>NC_006349.2:1328788-1660985 GCF_000011705.1 Burkholderia mallei ATCC 23344 | reverse complement strand
GCGGCGCGGCCGAGCTCACGGCCGTGCTCGGCAAGCTGCAGGAGCTGATCTCGTCGGGCAACGTGAAGGAGCTCGAATCGAAGCAGAAGCTCTTCACCGAGATGCAGGCGAAGCGCGAGGCCGAACTGCAAAAGAAGTCCGACGAGTATCAGGCCCAGGTGAAGAAGGCCGAGGAGATGCAGAAGACGATGGGCTGCATCGGCAAGATCGTCGGCTGGGTGATCACCGCGGTCAGCTTCGCGGCGGCCGCGTTCACGGGCGGCGCGAGCCTCGCGCTCGCGGCCGTGGGGCTCGCGCTCGCGGTCGGCGACGAGATCAGCCGCGCGACGACGGGCGTGTCGTTCATGGACAAGCTGATGCAGCCGGTGATGGACGCGATCCTCAAGCCGCTGATGGAGATGATCTCGTCGCTCATCACGAAGGCGCTCGTTGCGTGCGGCGTCGATCAGCAGAAGGCCGAGCTCGCCGGCGCGATCCTCGGCGCGGTCGTGACGGGCGTCGCGCTCGTCGCGGCCGCGTTCGTCGGCGCATCGGCGGTGAAGGCGGTCGCCTCGAAGGTGATCGACGCGATGGCCGGCCAACTGACGAAGCTGATGGATTCGGCGATCGGCAAGATGCTCGTGCAACTGATCGAGAAGTTCTCCGAGAAGTCGGGGCTGCAGGCGCTCGGCTCGCGCACCGCGACCGCGATGACGCGGATGCGCCGCGCGATCGGCGTCGAGGCGAAGGAAGACGGGATGCTGCTCGCGAACCGGTTCGAGAAGGCGGGCACCGTGATGAACGTCGGCAACCAGGTGTCGCAGGCGGCGGGCGGCATCGTCGTCGGCGTCGAGCGCGCGAAGGCGATGGGCCTGCTCGCCGACGTCAAGGAAGCGATGTACGACATCAAGCTGCTCGGCGATCTGCTCAAGCAGGCGGTCGATGCGTTCGCCGAGCACAACCGCGTGCTCGCGCAGCTGATGCAGCAGATGTCGGACGCGGGCGAGATGCAGACGTCGACGGGCAAGCTGATCCTGCGTAACGCCCGCGCAGTGTAATACGGGCGATCACGTTTGTTTACGAAGTCCAAGAGGTGCGTATGTCAATCGGTGTGCAAAGCAGCGGCATCAACATCAGCCACGCGGAGCTGTCCCGGCTCGTCGATGCGGGCAAGTCCGAGCAGGGCGACAAGGCGGTTCGCGACGACGGGCGCGCGCTCGCGCGCGCGGACGCGGCGCTCGCGGCCGTCGTCGGCGAGCGCGTGGCGGCGCGGCGCGATGCGGTTGCGGGCTCGGGCGCGCAGCGCGTCGAGCTCGCCCGGCCGAAACCCGACGCGCAGACGCGCGCGACGGACCGGCGGACGGTCTCGGGGCTGGAGCGCGAGCACAAGCGGCTCGCCGCGAGCCAGACGCCGCGCGTGACCGGCATGCACGATGCGCTCGTGCAGCGCCACGTGTCGCTCGACGGCGCGAAGGCGGCGCACGGCGAAGGCGTGAAGCGCGCCGCGGGCGATGCGCCGCGCGCGGCGGCGGACGCGCCGCAGCGCTTCGCGTTCGCCGACGACAAGGCGTTCGACGCGATGCTCGCGCTCGGCGCCGCGATGCAGAAGAACGTGCAGTCGGATCTCGCGATGCAGGGCAAGCTCACGATGCTCGCGCACGACGCGATGATGAGCGCGGCCGCGCAGGATCGCAGCATCGGCGCCGCGCAGATGACGGCCGCGATCGCGGGCGGCGCGCTGCAGGCGACGACCTCGCTCGGCGGCGCGATGCAGCAGATGAAGAGCTTGAGCACGAAGTCGATGTCGATCGAAAAGGAGCTGAAGCCGCAGGCGGAGCTCAAGCAGTTCCACGCGGAGCAGGCGCTCGAGCTGCGCGGCATCAACAAGCCGGTGTTGTCGAACGACGAAGTGTCGCACGTGAAGATCAAGCGCGACACCGGGGAGACCGTGCGCCACGAGATCGACCACGGCGGCGAGCGGATGAGCGACGAGCATGCGAGCGTGCTCGCGCAGGAAGCGCCCGCCCGTCAGCACCGGATCGACATGCACGGCATGCGTCACGAGGAGAACCTCGTGAAGGCGGGCCGCCAGCAGATGAAGGGCGATCTGCTTCAGTCGGGCGGCCAGATCGGCAAGAACCAGATCGACGGCGCGTCGGCGCAGCAGCAGGGCGCGGACCGCGCCGAGCAGAAAGAGGACGAGAACGCGCAGCAGACCGCGATGGCCGCGGCGAGCACGCGCGACGAAGCCGCGCATCGCAGCCGCGAAGCCGCGCAGAAGGCGATCGACGCGGCGAAGAGCCAGGTGGCGAACGACAACGCGGTGGCCGCGCAGGTGGCCGGCAATCTGCGGACCTGACGGTCCGCTTCGCGGCGGTGCGGCGGGCGTCGCCCGCCGCGCGCCGCCGCGTTTCGCGGGACGGGCGATGGCGTTTTTATGAAAGCCGGCGCCGATACTCGTCTCTAAGATCGGAATTCCGATGGTTGAACGCATGGCGACATACAAGGAACTGAAGGCTCGGGCCGAGGCGCTGAGCGCGCAGGCCGAAGCGGCGCGGCAGGCTGAATTGCAGGCCGCGATCGAAGACGTGCGCGCGAAGGTGCGCGAGTACGGTCTCACGGCGTACGACGTGTTCGGACACCGAAAGAAGCCGGGCGAGCGCCATCGCGGGGCGGTCAGGCCGAAGTACCGCGATCCGGCGACGGGCGCGACCTGGACCGGACGCGGCATCGAGCCGAAATGGATCCGGGGCCGTAATCGGGACGAATTCCTGATCGAATGAAGGCGGGCGCCGCGCATCGCGCGCGCCCTTGGCGAATCCGATAGAACGAAGGTGAACCACGATGAACATGCATGTCGACATGGGACGCGCGCTGACCGTGCGCGATTGGCCGGCGCTCGAGGCGCTCGCGAAGACGATGCCGGCCGATGCCGGCGCGCGGGCAATGACCGACGACGATCTGCGCGCAGCGGGCGTCGATCGCCGCGTGCCGGAGCAAAAGCTCGGCGCGGCGATCGACGAATTCGCGTCGCTCCGGCTGCCCGATCGGATCGACGGGCGCTTCGTCGATGGCCGCCGCGCGAACCTCACGGTGTTCGACGATGCACGCGTGGCGGTGCGCGGCCACGCGCGCGCGCAGCGCAACCTGCTCGAGCGCCTGGAAACCGAGCTCCTGGGCGGCACGCTGGACACCGCGGGCGACGAAGGCGGCATCCAGCCGGACCCGATCCTTCAGGGGCTCGTCGACGTGATCGGCCAGGGCAAATCCGATATCGATGCGTACGCAACGATCGTCGAGGGGCTGACGAAGTACTTCCAGAGCGTCGCCGACGTGATGAGCAAGCTGCAGGACTACATCTCGGCCAAAGACGACAAGAACATGAAGATCGACGGCGGCAAGATCAAGGCGTTGATCCAGCAGGTCATCGACCATCTGCCGACGATGCAGTTGCCGAAGGGGGCCGACATCGCGCGCTGGCGCAAGGAGCTCGGCGATGCCGTCTCGATCAGCGATTCGGGCGTCGTGACGATCAATCCGGACAAGCTGATCAAGATGCGCGATTCGCTGCCCCCTGACGGCACGGTGTGGGACACCGCGCGCTACCAGGCCTGGAACACCGCGTTCTCCGGCCAGAAGGACAACATCCAGAACGACGTGCAGACGCTCGTCGAAAAATACTCGCACCAGAACTCGAACTTCGACAATCTGGTCAAGGTGCTGAGCGGCGCGATCTCGACGCTCACGGACACCGCCAAGAGCTATCTGCAGATCTGAACGAGGGGCCGCGCCCACGCCGCCGCGCATCGCCGCGGCGATGCGCGCGGGCGCGGCCCTTGCCCCGATCCGAAGCAACCGACAAGAGGAAAAGATTCGCCATGCCGCCGTCCATTCACCGAACTTCGTCCATCAACAGCACGCCGGCCGTGACCGCGGCCGGCGCACGGCGCGCGTCCGGGCCCGGCGGTGTTCTGTCGGCCGACGTCGCGCGCGTGGCGAGCGCGCGCCGGCACACGATGCCGGAAATCGGCGCGCGGCGCGGCGTTGACGGCGATCGCGCCGCGCCCGCGCCGCGCGAATCGTTCCGGCGGCGGCTCGAGACCGTATCGTCGCGCGCGCCGACGCCGCCCGAGGCGGACTCGCGCGCAGCGAATGCGCGCACGACGGGCGCCGCGGATGGGGCGGGGGCGACGGGCGCGGCGGCCGGCCCATCGCACGGCGCGACGTCGCTCGATGCGGCGCGCGCGTATCTGGCCGAACTCGCCGGCGACCGTGGCGGCGCGCTGACGACGCTCGTCGCGCAACTGAACGGCCATGATCGCCGCGCGCTCGACCATCTCGCGCTGACGGTGCATGCGCTGCACCTGAGCGTCGACGACGCGAGCCACGCGAAGACGTTCGCCGGCATCGGCGACGCGCTCGCGTCGTTTCTCGCGGCCGCCGCGCGCGCGAACGCGAAACCCGGCTCGACGCCGCGCGATCTGTGCGTCGAGGGCAACAAGGGTTACCGCAAGCTTTGCGAGTGCGTCGGCGCGTTGCTGAGGTCCGACGGCATCGCGAACGCGCTGTTCGGCCGCGCGCGCGAGCGCGGCGACGCGGCGGCGGACACGCTCGTGTCCGAGCGTCTCGGCGGCCGGATGGACGGGCACGTGCGCACGAACGGGATGGTGAACCGGCACGGCGGCGACGCGCAGCGCCGGATGGCGGACGCCGCGCAGCGCTTCGCGCTCGGCGCGCGCCACGCGACGAATCTCGTCGACATGGTTGGCACCGCGCTGGAGCTGCTCGGGCGCACCGATCAGTTGCTGAACGACGTCTCGCTGAAGCGGCCGGCCGCCGAGCCGGGCGGCCCGCGCGCGCCGGGCGGCGGGCCGGCCGCGCCCGCCGGGCCCGCGTCGGGCGCGGCGCAGCAGCCGGCCGCGCCGGTCGTCGTCAACAATCATAACGAGAACAACGTGAACGTGAATCTCGACGGGCTGGAGAGGCTCGTCGGCGATCTCGGCAAGATGATGGGCGCGCTGCTCGAGCGCATGGGCGCATACGATCCGTCGCACACGCGGCCCGCGGCGCCCGATGCGAACGGCCCCGCGCCTGTGCGCACGGGCGGGCACACGACCGTCGTGAAGTCGCCGGTGTCGGTCGCGCGGACCTCGAACAACGGCGCGCCGGGCTCGCCGGCCGCGGACGGCACGCGCGGCGATGCGCCGATGCCGCCGACAACGCCGGCACTGCCAGCAACGCCGGCAACGCCGACAACGCCGCCGGCGGGCGGACCATCCATGGATGAGCGCACGCCGGCGACCAACACGCTCGAGCGGGGCGCCGGAAACGGCGGCGCGTCGCCGACGGGCGCGTGGCGGCGCGGCGACGACGGCGGATGGCGGATGGCGCGCGGCAATCCGGTCGTCAGGACCACCGAAGGTGCGACGCGGATCGATCCGTTCAGCCGCGTCGGCGCGCGTGCGGCATCCGGCGTGGGCGCCGCGCGCGCGTGGCGCGATGCGGCGGCTGACGCCACGCAACGAAGCCTCGCCAGTGGAACGAGCGGCGGCGCGGCTGACGCAATCGCGCCGCGCGCCGGCGCCGGCGCCGGCGCCGGCGCGGCGGCGGGCGGCGATGCCGCTCGCGTGGCGCGGCGCATGCCGGACGTGCGCGCGGGCGGCCCGGAACGCGACGCGCCCGGTGAGCGAGCCGCGGGGCCGAACGGCTCGAATGGGAGCGCAGTCGGGCAGCCGATCGCGGGGCACGCGCCGGCGGGCGGCCCGGATGCCGCCGATTTCTCAGATGCGTCCGGCACCGGCGGAACGGGCGCGCGCGCGCCGGGTATGCCACCGGCCACGGGCTCGTGGTCCCGCGATCCGGCGAGCGGCAGATGGCTTCGCGCGGGCGGCGGTGTGCCGCTGCGCTCGACGGAAGGCTTCGGCCGGATCGATCCGTTTGCCGGCGTGCAACGCAATGCGTCCGCAACGGGCGCGTCGGCCGTGTCTTCGCCTTCGTTTGCGTCGGCTTCGATGTCGGTTGGCTCGACGGGCGCGTTGCCTGCCGGGTCGTCCATTGCGTCGCCCGATACGTCGGGCATCGCACCGGCCGTCGCATCGGGTGGTGCGTTGGACGTCGCATCGAACGTCGCATCGAACGTCGCATCGAACGTCACATCGAACGTCGCATCGGGCGTCACATCGGGCGTCACATCAGGCGTCACATCAGGCGTCGCATCGGGCGTCGCGCCCGACGGCACCGCCTGGACGCGTCCGTCCGCGCTCGCGCCGCGCAACATCGATCCGCGCCGGATGAACCGTGCGCAGCTGGAGCGAGCGGGCCTTTATCCGCTCGTCGACGATGCTTTGCCACCGTCGTCGCAGTCCGCGCCGGCCGATGCGGGTGATGCGGGTGATGCGGGTGATGCGGGTGATGCGGCCGCCCGGCGCGCATCGCGGCCCGACACCGGTGCGCCGCAGCCGGGCGCGGCGAAGACGTTCCCGAGCGTCGCGCCGGCCCACCGAATCGTGACGACCGAAGGCGCGGCGCGCGTCGGCTGGAACGATTCGATCGCCAACGGCACGAAGCGATGACGGCCGGCCCGCATCTGAGCGACGCCGCCGCGCTCGCGGCGGCCAAGACGCTGCTGGCCGGCATGCTCGGCGTGCCGGAAGCGCAGATCGCGCCGCCGCAGCGACTGCTCGACGACCTGGCGATGGATTCGCTCGAGCTGATCGAACTCGCGATGGAACTCGACGAGCGCTGGAACATCCGCCTCGATCGCGCGCGGTTTGCCGAAGTCGCAACGGTGGCCGACGTCGCCGCGCTGCTGGGCGCGGCCGCGCGCGCGGACGATTCGGGAGGCGCATGAGCGCGCGCCGGGCCGAAGCGGCACGCCCGCGCGGGTACGCCGCGCGCATCGCGCGCGTTGCCGCCGCGTTCGCGATCGGCATCGTATCGGCGGGCGGCGTCGCGCACGCGGACTGCATCGACGACGCCGCACGGCGCTACGGCGTCAATGCCGATCTGCTGCGTTCGATCGCGTATTACGAGTCGGGGCTGAATCCGCGCGCGCTGCATCGTAACGGCGACGGGTCGACCGATATCGGCCTGATGCAGATCAATTCGGTGCATTTGCCGGCGCTGCGCGATCAGGGGATCGACCGTCTGCGGCTGTACGACGCGTCGATCAACGCGCGCGTGGGCGCGGCACTGCTGCGCCGGCAGATCGATCAATACGGCGACACGTGGCGCGCGGTCGGCGCGTACCACTCCCGCACGCCGGGCTTGAGCGAGCGCTATGCGCGCGCGGTTCACGACGTCTATGTCGCGCGGCCCTGGGCGGCAAAGGCGGCCGCGCGGCGCGACGCGGCGCACACGATGCCGGCGCGCGCGCCGGGGCTCGTGATCGAGGAGGCGTCGGTGCAGTGAGCGGGTGACGAGGGAGGGTGCGCGCGCCGGCATGGTCGGAGCGCGCCGCCGGCTTCGCCTGCGGGCGGCGCGCAGGCACGGGCGAGCAAGCCGATGCGTGCCGTTGCGGCGTGCGATGCGTTGGGAGGTGCCGAGCGCCGCGCGATACGCCAATACACCAATACGCGATACGCCAATACGCGATACGCGGCGATGTCCCGCGAACGGGACGCGATCGAAGGCTCGCCGAAATGCCGCGCCGGCCTTGGGAAGCCGGACGTGAATCGAGCGGGGGCCAGTGAGTCGGTGGGGTTCGTCGAATCCTGCGAACCCCGAGAACCCCGAGAACCCCGAGAACCCCGAGAACCCCCGAGAACCCCCGAGAACCCCACGAATTCACCGATCCCCACGAATTCAGCGATCCGAACCATCCGGGCGGAGGCGCCGGACGGTCCGGACCACGCTACTGCGTCACGCGCCGTCCGCCGCGTTCGTCGCGCCCTTCTCGTCGCGCGACGCGTCTTGTGCCGCGCGGCGGTATGTGGCTTCGAGCGTCTGCACCGTCTGCCGGAACTCGACGAGCGTGTTCGAACGCTCGGCCGGCAACGCGTTCGCGACGAGATCGATCGCCTGCTGCCGCGCATACGGCTGAAGCTCGCGATACTCCGGGCGCGCGGCCAGCTCGGCGCCCATCAGCGTATCGGCGCGCAGCCGGATCTCGGTGTAGAGCGGATTCGTGCCGGCGCCGCTCGGCGTGAACACGCCTTGCTTGTCGGCGCCGGGCAGCCCCGTCGCACGCGCCGCGTCGCCGAGCGCCTCGATGAACGCCGGCCGCACGTTGCCCGCGCGCGTGGCCGGGTCCATGCAGAACCGGTCCTTCGCTTCGCTGAAGATCGCGCAGAGCGTCGCTTCGTAGACTTGCCGGCCGAATTCGGCATCCTGCCGGATCTCCGGGGTACGCGTGTGGGCGACCTGCTTGACCGCTTCGTCGACGAAATGCCGGATCGCCTGTTTCGCGTCGCCCGTGGGCCGATAGCTGCCGACGTAGCGCACGCCCTGCAGCCTGACCCGGCCGGGCGCGCTGTCCGGCGCGCGGTGGCGGAACAGTTGCCCGAGCGTTTCGCCGATCTTGCTGAAGATGCGCTTGATCTGTTGTGCGAACGACGTGCGCGGCTGCGCTTCGCCGCGCTTGACGTGAACGTCGAACGACGCCTGCTTGACGTGCGTGAATCCGCCGATTCTCGGGTTGTAAGTCATGTCTTGCTCTCGGTTGAAGGGAAGGAGGTCCGGCGCGCCTGCCGCGTCGCGTGTCGTGCGTCGCGGTGGCGGGCGCGGCTGTCCGGACCGATTTCATTCTATGAAGCGAGCCGTCGGCTCCGATTCCATAAATTGCTCATGCGCGGTAGGCGGCTCAGGCACGCGCCGCATGCGCCCGCCCGTGATCGCATGCGCCGATAGGCGGCCGCGCGGCGTCGGCGCGAACCGGCGAGGGCGACGCGGCGCTTCGCGATCGGCGGCGTGACGCTTCACGATCGGCGGTGCCGCTTGCGTGGCGATGCCCGGAGCCGGCCCGATGCCGCGCGGCGCGCACGTGCCGGCAAGGGCGTGCGGTGCGCGATACGCGGATAGGCGATGCGCGCGCGAGCCCCCGCGCGACGCCACGCCGCTTGTCGCTTCCGCCGGGATGTGCGTCGCCGTCTGAGCGGAATCTGCAAGCGACGCGGGGTGAATGTCTTCAGCATCGACGTCGATGCCGAGCGGTACCGACGCGCGGTTCGCCGGGCGCGCCCGGCGGGCGACGGCCTGCTCGGCAGCCACGCGCGGCGGCCTTGCGCGGCCGCCGCGCCGTATCGGGATGTCTGGAAGTCGATGGGAGGAGTGGATGATCAATGTCGGTGCATTCGTCGCAAGCGCGCGATCCGGCGCGCGTGTCGTCGTCGGCGGCGACGCGCGCGGCCCGGTGGTGTCGGCCGCGAGGTTGGGGATGAAGGAGCGGTTGTTCGCGTTTCTCGCGCACGTGCCGCTGCTCAAGCACTGCGATGCGGTGCGGCGCTATGCGGAGCAGGTTCGCATGGAAAACCGCCGCTCGCTCGAGGTGTTCGTGCTCGCGCTGTCGAAGCGATATGGCCCGGAAGGCGCGAAGGCGGCGTTCGACTACGGCGCGCGGCGCGACGGCGCGCCGCTCGATCAGCGGCGCGTGCGCAACATGGTGTCGATCGCCGAGCACTTCCACGGCACGGGCGACGCGAAGCCGCTCGCCCGGCAAATGGTATTTCGGTCGTGGGAATGCCGGGGGCTCGATCATCCGGGGCACGCGTCGCTGACGATCAAGAATCAGGCGGACGCCGATGCCGGCCGGCACGTGTACGAGCACGTCAGTTGGTGGCCGAATCAACGACTGGGTAGTAAGGAGCATTTCGATCGCATCGAACCGAAGACGCTGGACGGCTATCGGATCGACAAGCGCTCGGAGATTTCGAGCGCGACGGAACAGAGGCTTCGCGAAGGCGACGCGGCGAGGAGAAAGATCCTCGCGGACGGCTTCAAATACGCGAATCAGGACGAGCGTCACGACGCGCTTTTTTTTCCGAGAGCCGGCCAGAAGTTGGACAAGGATGCCGAATGGGGGCTGAGCGCGCGCAAGGTCTATTTTCCGGCGATCGGATTCAACCACGACAGGCGCGATACGGACCGCCCGCGCGCGTTCGTGCTGTTCGGGCTGAACGAGGCGGCGATGTTGCGCGATGCGCGCACCGTGAAGGAAGGCGCGAAGTCAGGCGAGCTCAAGTATCGAATGATCAGCAAGAAGGAAAACTGCGCGTCGATGGCGCTGCGCGTGCTGCGCGCCGGCGGCGCCGAGCATTTCGTGCCGTATACGGCCGCATGGATCTCCGAGGATCCGAATCACGCGCACGCCTATGCGCTGGCCGTGCAGGCGAGGATCGACGCGCTGAACCAGCGGCGTGCCGACGTCGAGCGCCGCTGCGAGCGGTTGCGCGACAGCGCATCGGTGCGGCAGGCGTGGCGCGCGTTCTCCGAGGCCGGCGGTGCCTCGGCAAGCCCGCTCGCGGAGGACGCCGGCCGCGGGCGAGCATCGGCGCACATGCGGCAGGCGCGGCTCGACGAGCATGCGCGCGAGGTCGAGCGAATCGGCGCGTATTTCGCCGAGCTGTCCGCCGGGCGATCCGGCAAGCATCGCGATCGGGCGGATGCGGATCTGGCCGATGCGATGAAGCGTTGCGCGCCTTCGGCTCGCGACGACGTCGCGGCGCTGACGCGCAAGGCGAGCGTGCTCGTCGAGACGCTCGGCCGGCATCTCGACGCGCCGCCGCCGAGCGATTCGTCCGCGCTGAGGAGGCTGGCCGCGCACGCGATGATCGGCCGGATCGAGGCGTTCATGGCGGCTGCGATCGCCGCCTGAAGACCGCCTGAAGACAGCATGAAGACCGCATAGAGAACGAGCGAAGGGCGCGCCGGGCGCGCGCAGCCGTGCGTCGCGCGGCGGCGCGCGGCTGATTCGATACCGCTTCGATGCCCATGATCACGATGCCCGAAATGGAGAACCACGCACGATGAATACGCACACCGAATGGTTGAACGCACTGAGCGAAGCGGCGGGCGTGCCGCTCGAATTCGACGAGCACGGCCAGTGCTTCGTGTTGCTCGATACGCAACTGATGATCTCGATTCGCGACCGGCCCGACGCGCTCGTGCTGTACGGAATGGTCGGCGAGTTTGCCGAGCATGCGCCGGCGCAGTGCTGGAAGCGGATGCTCGCCGTCAATCTCGACTTGTCGGAAGCGGGCCGCGGCGGCCTCGGCCTCGACGACGAAACGGGCGCCGTGATGCTGATCGAGCGCGTCGCGACGGCGAATCTCGGCGGGCGCGAATTCGTCGACGTATTCGAAGCGTTCGCCTCGCGCGTCGAAAGCCTGATCGACACGTTCGAGCAGGCGGGCGCGTACGACGCCGACGCGCGGGGCTTGCCGGCGGATTCGCACGCCGCGGCCCGCGCGTTGCGCGGCTGAAGCGGCGAGGCGGCGAGGCGGCGGCCGTGCCCGATCGCGGCGCGCGATGCCCGCCGGCACGCGGCCGCGCGCGTCGCTCGATGCGCGCATGAACGAACGAAACGGATCTGAAATTTTCCGGTGATGTGCGCGCGCTACGTTCAAGGGCATGCGCTGGCGCGGTGGGGGCCGCGCTCCGTTCGGGCGATGCGCCGCGCGGGCGGACGCGCAGGACAGCATGCATCGGAGCAACAAGAATCGATTATGGTCGTAGAGAGAAAGTGTGAAAGGGTGCTCGTCGTCGACAGCCATCCGATCGTGCGCGACGGCATCGAGGTCGTGCTCGGCAAGGCGTATGCGGGAATCGACGTGGACGGCGCGGCCGACATGGCCGAGGCGAGCGACCGGTGCGGTCGCGATCGTCCGGATCTCGTGCTGTTGGACGTGATGCTGCCGGGCGAGGATCCGCTGCCGGCGATGGGCGAGATCCTGCGCGCGCACCCGGGCCTGCGGTTCGTCGTCTTCACCGCGCTCGGCTCGGAGGCGCGCGCGGCGGACGCGATCCGCTTCGGCGCCTCCGGCTATCTGCTGAAGTGGTGCAGCCCGGACGGCATCGTGCAGGCGATTCGCCGCGTGATGGCGGGGCGCGTTCACATCGATCCGTCGCTCGACGAGGCGAGGGTGGCGTCGGCGGCCGGCGGCCGCACGCTCGCCTCGCCCGTCGACGAGCTCACGCGGCGCGAGAAGCAGGTGCTCAAGCTGATCGCCGACGGGATGCGCAATCGCGAAATCGCGTCGCTGCTGAACATCAGCCCGAAGACGGTCGATTGTCATCGGCAGCGGCTGATGCAGAAGCTCGGCGCGCGCAACGTCGCGACCGTGATCCACTGGGCGTATCGATACGGATATGCGAACGCGTGCGCGCCGGCGATGTAGCGCGCGGCGGGCGTGTAGCGCGCGGCGGGCGCGGACGCGAACGCGGCCGCCGCGCGGTGCGGCATGTCGCGCGTGCGGCCGTCGCTCGGATTCGTGCCGGGCGGCGTACGACACGTGATATGCGACGCACCCGCGACACGCGGCGACGCCTGCACCGTACGCCGCGCGAGGCCCCGGGGAGCGGTTCGTGAAAGTGCCGCTTCGGCGCGCGTCGGAAAATGAACGCTCGCCAATGTTCACGACAGGAAAGACATCATGAAGCTCAATGGAATGACCGCCGCGCAAGCGCAACACCGTCATGGCGCGATCGAACGGCATGCGCCGGGCAAGGACGACGGCCGGCGCACCGCCGGTGTCGCGGACGAACGCGAAGGCCGGACGATGAAAGGCGAGATCAAGGCGATCCGGATGGACGTGCTCAAGGAGATCCGCTTCAACAGCGCGGTCAGCACACCGGTGCTGCTCGCCAAGCGCAACCGGATCGCCGCGAACATTCGCGAGGTCAGCGAGAAGATCGACCGGAAGGGGCTGTTCGGCAAGATGTTCGAGGCGGTCAAATGCGTCGCGCAACGCGGCCTGTATTACGACCGGCGCGCGCTGCGAAAGCTCGACGCGTTCGTCGTCCGGCACATCGGCGATCGGCCCGAGGATCGCAAGTTCAAGGTCTTGCCTACGCGGGCGCAGCGCCCGGCGCCGTGAGCGCGCGCCGCGCCCGCGTCTCGCGGCCGGCGTGCCGGCTTGCGTCGGGCGGGCGCGGCACTTCGGCGCGCCACTCGTTGCGCGGGCGGGTACGCGATGCGCGCCGCACGGGCCGGCCGCCGATGCGTTGCATGAGCGGGCGCGGCGGCGCTTGCGCCGTGCACGCGGTGTTGCGGCCATGGGCGCGCCGCGCCGTGTGTCGCATGCCGCGCGCCGGAGGTCGGGCGTCGCGCGTCTTGCCGGCCTATCGCCGGCCGTGCGGCGGGCAATTGAACTCGCGATGCACCGCTCGTGCTCGAGGCGCGATGGCGCATGGCGCGTAACGTGTGACGTGTGACGTGTTGCGCGACATTCGACTGCGACTGCGACTGCGACATGCCACATGCCACATGCGTTCCGCACGGATTCTCGCCCAACGCGCTTCCCGTCGCACCATTCACCGCCCCTCACCATGGCGAAGATGCACGCGCCCCGCGGCGGCACGCTGCTGCAATTCTTTTCGACCGACGACATGCCGCTCGCGCGCGCGGCGGCGTTCTGGAGCGCGCACGTGTTCCAGTGCGAGGACGTGCGCGCGTCGTCCGCGCGCGCGTTTCACGGGCACGGCTTTCTCTGCCGCTGCGAGCGCGGCCGGTTCGTTCGCTTTCGCGGCGCGTCGCTCGACACGCGCATCGGCGCGGCGTGGCTGAGCGCCGCGCCAGCCGATGCGTACGTGACGATCTGCGCGCTGCATGCGGGCGAGTGCACGGTCGAAGCGCCCGGCTTGCCGGATGTGCGCTTTCGTGCGAACGAGCTGTTCATGCTGGACGGCGGTCAGCCGATGCGCGTGCGCTGGAGCGAGCCGTGTTTCAGCGCGCTCAGGCTGCCGCGCGCATCGGTGGGGCGTACGCTCGGCCAGGCGGCGATGGACGCGTCGCCGAGCGCGGCTTCGTTGCAGGAGGCGCGGCTCGCGCCGTTTCTCGCGGCGGAGCTCGCGCTGATCGGCGGTCGCGGCCCGACGCTGTCGTCGGACGAGCTCGATTACATGCTCGCGCGCGCAGCCGAGCTCGGCCGCACGCTGCTTCAGGCGGCGCTGTCGTCGCGCGCGCGGCGCGGCGCGCCCGCGCGCGCCGACCGGCTGCAGGCCGCGTATCGCTACATCGAGCAGCATCTTCATCTGCCGACGCTCACACCCGAGCGGATCGCCGACGCGATCCATTGCTCGCGCACGCAGCTCTATCGGCTGTTCCGCCATGAATCGCAGACGGTGAAGGCGGCGCTGCGCGAGGCGCGGCTGAACCGCAGCCTCGGCTATCTCGAGCAGCCCGAGGTTACGCTCAGCATCGGCGAGATCGCGCATGCTTGCGGTTTTCCCGATCAGTCGACGTTCGGCAAGCTGTTTCGCCGGCGCTTCGGCAGAACGCCCGGCGAGGTGCGCCGCGCCGCGCGGGGATGTTCGATATGACGCGTTGCGTCGCGCGGACGCCGCGGAGGCAGCGATGCGGCGTGTGCACCGGCGATTCGACGATGAATGTCGATTCCGACACTTCACCGAAGCTTCGCCGCGGTTTCGCCACGACTTCGGCGCGACGTTCGATAAGATGCGGCGCGCCTCGGAGACGGTTCCGTAACGGCAGCTGAGTTCGCTGCAAGCTGTTCCCGCAGATCAAGCCGCACCCGAGTTTGAGAAATGCCTCGTGAATGTCGGCGCGACGTTCGAATCGTATAACGGAGACGCAGAATGCGGTGCATCCCGGCATGCGTACGCTCAACGATCCATTGAATCTTTCCCGAGCCGCTGCCGCGTGGTTCCCCGCGTCGGGCAATACTGGGCGGAATGCCGCGCGCGTGCCGGATGCGCCGGTACTCGTCGCGACCGTAGCCTCGATCCGCGTAGACGCGCTTCGGCCTGCTGAGCGGCCGACCGCGAACGCCGTTGATTGGCTCAATCGCCTCGATGACGGGAATCCGCTGCGTAACGTCGTTGCGGTTGGCGCCAGTCAGGATTGCCGCGATCGGCGTACCGTTGGCTTCGGTGGCTGCGCAAGCGCGGCTGGACCTGCGACGAAATTGCCGACCATACGGACCTGTCCCGTATGGGGCGTTCGACATCCGCAAGCGGTACGCGCTCGATGGTGCGACGGCTTTGCGCGACAAACCCGGTGGGGGCGAGGGGAATCGAGGTCGTGCGCTGACGGAGCAACGGGAAGTCGACATTCGCGCGCTGCTGCGCGGCCAGATGCCCGACCAGTTGAAGATGTCGTTCGCGTTGTGGACCCGACATGCCGTGCGGGAATAGATCGATCCGCTATGCGGCCTGATTCAAGGTCAGGCGATCAGTAACTATGAAAATTCATTCGTATTGGAGGAGCTAACTGTGGCGACGCAAGATATCTACTGTGCCCTGGTCAATGAATGGTTTCAGCACCTCGGACTCGAGAAAACGAAGGATACCAGTTCGAAGCCTGTCACGATTAACGTCGACGATCGATTCGACGTTCATTGCTGCCTCGCAAGCAATGAAAAGATGCTGATGATAGCGGAGTGGCCTGCCTTGAACCTAACCGAAGTGACTCTCGCGAAAGCATTAAAGGAAAATCAGCCTGCATCGCAAGCCATGCAGCCGAACATTGCATTGCGTGATGACAAATATTGGCAATGCTGGATCGATATTCCGATTAACGGGTGCGGCCTTCCGGAGTTGATGGAAGGATTCAGGCTGGTGACGCAATATGCCGATCGCCTTCTTGATGGAATCAGTGAAGATGGTGGCGCTTCCGCAGTAAATTCCTTCCGTTCGAAACATTCATTTCGTCTTTGAATTAACGAAATTTAAATTGGAGTCTTTCAAGATGCCGAGCATGACCGTCACGCGGACTACTTCGCAGGAGCAATACGTTCCCGCCGCAGGACCTACAACGCCCAGCACGAGCAATGTCGACGGACGAACGCTCACCGTTCGGCCGTCGACATTGAGTACCGACGATCTCGTCAAAGCGCCACCTGAGCATCGCGCCAAGATGGCTGGCGTGAGGCTAGGCATTGGTTCGGCGGGAGATCGGCTTAACTTCCTTGAACGCAATGGCGTGATGCCGGCAGAAGACAAGGTACTGACAGCCGCTCGCTATGCCCACAACGTTAAAATCGACCATAAGAACGCTTCAAACCTCGAATTCCAGTTAAATCGCATGAGAATCGGTGAAGTTTCCTTGCCGAAACAGGCAAAGCCTGATTCCATGGAAATACGCAATGCGTTAGATGTAATCCCGTTGGCGCTTCCCGATAGGAACGAAAAGCATACGATACCGACCGATAAATACTTGATGAATCGGCTGTCGTCCGGCGCCGTGGAACAAGCGAGGCATCACGGCTGTGAATTTTTCTGTGGCAGCGGCCGAGATGAGATGCTCAATCACTACGCTCATCGTGGGTTCGATCGTGCCATCAGCATTTCCAGCAACACCTCGACAAAATTCGATTTGCTTTCTAACTCTTCGAATGGTAAATCGCTGCTCGTTCTCAGTGGCATGAGCAGCACCACGCGAATCAAGCATCAACTGTTACAGTTGCATTTTGCCGATGTCGATTTGAATCGAGTCAAACTCGTAGGCGACATCAATTTGCTAAAGGAAAAAAGCGGAGACGATCTCCGTAAAGAGTTGTCGCAGCTTCCACCGATCCCAAGCAAGACGCTTTTCATCGGTGACCTGCCCCCTACAAACAGGGCCAGCCGGAGTCTAGTAAAGTTCGTTTTCGGAGAAGAAGACGAACATGAAGAAGCGCTTTACGGAACAGCAAATCATCGGGTTTCTGAAGGAAGCCGAGGCCGGTATGCCGGTCAAGGAACTGTGCAGGAAGCATGGGTTCAGTGACGCGTCGTTCTACACCTGGCGCGCGAAGTTCGGCGGCATGGAAGTCTCGGAAGCCCGCCGGCTCAAGGGCCTCGAGGTGGAGAATGCCCGACTGAAGAAACTGCTGGCCGAAGCAATGCTCGATATGGAAGCGTTGAAGGTTGTCGTCAAGGGAAAGCCCTGAGCCCGCAAGCCAAACGCGAAGCAGTGTTGGCGATTCGGGAGAAGGTCAACATCTCCGAGCGCCGCGCCTGCCGGCTTGTCGGGCTTTCTCGCAGCGTGCTGCATTACGACGCGAAGCCGGACCACGAGAATGAGGTGCTCGCGGCGCGTCTGGTGAAGTTGGCGCACGAACGTCGTCGATTCGGCTACCGCCGACTGCACGCCCTGGTGGAACGCGAAGGCACGCACGCCAATCACAAGCGCATCTATCGCCTGTACCGTGAGGCAGGGCTGGCTGTGCGGCGCCGTCGCAAGCGCCACGGCGTCATGATTGAGCGCGAGCAACTGGCATTGCCGGGCGCACCCAACGAGGTATGGTCAATCGATTTCGTGATGGATGCGCTTTCCAACGGCCGGCGCGTGAAGTGCCTGACCGTCGTCGACGATTTCACGAAAGAGGCTGTCGACATCGTCGTCGACCATGGCATCTCAGGTTTGTATGTCGCTCGGGCATTGGACCGTGCAGCTCGCTTCCGTGGCTATCCCAAGGCGGTGCGAACAGACCAGGGACCCGAATTTACGAGCCGCGCGCTTGACCAGTGGGCGTATGCGAACGGCGTCACGCTGAAGTTGATTCAGGCGGGCAAGCCCACGCAGAATGCGTACATCGAATCGTTCAACGGCAAGTTCCGCGACGAATGCCTTAACGAGCACTGGTTCACGACGCTCGCGCACGCTCGGGCAGTCATCGCGGCATGGCGTCAGGACTACAACGAGCAAAGGCCGCACAGCGCACTGAACTACCTTGCGCCGTCAGAGTTTGCGGCGAAACATCGGGCAACCGCGGACGCTCCTGCCGCTTTCCAGGAGTTGGTTTAAAGGGACTTTGCTAGAAGCCCATTGGCCCTATCGAAGGGGGCAGGTCAAACCCAAAAAAGCGGCTTGGCTGGCTGCAACGGCTGCTTGAATATGTTTGCACGAAGGGGTCTAGACTCGCGTGCAAGCCGTTGTGGCTGGCTAATGCCCAACACCTCTCGTAGAGGTGGTCCCCACAATACTCGGTTCGTTACTTCGTCAGGATCAGCTTGCCGAGGCGCGTGGCCCGCAGCTGATAGGTTTCGCCGTTATGCGCGATGCTCACGTGGCTTTGGCCTTGCAGCAACGCGTCGCTGCTCACCACGCGCTGCCCGGCGCTTGCGGGGGCGGGCTTCATGGCGGCCTTTGCCGATTTGGCCGGCGTCGTGACCGCTGCGGCTTTGGAACGGCTGCCGGGTGCGGTATCGCTGGTGCGGCGCAACGTGAGCGTAGTAGAGCGCATAGGTTCGGTCATTCAGGCAATCGGTGAGTGGCGATTCGATGGAATGAATACTAAATGATAACCATTCCCATTCACAACGCATCTTTATCGATCGAAAACCGAATGTCGATAGGCAGGAACAAAGAGGGCGGCGGATGCGCCGCCGCCCGGGGGCTTCAGTGCAGCGGGTCGGGGTCCTTGCGGCCCTGCGCGTATTCGCGGATCAGGCGAACCGTGTCGATGTCGGACGTGCGATAGGCTTCCTTCACGATCTCCTGCGTCTGGCGCGCGTCCTCGCTGTCGTTGCTGACGGGCAGCGTCGTCCGATACTCGAAGCGCAGGAACAACTGCTGATCGTCGCGCTCTTCGATCGTCATCGTCAGCGAGCCGCCGATCTCGCCGTCGGCCGCATGGATGTCGTAGCGAACCTGCTCGTTCGGCGTGAACGTCACGTGATCGCGTACCGTTGCGTTGCCGTAGTGCAACTCGCGCTCGAGCGTGGTTTCCGTGCGCTCATGGACGATGCAGCTGTCAAGGCCGAGCACGAACAGCTGCGGCTGCTCGGCGCGCAGCACGAGGCCTTCCCATAGCTGGGCGCGAGTCAGCGTCGGCACGGCTGGGTTGTCGGCGGCGTTAATCTGGATCAGATGTTCGAAGTTCAAGGCGGCGGATTCCTTCTGTAGTGCGGCCCATGCCGGGCGCGAACAGATATTGTGACGCAAATCCGCAGCGGCGGCGGAGCTTCCCCCTTCGCCGTTCGGCCGACGGCGCGGACGGCGTTCAGGCGGAGATGCGGCCCATCCGCCCCGTCTGATAATCGGCGACCGCTTCGCGGATCTCGTCCTCGGTGTTCATCACGAACGGGCCGTAGCGCACGATCGGCTCGTTGAGCGGCGCGCCGCCGATCAGCAGCAAATCGAGCGGCGCCTCGCCCGCGGCGATCACGGCGGTATCGCCGTCTTCCGCGTACACGACGACATGCCGGGCGTCGACTGCCTCCCTGTCCCCGCCGTAGAATCCGCCGCCCTCGAACGGATACGCGAACACGCGAAAGCCGGCCGGCACCGGCTGCTCGACGACCGCGCCGGGCGATAGCGTGAAGTGCAGATACAGCATCGGGGTGCGCGTTTCGATCGTCGCGCATGCGCCGAACGCCTCGCCGGCGATCACCCGCACTTTCGCGCGGCCATCCGGCGACTTGGCGCTCGGGATGCGCGCGGCCGGAATGTCCTGATAGCGCGGCGCGATCATCTTGTCGCGGCGCGGCAGGTTCACCCAGAGCTGGAATGCGTGCGCGCGGCCGCCCCGGCGCGCGAATTCGGGATCGGGCATTTCGCTGTGAACGACACCGGCGCCCGCCGTCATCCATTGGACGTCGCCCGGGCCGAGCGCGCCGGCGTGTCCCGCCGAATCGCGATGGCGAAACCAGCCTTCCAGCACGTACGTCACCGTTTCGAAGCCACGGTGCGGATGATCGGGCGCGCCTTTCGCATCGTTCGGCGCGTAATCGACGGGCCCCATTTCGTCGAGCAACAGGAACGGATCGAAATCCGTCAGCAGGCGGGTCGGAAACGGACGGTGAACCACGAAGCCGCCGCCTTCCGTCGTGCGGTGCGCCGGGTAGGTACGCTGGATCGAGCGGGCGATAGTCATGGGAGGCTCTTGGAGTGACGGGAAATAGCGTTATTTTTGCAACGCAAGGCTATTATATTGAGCGAATTGCCGATTAAATCCGCTCGATTCGCAATGGATCGTTGTGGAATTGGAACGATGAAATGACTATCGACGCACATAACCTGAACGACTTGATGTACTTCTCTCAGGTGGTCGAGCACGGCGGTTTCTCGGCCGCGGAACGCGTGCTCGGCATCTCGAAATCGCGCCTGTCGCGGCGACTCACCGAGCTCGAGGCGACGCTCGGCGTGCGCCTGTTGCAGCGCTCGACGCGCAAGCTCGCGTTGACCGAGGCGGGCCAGCTTTTCTATCAGCATTGCCAAGCAATGTTGTCGGAGGCGCAGGCCGCGATGAACGCGGTGCAGCAACTGCGCTCGGCGCCGCGCGGCACGGTGCGCGTGAGCGTGCCCGTCACGGTGTCCCAGACGATGCTCTCGCGCCTGCTGCTGGAATTCCTGCGCCGCTATCCCGAGGTGCGCGTGCAGATTCGCGTGACGAATCGCGTGATCGACCTGTTCGAAGATTCGATCGACGTCGCGCTGCGCGTACGATCCGAGCCGCCGCAGAGCGCGAACATCGTCGTGCGGCCGCTGTGGCGCACCGAGCAGATGCTCGTCGGCGCGCCGAGCCTGCTGCAGCAGAACGCGCCGCCCCTCGCGCCCGACGATCTGGCGGGGTTCGACACGCTCGATACGCCTTCCGGCGATGGGCGGCACGTGTTCAACCTGATCGCGCCGGACGGCACGCGTCACACGCACGAGCACGAGCCGCGGCTCGTGACGGCGGACCTGATGACGATTCGCGAGGCGGTGCTCGACGGGGGCGGAATCGCCGCGTTGCCGGAATCGATGTACGGCAATGCGTTGCGCGCGGGACAACTGTCGCCGGTCATGCCGGGATGGACGCTGCCCGTGCCGCAGCTCTACGCGGTGTTCGTGTCGCGGCAGGGGATGCCGCCTGCCGTGCGCGCGTTCGTCGATTACCTCGTCGAAAAGCTCGACAACGAACGCTACGAGGAACCGGGCTGTCCGGAGCGCGGCGCGAAGGACACGCAGACGAAGATTTCGATCTGACGAAACCGCAGGCGCGCGGGCGCATCGGTTTTGTCATTTGACGCGCGTCACGCAATCGGTAGTTTCAATCGGCCGCCGCTTGAATGCGTGTCCGGCTCGGCCTATATTGGAATCCCAATTTCGCGAGGGAAGCTGCCGAGCGAAACAAGGTGGCCGCATATGTTGCGAGCCAGATAGGGCAGACCGCGCAGGTCCGTGCAGACCACGGCATGTCGCATCGCGTTGCTCGACGTGCAGCCGTCAGGCCGTCGGGCCCGCCGCCCGAAGGCGCCCGTGTGCGCATGAAAAAAGGCCTTCATCTGGCGATGAAGGCCCAGATTGCTGACAAACCCTCGCCAAGTGGGGGGGGGATTTTTGTTTTTTAATGGCGTGATGCTGAAGACGCCCATGCCCACGCAGCACGAACTCGAGATGGTGACGCTCGAGGAACTCGTGCCGAAGGACCACCTGCTGCGCCAGATCGATGCGGCGGTGGATTTCGAGTTCATCCGCGCGAAGGTGGCGCATCTGTATTGCGCGGACAACGGGCGGCCGGCGCTCGATCCCGTGGTGATGTTCAAGCTGTTGTTCATCGGCTACCTGTTCGGGGTGCGCAGCGAGCGGCAACTGATGCGTGAGGTCCAGGTCAACGTCGCCTATCGCTGGTTCGCCCGGTTCCGGCTGACCGACAAGGTGCCGGATGCGTCAACGTTCTCGCAGAATCGCCGCCGACGCTTCACGGACACGACGGTGTATCAGGAGATCTTCGACGAGATCGTGCGGCAGGCGATCAAGCGCGGGCTGGTCGACGGTCGGGTGCTGTACACGGACAGCACGCACCTGAAGGCGAACGCGAACAAAGGCAAGTTCGATGTGGTGAAGCTGGAGCAGACGCCGGCCGCCTACACGGAGGCATTGAACGCGGCAGTGGATGCGGACCGGGCCGCGCATGGCAGGAAGCCGCTGGATCGCGACGACGATGAGCCGCCGTCTAGCAAGGACACCAAGCTCAGCCGGACCGATCCGGACAGCGGCTACATGGTGCGGGACGACAAGCCGAAGGGGTTCTTCTATCTGGACCACCGCACGGTGGATGCCAAGCACGCGATCATCACCGATACGCATGTGACGCCGGCCTCGGTGCATGACAGCCAGCCGTATCTGGATCGGCTGGATCGCCAGCGCGAGCGCTTTGAGTTCAAGGTCGAGGCGGTGGGGCTGGATGCGGGCTACTTCACGCCGGCGGTGTGCCAGGGGCTGGAGGAGCGAGGGATTGCCGGGGTGATGGGCTATCGCACGCCGAACCACAAGCCGGGCATGTTCTACAAACGGCAGTTCAAGTACGACGCGTATCGCAACGAATACGTGTGCCCGCAGGGGCAGGCCCTGCCGTACAGCACGACCAATCGGCTCGGCTATCGGGAATACAAATCCAATGCGCAGATCTGCGGGCGCTGCCCGGTACGATCGCAGTGCACGAACAGTGCGATCGCGGTGAAGGTGGTAACGCGCCACGTGTGGGAGCGCGCCAAGGAGCGGGTGGACGCACGGCGCTTGACCGAATGGGGCCAACGCATTTACGCGCGGCGCAAGCAGACGGTGGAGCGCAGCTTCGCCGATGCCAAGCAGCTGCATGGGCACCGTTATGCCCGTATGCGTGGGCTACGCAAGGTGGCCGAGCAGTGCTTGCTGGCCGCGGCGGCACAGAACATCAAGAAGATTGCGATGCTGCTGGCGCGGAAGCGGAAAAAGGGGCCAGCGGGTCCCGATTGGCGCTTCGTGCGCATGCTGCTGCGTCTGGTGAGCGGTTTGCGCTGCAGCTTCGACTACCCGCTCGCGGCGAACCCGCAATCCTGATCCCAGAAAGACAAAACCCCACGCTCACAAAAACGTGGGGTTCGTCAGCAGTCTGACGCCCCGCACGAAGCGGGGCGCTTTGCCGTAGTGTGCCGCGAGTTGTCGAGCGAATGCTCAGAACTTGTGGCGGATACCGACGCGCGCGGCGAACTGGTTCTTCGAACCCGTGCCCGACGTATTGAAGTAGCTCGTGCTCGAACCGATCTGCGCCTGCAGGTTCTTGCCCGACGCTTCCTGGTAGATCGCGAGCAGGTACACGTCGGTGCGCTTGCTGAGCGCGTAGTCGAGCGCGCCGTTGACCTGGTTCCAGTGGCCCGAGTTCGCGCCCGACACGCGCGAGTACGTGTAGCCGACGCCCGCCGACAGCGCCGTCGTGAACGCGTACTTGCCGCCCGCTTCGTACGCGTTGTACGTCGTGCTGCCGCCCGTGACCGGCTCGAGGCGCGTGTTCGTCCACAGCGCCCAGAGGGTGGCCGGGCCCCAGATGTAGCGGCCGCCCACGCCGAAGCTGCGCAAATCGCGCACGTTGCTGATCGTCAGGTTCACGATGTTGGTCGTGTGACCTGCCCCCTACAAACAGGGCCAGCCGGAGTCTAGTAAAGTTCGTTTTCGGAGAAGAAGACGAACATGAAGAAGCGCTTTACGGAACAGCAAATCATCGGGTTTCTGAAGGAAGCCGAGGCCGGTATGCCGGTCAAGGAACTGTGCAGGAAGCATGGGTTCAGTGACGCGTCGTTCTACACCTGGCGCGCGAAGTTCGGCGGCATGGAAGTCTCGGAAGCCCGCCGGCTCAAGGGCCTCGAGGTGGAGAATGCCCGACTGAAGAAACTGCTGGCCGAAGCAATGCTCGATATGGAAGCGTTGAAGGTTGTCGTCAAGGGAAAGCCCTGAGCCCGCAAGCCAAACGCGAAGCAGTGTTGGCGATTCGGGAGAAGGTCAACATCTCCGAGCGCCGCGCCTGCCGGCTTGTCGGGCTTTCTCGCAGCGTGCTGCATTACGACGCGAAGCCGGACCACGAGAATGAGGTGCTCGCGGCGCGTCTGGTGAAGTTGGCGCACGAACGTCGTCGATTCGGCTACCGCCGACTGCACGCCCTGGTGGAACGCGAAGGCACGCACGCCAATCACAAGCGCATCTATCGCCTGTACCGTGAGGCAGGGCTGGCTGTGCGGCGCCGTCGCAAGCGCCACGGCGTCATGATTGAGCGCGAGCAACTGGCATTGCCGGGCGCACCCAACGAGGTATGGTCAATCGATTTCGTGATGGATGCGCTTTCCAACGGCCGGCGCGTGAAGTGCCTGACCGTCGTCGACGATTTCACGAAAGAGGCTGTCGACATCGTCGTCGACCATGGCATCTCAGGTTTGTATGTCGCTCGGGCATTGGACCGTGCAGCTCGCTTCCGTGGCTATCCCAAGGCGGTGCGAACAGACCAGGGACCCGAATTTACGAGCCGCGCGCTTGACCAGTGGGCGTATGCGAACGGCGTCACGCTGAAGTTGATTCAGGCGGGCAAGCCCACGCAGAATGCGTACATCGAATCGTTCAACGGCAAGTTCCGCGACGAATGCCTTAACGAGCACTGGTTCACGACGCTCGCGCACGCTCGGGCAGTCATCGCGGCATGGCGTCAGGACTACAACGAGCAAAGGCCGCACAGCGCACTGAACTACCTTGCGCCGTCAGAGTTTGCGGCGAAACATCGGGCAACCGCGGACGCTCCTGCCGCTTTCCAGGAGTTGGTTTAAAGGGACTTTGCTAGAAGCCCATTGGCCCTATCGAAGGGGGCAGGTCACGTGAACGCCGGCGTCGCCTGGCTCGGATAGCGGATGTCGGTGTACGCGGCGCCGAGGCCGATCGGGCCGTTCGCGTAGTTCAGGCCGAAGCTGTACGCGCGTGACGAGCCGGGCGTCGTCGTGGTGCCCGTCGTCGTCGCCGGCGCGCCCGCGAACGACGTCGAGTTCGAGAAGCCGTACAACGCGCCGAACGTGAAGCCCGCGTAGTTCGCGCTCTGGAACTTCACCGCGTTGTTGATGCGGCTCGACGTGAGCTGGTCGATGTCGTTCACGTGGTACGCATAGTTGCCCGCGACGGTGTTGCCGCCCGTCGAGTAGTTCGCGCCGAGGATATCGGTCGTGAACGAGTACTGGCGGCCGAACGTCAGCGTGCCGGCATCCTTGTGCGACAGGCCCACATAGGCCTGGCGGCCGAAGATCGCGCCGCCCTGGCCGATCGTGCCGTTGCCGCTGTTGAAGCCGTTTTCGAGCACGAAGATCGCCTTCAGGCCGCCGCCGAGGTCTTCGGCGCCGCGCAGGCCCCACCGGCTGCCCTGGGCGATGCCGTCGTCGTACTTGAAGAGCTTGTCGCTGCCGCTTGCGCTCTTGCTGTGGTTCACGTAGCTGACGCCGGCGTCGATGAGGCCGTACAGCGTCACGCTGCTTTGTGCGTGTGCCGCGCTCGCGGTTGCGGCGAGGATAGCGGTGGTCAACAGTTTCTTGTTCAAGGCAAATCTCCGAGCAGTAAGAATGTTTGCGGTTCCGCGGCGCTCTTTAAGGCGTTTGGAAGGGGAACGGAAGCGCACTGTATCGACGGGGCGCTTAATGAATATGACAATTGCCGTCAGGCTCACTGTGTGTCGCGCCCACGCCACACGCGATGATGGCGACTTGCGCCGCGCGCGTTATATCGATTTGGCCGGTTGATTGACCGGGCGCAGGAATATATGTATGAAAATTGCTTGGTTTGTCCGTTCGGCGCCACATGCGACGATGCGCGCTTTGCACATCATGGAACGTGAGGACAAGCGATGCGACGATTGACTTCGATCATTCGCCGGGTGGCCGGCGGTGCGGTGTGGGCGCTCGCGGCGACGCTCGCGCACGCGGGCGGCCCCGCGCTGAAGATCGGCACGATGAGCGGCCCGGATGCGCAGATCTGGGCGGAAGTGACGAAGGTCGCGGCGCGCGACGGGCTCGCGATCAAGGTGATCGAATTCAACGATTACGTGCAGCCGAACGCGGCGCTCGACGCGGGCGATCTCGACGCGAACGGCTTCCAGCACCAGCCGTTCCTCGACAGCCAGATCCGGCAGCGCGGCTACAGGATCGTGAACGTCGGGCTCACGTACACGTCGCCGATGGGCTTTTATTCGAAGCGGCTCAAGTCGCTGAAGGATCTGCCCGTCGGCGCGAAAGTCGGGATCCAGAACGATCCGTCGAACGGCAACCGCGCGCTGTTGCTGCTGCAGAAGTACGGCATCGTGAAGCTGAAGCCGGGCGCCGGCGTGAACGGCGTGAACGCGACGCCGCTCGACGTCGCCGAGAATCCGCGCAAGATCCGGCTCGTCGAGCTCGATGCCGCGCAATTGCCGCGCGCGCTACCGGACCTCGACGCGGCGTCGATCAACACGGACTACGCGGTGAAGGCGGGGCTGTCGCCGGTGAAGGACGCGATCGCGATCGAGGATCTGAAGGGACCGTATGCGAACCTGATCGCGGTGCGCGCGCAGGACAAGGACAAGCCCTGGGTGAAGAAGCTCGTCGCCGCGTACGAATCGAACGACGTGCGCAAGTTCATCGAAACGAAATTCAACGGCGCGATCATTCCGGCGTTCTGACGAAACGGCCGACAGGGGCGGGCGGCGCATGGCGCGTGTCCGAAGGCGGCGCGTCGCGCGCGGCTCGGTTCGCCGCGGCGCGCGCGCATCAACGAATCCATTCGAATGGCCACTCGCCCGCTTCGCGCGGGCGGTTTGTTTCGCGCGGGGGCGTTTGCCTGTCGATGAAGGCGGCGTGCGCGAGGGAGCCGGCCGGCGATGCGGCGAAGGCGCGGCCGCGGCGCGAGGCGTGAGCCTCGGCGGCGTGCAAGCGCGGGCGGCGCGCGAGTGGTGGGCGAGTGGGCGAGGGCTTGCCGCGGCGTGCGGCAACGATCCGTCGCCAGCCTTCATGAGCGGCCGCCAGCCGTCGTGAGCGGTCACGGGCCGTTGCCGGCCGTCACGAGCCGCGCGGCCCGCCATGGTCCGCCACGACCTGCCGCAGTCCGTAACGCCCCGCCGCGGCCTGCAACGGGCCGCCAACGCAGCCGGCCGCTCAAGCCGACAGCAGCGATCCGGTGCGGATCGGCGTCGCGCCGGCGATCCGCGCGACTTCCATGCCGGCCGTCGCGAAGCGCGCGATCTGCCGCGCATACAGCACGCCGGACACACTGCTCTTCAACGTGACGACGCGATCGGTCAGCGGATCGACGATGTCGGCCACGTCCTGGCCCGCCTCGATCCATACGCCGACCGGCGTGTGGAACACGATCACGCCCGACACCGGCGCGACGAGCGGATCGGTGCCCGCGAGCGGCGTGGCCGCGAATTCGAGCGGCGGCTGCGGCGCGGGCGTGCCGTCGATCGCGCCGCGCAGCGTCAGGTATTCGACGAGCGCCTGCGCGTCGTGCTCGGCGAGCTCGTACGACACGTCGCGCTCGCTGCGCAGCTCGACCGTCACCGAGATCGTGCCGTTCGGAATCGGATGACGTTCGCCGAAGCGGCCGCGCAGCTCGGACCAGCAGAAGCTGTGGATTTCGTCGAACGGATTGCCGACCGAGTTCAGCGCGAGCAGCGACGCCTTCGCGCCCAGATAGCGCGACAGCGGCTCGACGTCGTCCCACAGGTCCGGATTCGTGTAGATGTGCATCACCGCGTCGCAGTCGCAGTGCAGATCGAGCACGATGTCCGCGTCATACGACAGCCGCTGCAGCGCGAGCCGCTGCGATTCGAGCTCGGTGCGCGGCTTCTGCTCGGCAAGCGCCTCGCGCATCGCGCCGCGCACGGCGGCGAGGTTCGCGGCCGCGTCGTGCGTGAGGCGCCCTTCGATGCGCGGAATCACGAGCGCGGCGAGATCGTGGAAATTGCGGTTGAAGTTCTGCATCGAGCCGAGCTCGAAGCGGCCGAGATGATCGCCGAACACGTGCTGCGCGAGGCCGATCGGGTTCGCGACCGGCACGACGACGATCTCGTCGCGCAGCCTGCCCGCCGCCTCGAGCGCCGCGAGCTTGCGGCGCAGCAGCGTGGCGACGAGCATGCCGGGCAGCTCGTCCGCGTGCAGCGACGCCTGGATGTACACCTTCTTCCCGCCGCGCGGGCCGTAATGGAAACTCGTGATGTGGCGCGCCGTGCCGACGGCCGGCGAGATCAGCGGATGGGTCTGCGTTTGCATGATGGGAGGCGGCGGCGCAGCCGCCGCGCGTCGTTCGATGTCGGTGAATGAACGATTGTACGTGGATCGTCGCGAAACGCACCAAACCTGTGCCGTTCGATAGTCGTTTTCTCGACCGATCAATGACTTGCGTCGAAATCGGCGTGCCCGCCGAGTCAAAATCATGACGATTTTTTAATCGATACACTGTTCGCCGCGGCATGTGTGGGACGTCGATTTTTTTTTCGCCGCGCGGCGCGCGGCGGCTGCGGCTCGGCCGAGGATCGATCCTATGTCAGTGAGCGAATTGCGGTGGGCGGGGAGCCAGGCCGGCGGGCCCGCCGCGCACGGAAAAACCGCCTATCTGCCGTATATCGACGGGCTGCGCGCGTGGGCGGTGCTGTCCGATATGCTGTATCACCTCGATGCGCGCTGGCTGCCCGGCGGGTTTGCCGGCGTCGATATTTTCTTCGTGATTTCCGGTTTCGTCGTGAGCGTGTCGGTCGCGAACCGCGGGCCGATGTCGCTCGGGCCATTTCTTTTGTTTTTTTATGCGCGGCGCATGCGGCGGATCCTGCCCGCGCTCGTCGCGGCGCTGCTCGCGACCGCGCTGGTCTCGACGCTGTTCATTCCGGCGTCCTACCTGAGCGACCGAAACCGGACGACCGGGCTGCTCGCGTTCTTCGGCTTGAGCAACGTGATCCTCGGCGCGCCGGGCGGGGACTATTTTTCACCGAAGGCCGAATTCAATCCGTATACGCACACGTGGTCGCTCGGCGTCGAAGAGCAGTTCTATCTGCTGTTTCCGCTGCTGTTCCATGCATGGCGGGCGGGCGGCAAGCGCCGATACGCGTCGGCCGCGCTGTTCGCGGCGGGGCTGTGCGCGTCGCTCGCGTGGAGCGTCTGGGCGCGCCCCGCGATGCACGCGCAGGCGTTCTATCTGATCTTCGGGCGCTTCTGGGAACTCGCGGCGGGCGTGCTGCTGTATCAGTGCGTCGCGCGCGCGGGCCGCCCGGCGGGCCGGCCGGCGGCGGCTTTCGGGATCGAAGCGGGCGTGTGGGCGTCGGCGGTTGCCGTGCTGGCCGGCTTCGTCGCGTCGAAGCCGGCGCTTTATCCGTTCCCGGGCGCGCTCGTACCCGTTGCCGGCGCGCTCGGGCTGCTCGGCCTGCTGCACGGGCGCGCGCGGGCGAGCCCGGTGCGCGCGGCGCTCGAGCAGCCGGCGCTGCGCTTCGTCGGCCGCATTTCTTATTCGCTCTACCTGTGGCATTGGCCGGTCTTCGTCGTATTCCGCTGGACGCTCGGGCTCGACTCGGCAGGCGGCAAGGCGAGCGCGTTGCTCGTCGCGTGCGCGCTGGCGACGGCATCGTACCGCTTCATCGAGACGCCGTTGCGGCGCGGCGGCGCGGCGGCGCGCCGCGCGCCTCGCGTCGCCGCGCTCGCCGGGGGGGCGGGCGTGCTGGCGGCGGGCGCGGCGCTCTCGTCGATGCTGGCCGCCGCGCAGCCGCAGCTCTCGCTCAGCACGGTCGCGCGGCACCGGCTCGACTGGTATCCGTACGGCGTCGAGACGAACGCCGCGTATCCGGGATGCGTCGCGGACGTCGGGGCGCGCGACGTTCGCGGCGGCAAGCTATGGATCTACGCGCGCAAGGGCTGCGGCCGCCCGCCGGAAAGCCGGCAGCGCGTGTTCGTGATCGGCGATTCGCACGCGATGGCATACGCGGGCATGTTCAAGCAGTTCGTCGTGCGCACGGGCATCGCGGTCTATTCGTACAACAACGCGGGCTGCCCGTTCGTCAGCCTTCAGCCGTGGCGCGAGCGCGGCGAGCCGGGGTGCCGCCGGTATGGTGACGCGGCGCTGGACGACATGCTGTCGAAGCTCGCGCCGGGGGACATCGTGTTTCTGCCGTCGCTGCGGTTGCCGCGCTTCGTCACGCAATGGGCGTTCGTCGGCGACGACGACGCGCGCCGGCTGTCATCCGGCCGCGAGGCGGCGCAAGTGCGCGAGCGGGCGATTGCCGATGCGGTCGCCGTGCTGCGCGAGATCGGGCGGCGCGGCGCGCGGATCGTGCTGGAAGCGCCGCCGCCCGTGTTCCGGACGGTGCCGTACCGCTGCTCGGACTGGTTCAACCGGCGCAACGCGATTTGCGCGCGCGGCCCGCTCGTCGGCCGCGGCGAGATCGACGCGCTGCGGGCGCCCGTGCTCACGGCGTATGCGCGGATCGCCGCGCAGGTGCCGGACGTTCATACGTGGGACCCGCTGCCGCTGCTGTGCGATGAAAAGGCGTGTTCCGCGTATGACGGCGCGCGGCCGCTGTTTTTCGACGGCGACCACCTCAGCGGCTACGGCAACCTGCGCGTGCTGCCGGGGTTCGAGGCGTTCGTGCGCGAACTGATCGAGGCCGCCTAGCGGCTCGGCCGGGCAATGGAGGTGATGGAGGTGATAGAGACGATAGAGACGATAGAGGCGATAGAGGCGATAGAGGCGGTAGAGGCGGTAGAGGCGGTAGAGGCGGTAGAGGCGACGGCGGTGCGATTGCCCGGCGAGGGCGGCCGGTCGGCGGGCAAGCCGAATCGCGCGATGCCGGCCGGCGGGGCGGGTATGAGCGGCGAGCGTATGAGAAGCGCATGAAAAAACGGGCTTCGCCGCGAAGCGAAGCCCGTTTCCGCCGTGGTCGCGGCGCGCCGCATGGACGCGTCGCCCGCGGTCCGGCGTGGCTTGCCGTTACTTGCCGTAGACGTCGAAGTCGAAGTACTTCTTCGCGATCTTGTCGTACGTGCCGTCCTTGTGCATGTCGGCGATCGCCTTGTCGATCTTCGCCTTCAGATCGGTGTCTTCCTTGCGCAGGCCGATGCCCGCGCCTTCGCCGAGCGTCTTCGGATCGTTGAGGTCGGTGCCGGCGAACGCGTAGTCCTTGCCGCGCGGCGTCTTCAGGAAGCCGATGTCGGCCTGCACCGCGTCCTGCAGCGCCGCGTCGAGGCGGCCCGCGATCAGGTCGGCGTAGACCTGATCCTGGTTCTGGTACGGTTGCACCTTCACGCCCATCGGCGCCCAGTGCACCTTCGCGTAGGTTTCCTGGATCGTGCCCTGCTCGACGCCGACCGTCTTGCCCTTGAGCGATTCGGCCGTCGGCATCAGGTTCGCGCCCTTCTTCGTGACGAGGCGCGTCGGCGTGTTGAACAGCTTCGACGAGAACGCGATCTGCTCTTCACGCTGCGGCGTCATCGACATCGACGACAGCACGCCGTCGAACTTGCGCGCCTTCAGCGCCGGGATCATGCCGTCGAAGTCGTTCTCGATCCACACGCACTTTGCCTTCACGCGCTTGCAGATTTCGTTGCCGAGGTCGACGTCGAAGCCGACCACCTTGCCGTCCGGACCTTTCGATTCGAAAGGCGGGTAGCTCGCGTCGACGCCAAAGCGGATCGTCGACCAATCCTTCGCCTGCACGCCGCCTGCCGACACCGCCAGCAGGGCCACGGTCAAAGCCGCCAAGATTTTTTTCACTGTCATTCCTCGTTGTAGTTCGATGGTTGCGCGCGGTCGTGCCGTAGTGCGCTTCGGCCCGGCGCGGCTGCGGCCGGGCTGACTGGTGCCCTCGTCCGGTGCGGGACGAACGGTGCGCCAAGATTACCAAGACAAAATAGGCCGAGGCTGCTTAGTAGAAGCCCCGATAGCGATCGGCCGAGCGCCGCGGCGGTTTGCGCGGCGCGCGCAGCCGTTGCCGATCCGGGAATGATTTACGTCAACGTTTCGTCGGCCGCCTGCCGCAGGCACGCGATGAACTGCGTGACGGCGGGCGTCGGCAGCAGGTCGCGGCGCGACAGGATCGACAGGTCGTAGCTCGGCAGCCTGTCGTCGAGACGCGCGGGGCGGATGCCGAGCGGCGCGACCATCGCCGCGAGCGGCTTCGTGAAGCAGCCGATCACGTCCGAGCGCGCGACGAGGCCGAGCGTCACCGCGAACGACGACGGCGCGCGCAGCAGCCGCTGCGGCAGCGGCAGCCCGTGCGCGTTGAACATCGACATCATCACGCTGTGCGGGAAGTGATCGGCGCCGACCGTGACGATCCACTCGGCGTCGAGCAGCTCGGCGAGCCGCCGCGCACCCGCGAGCGGATGGCCTTCGCGCATCGCGACGACGAATTCCGTCGAGCACAGCGGCAGTTGCGCGAAGTCGCGCTCGAGCGCGGGAATGTGGTGGATCGCCGCGATGTCGAGCTCGCCGTTGCGCAGCCGCGCGAGCGCGTTGGGCACCGTCACCTCTTCGAGCGACAGGCTCACGTGCGGCATCGTCGCGCGGAACTTCATCACCGCGCGCGGCAGCGCGGTGAGCGCGATCGACGGCATCGTGCCGATCGCGACGCGCCCGGAGAGCTCGCCGCGCACCTGCTCGACCGCCTCGACGGTGCGGCGCATGTCGCCGAGCAGTTGCTCGGCGCGCGGCAGCAGCGCATGCCCGCACGCGGTCAGCTCGACGCCGCGCACGCTGCGCACGAGCAGTTCCGCGTTGAGCGCGGCTTCGAGCTCGCGGATGGTATGCGTGATCGCGGGCTGCGTGACGCCGAGCGCGCGCGCGGCGGCGCGCAGGCTCTTGTGATGGGCGGCGCAGACGAACGCCTGCAGTTGCTGGAGCTTCATGGCGGCGAGGGCGGGGTGATAAACGCAGTTTATCGCGGTGAAAAAAACGGCATCTTATTGAATCGTTATGGCGTCGCTATAGTGCCCCCTCCTGCGCGTCCGATTGCCCGGACGCCGCCGTCACGGAGCCTTTCGATGAACGACGCACGTTTTACCGAGGTCGACGACCTCGCCCCGCTCGCCGAAGCACTGCGCGAGATCCGCCATCGCATCCACCGCCATCCGGAACTCGCGTACGAGGAGGTCGAGACGGCCGCGCTCGTCGCGGACAAGCTCGAAGCCTGGGGCTGGCGGGTGACGCGCGGCGTGGGCGGCACGGGCGTGGTCGGCACGCTGCGCGTGGGCGACGGCGCGCGCAGCGTCGGCGTGCGCGCGGACATGGACGCGCTGCCGATCGCCGAGGCGACCGGGCTGCCTTATGCGAGCGCGGTGCCCGGCAAGATGCACGCGTGCGGCCACGACGGCCACACTGCGATGCTGCTCGGCGCCGCATGGCGGCTCGCGCAGGCGCGCCACTTCTCCGGCACCGTTCATCTGTATTTTCAGCCGGCCGAGGAGCACGGCGTCGACAGCGGCGCGAAGCGCATGATCGACGACGGCCTTTTCGAGCGCTTTCCGTGCGACGCGGTGTTCGGGATGCACAACCATCCGGGCGTCGAGCCGGGCGTGTTCCTCACGCGGCGGGGGGCGTTCATGTCGGCGGGCGACAAGGCGGTGATCGACATCCACGGCGTGGGCGGCCATGCGGCGCGGCCGCATCTGGCGGTCGATCCGGTCGTCGTCGCGGCGAGCGTCGTGATGGCGCTGCAGACGATCGTCGCGCGCAACGTCGATCCCGCGCAGCCCGCCGTCGTGACGGTCGGCTCGCTGCACGCCGGCACCGCGAACAACGTCATTCCGAGCCGCGCGCGGCTCGAGCTCTCCGTGCGCTCGTTCGATCCCGAGGTGCGCGCGCTGCTCAGGCGCCGGATCACCGAGCTCGCCCAGGCGCAGGCGGCCAGCTACGGCGCGAGCGCGAACGTCGAGTACATCGAGGGCTACCCGGTCGTCGTCAATTCGGACGCCGAAACCGACTTCGCCGCGCAGGTCGCGAAGGAGCTGGTGGGCGAGCGCAATGTCGTCGAGCAGGCCGACATCCTGATGGGCAGCGAGGATTTCGCGTTCATGCTGCAGCGGCGGCCGGGCTCGTTCGTGCGGCTCGGCAACGGCGCGGGCGAGGAAGGCTGCATGGTGCACAACCCGAAATACGACTTCAACGATCGCAACCTCGTGACGGGCGCGGCGTTCTGGGCGCGGCTCGTCGAGCGGTATCTGGCGCGGTAGGCGGCAGGCGGCGCGGGTGGGGCGTTGGTGGCAAACGGCGGGCGGCAAGTGACGAGTGCCGAGCAGCAAGCGACAAGCGATGAACGGCCGACGCCAGTCGGCTGCTCGCGGATTCGTTGCGATCGCAGCTTGCATCGGCCGACGCACTGCGGCCGGTTCATGCCGCCCGACGCCAATCGAAGCCCCGCGAGCCGCGCAGGCGTCGGCCGCGGTTGCGCTTCCGGGTGACATATTCGACGAGGAGACAACGACATGCACGAAGACAACCTGACGATGCCCGCCGACGGTGCGGGCGTCGCCCCGGCCGACGCCGTATCGGCGGCGGGCTTGCGCACCGCGCGCGGCGGTGCGATCGCGGCCGCGGTGATCGGCAACTGGCTCGAATTCTTCGATTTCACCGTCTACGGTTTTTTCGCGGTGATCATCGGCAAGCTGTATTTCCCGTCGCACGACGCGACGACGTCGCTGCTGCTGTCGGTCGCGACGTTCGCCGCGGGCTTCTTCACGCGTCCGCTCGGCAGCATCGTGCTCGGCGTCTACGCGGACCGCCGCGGCCGCAAGGCGGCGCTGAACCTGACGATCCTGCTGATGGCGCTCGGCACCGGCATGATCGCGCTCGCGCCGACCTACGCGCAGATCGGCGTGCTCGCGCCGGTGATCGTCGTGTGCGCGCGGCTGATGCAGGGCTTTTCGCAAGGCGGAGAGTTCGGCGCGGCGACGTCGACGCTCGTCGAGCACGGCGGCGCCGCGCGCCGGGGCTTTCGCGCGAGCTGGCAGCTCGCGACGCAGGGCGGCGCGGCGCTGATGGGCTCGGGGTTCGCGGCGCTGCTGTCGAACACGCTCGCGAAGGGCGCGCTGGAAAGCTGGGGCTGGCGCGTGCCGTTCGCGCTCGGTGTGCTGATCGCGCCCGTCGGCATGTATCTGCGCCGCCGCCTGGCCGACGATGCGCCGGGCGCCGGCCACCACGGCATCGACGGCGGCGTGCTGCGCGAGCTGTTCGCGCGGCACGGCCGCACGGTGCTGCTGCTGACGCTCACGGTGATGGGCGGCACCGTATCGACGTACATCCTGACGTTCTACATGCCGACCTACGCGATCCATACGCTCGGGCTGCCGATGAAGCTGTCGATGTTCGTCGGCGTCGCGTCCGGCTGCGTGATGCTCGTCACCTGCCCGTTGTTCGGCTGGCTGTCCGACCGGATCGGCAGCCGGCGCCTGCCGATCTTCGTCGGGCGCGGCGTGCTCGTCGTGCTGCTGTTTCCGGCGTTCGTGCTGATGAACCGCTATCCGTCGCTCGCGGTCGTGATGCCGCTCACCGGGCTGATGCTGCTGTTCTATTCGATGGGCTCGGCGTCCGAGTTCGCGCTGATGTGCGAATCGTTTCCGCGCCGCGTGCGCGCGACGGGCATCTCGATCGCCTATGCGCTCGCGGTGACGCTGTTCGGCGGCACCGCCCAGCTCGTCGCGACGTGGCTCGTGCGCGTGACGGGCAGCACGCTCGCGCCGGCCGCTTACGTGGCCGTGTGCGTGATCGTGTCGCTCGTCGCGGTCGGGATGCTGCGCGAGACGGCGACGGAAACGGCCGACTGAGCGCGTGGTGGCGCGGCGGCGCGGCGGCGCGGTGCGCGAGCGAATCGCGGCGCGGCGCCGCCGGTGTCGGCGGCGGGCCGCGGCGGGGGAAATGGAAAGGACGGCTGATCGACGGCAGCGAATCTCGCTCGATGCTCGGGCCCGGCGCGCTTCGCGGTGGGCGACGGGCCGGATGTCTGTGCAGATCGTTGCGTTCGGCGTGAAGAAGGACGTGTCCGGAAACATCGGGGCGGGCCATCGCCCGTTCGATGATGGCCTTGTTGAATGCCAGCATCGGGCCCGCACTGAGCCGGCTTCGGCGGCCCCTTCACCCACCCGTCCAAGGTCTTGCGGCAAATCAGGCAATGGCCCACGCCGCTGCCTGCGACGCTACCGTGCGTTTCTTCTTCATCGGCCTATCCATGACCGCTTGTTCTCCCGATGTGCCCTGCTCACAAAATGGCGGATAGGCCCCCGAAGTCGGAGCTCCAAAGCCAAAGCGGCGGTCGAGGCTCGAAGCGGGAGTTCCAAAGTCCGAACCCCGAACCCTCCCGGCCCGCCGTGCCGCACTACGCCGGCTCCCGCGCGTGCGGCGAGCGCGCGCCGCACGCGCGCAGGATCAGCCGCACGACTTCATCGGTCGTCGCATCGAACGCCTTCGCCGATAGCCCGTGCTTGCCGGACAGCGCGACGATCTGCGCGTCGAAGTCCGCGTAATGCTGGGTCGTCGCCCAGATCATGTAGAGCAGCGTCTTCGGCTCGACCGGTTCGACCAGCCCGCGCGCGATCCAGCGCTCGATCAGCGCGATCCGCGTATCCATCCACGGCTTCACGCGTTCGAGCAGCAGGTCCTGCATGTGCGTCGCGCCGCTGATGATCTCGTTCACCCACACCTTCGAGCCGAGCGGCCGCTCGCGCGACAGCGCCATCTTCGCGCGCACGTAGCCGCCGAGCGCGGCGACGGGATCGTCGCCGACGTCGAAGCTGTCGGCGGCGGCGTGCCAATCCTCGAGCAGGTCGTCGAGCACGCGCCGGTACAGCGCGAGCTTCGTCGGAAAGTAATAGTGCAGGTTCGCCTTCGGCAGCCCCGCGCGCTCGGCGATCAGCGCGGTGCTCGCGCCCTCGAAGCCGCGCTCGGCGAATACCGCTTCCGCGCATGCGAGCAGGTGCGCCTCGTTCAGCTCGCGGATGTGCGCCTTGCGCGCGCGGCTCGGCGCGTGCGCCGCTTTCGTCCGGGCGCGCGGCGCGGGCGCGTCGGGGGGCGTCGTCGTCGGATCGTCGTGTGGCATCGCGTGCGCTCGTGGAGGGCGGCAATCGGAGGCCGTCATTGTAGACGCCGCGGCCGCTTGCCGACGCTTCGCCGCCCGCCGGCGGCCTGCCGGCGGCGGATTCGCGACAGCTTTTTTTAATTCATTGAATTCACGGCGCTAATGCGCTATAACCTGACCATTCGGACAGGATTCGATCGGTGAGCGGCGCTGCTTGATAAAGCAAAACAAAGATAGGGCCGTGCAAGCGCTGCTGGGCCGTTCTGGCCGAAGATGAAGCGAAGAGTGCGCGCTTGGGGGCGGGGCGGCTCCCAAGCGCGCCTGTGCAAGCGGCGCGTCAGCGGTGTTCGGGCGGTGCCGCGGAACCGTTTCAGCCGTGGCTCAGCCGCGCCGCGCGACGAGCTGCGACACGGTTTGCGACGCTTCCAGCAGCGGATCGAGGAATGCCTTCACCATTTGCTTCGCGGTGTGCCGCTGCGCGTTGCCGCTGATGTTCATCGCGGCGATCACCTGCCCGCGCCGGTTGCGGATCGGCGCCGACAATGAAATCAATCCGGCTTCCAGTTCCTGATCGACGATCGCCCAGCCCTGGCTGCGCACGGTCGCGATCTCGTCCTTCAGCGCGGCGGGATCGGTGAGCGTGCGCGGCGTGTACGCGCGCAGCGTGCTTCGCGCGAGCGTGTCGTCGAGCGCGGCGGCGTCGAGCGACGACAGCAGCACGCGGCCCATCGACGTGCAGTACGCGGGCAGCCGGCTGCCGATCGACAGATTGATCGTCATGATCTTGTGCGTCGGCACGCGCAGCACGTACACGATTTCGGTGCGATCGAGCACGGCCGCCGAGCAGCTTTCGTGGATGCGCGCGGACAATTGCTCCATCACCGGCTCGGCGAGGTTCCAGAACGGCATCGATGTCAGATACGCGAAGCCGAGATCGAGGATCTTCGGCGTGAGCCGGAACAGGCGGCCGTCGGCCTCGACGTAGCCGAGCGTCTGCAGCGTCAGCAGGATGCGCCGCGCGCCCGCGCGGGTCAGGCCGGTCGCGGAGGCGACCTCGGTGAGCGTCTGCTCGGGGTGCTCCGCGTCGAACGCGCGAATCACCGCGAGTCCGCGCGCGAACGACTGGACATAGGAGTCGCCGGGTTTGGCCTGAAATTCTGTGCTCATGGCGGGTGGAAATGATGTGCAGCGGAGAAGATTAGCGCATGGGGTCGGGTTGCGCCAACCCGCGCCCCGCATGGGCCCGGCGCTTGACGGGCAGCCGCGCGCTGCCTATGATCGTACGGAAGCGTTCGATTAACGATCTTATGTTCATATAACGAACATTTGCCGTATGCATTCGAGGCGAGCGGAAGCGGCGGCATGTCGAGTCGGCTCGCGCCATCAGACCGACCGGAGACGACATGACCGAAGCATTCCTGTGTGACGCAATCCGCACGCCCATCGGCCGCTACGGCGGCGCGCTGGCGCCGGTGCGGGCCGACGACCTCGGCGCGGTGCCGCTCAAGGCGCTCGTCGAGCGCAACCGCGACGTCGACTGGGCCGCCGTCGACGACGTGATCTACGGCTGCGCGAATCAGGCCGGCGAGGACAACCGCAACGTCGCGCGCATGTCGCTGCTGCTCGCCGGCTTGCCGCACGCCGTGCCCGGCGCGACGATCAACCGCCTCTGCGGCTCCGGGATGGACGCGATCGGCCTCGCCGCGCGCGCGATCAAGGCGGGCGAGGCGAGCCTGATGATCGCCGGCGGCGTCGAGAGCATGAGCCGCGCGCCGTTCGTGACCGGCAAGGCGATGAGCGCGTTCTCGCGCCAGGCCGAGATCTTCGATACGACCATCGGCTGGCGCTTCGTCAATCCGCTGATGAAACAGCGGTACGGCGTCGATTCGATGCCGGAGACGGCCGAAAATGTCGCGACCGATTACCGCGTGAGCCGCACCGATCAGGACGCGTTCGCGCTGCGCAGCCAGCAGAAGGCGGCGCGCGCGCAGGCCGACGGCACGCTCGCGCAGGAGATCGCGCCGGTGACGATCGCGCAGAAGCAGGGCGAGCCGCTCGTCGTGGCGCGCGACGAGCATCCGCGCGAGACGACCCTCGAGGCGCTCGCGAAGCTCAAGGGCGTGGTGCGCCCGGACGGCACGGTGACGGCGGGCAACGCGTCGGGCGTGAACGACGGTGCGTGCGCGCTGCTGGTGGCAAGCGAGGCGGCGGCGCGCCGCCACGGGCTCGTGCCGCGCGCGCGTGTGCTGGGGATCGCGACGGCGGGCGTGGAGCCGCGGGTGATGGGGATCGGCCCGGCGCCGGCGACGCAGAAGCTGCTCGCGCGGCTGGGGATGACGCTCGACCAGTTCGACGTGATCGAGCTGAACGAGGCGTTCGCGTCGCAGGGGCTCGCGGTGCTGCGGCTGCTGGGCGTCGCGGACGACGATGCGCGGGTGAATCCGAACGGCGGCGCGATCGCGCTCGGGCATCCGCTTGGCGCGTCGGGCGCGCGGCTCGTGACGACCGCCACGTATCAGCTGCACCGCACGGGCGGCCGCTTCGCGCTCTGCACGATGTGCATCGGCGTCGGCCAGGGCATCGCGATCGCGATCGAGCGCGTGTGATTGGCGCCGCCGCGCGACAGCGCGGCGGATGTCTACAGGCGGCCCGCGCTCGAAGCGTCGGGCCGTTTGTCTTGCCGGCCCCGTGGCCGCTGTCCGGCCGCGTCACTGGCTCTTGCGCGCATCGAACGCGTGCCGCGTTTCGATGCCGCGCCGGTCGTTCGCCGAGCGCGCACGCATGCCGATCCGGTCTGCGCCGATCCGGTCGCGACGGACGGTCACGACGAGCGGTTGCGACGCGCGCGCCGTCGCCGATTCCGGCTGTCCAAGCGCCTCGCCCCGCGACATGCGGCCGTTCCCGTCGCCGCGCCCGTTGCCTCCCGATTTCGCCGTCTGCCGGATTCGCTTGACCCGCCGGCTTCAAGGATAAATCGGCGCTCGCGGAAATGCCCGGATAGCCGAAACGGGCGCATTCCGCGCATTTCAAGAAACGGTATTTTCGCCGGCGAATATCGTTTTCAATTCCTGAATATTCGCCCGATAGGAATCGCGAAATAATTCAGGCGAAAATGTTTGATTCCGATCAGAGGGCGACGAATCGCCGGGCGCAATCATTGAAGTAGCGCGATGCCGCTCGGGCGGGCCGCCCGGGCGAAGTCGATGCTTCCGCGCGCGCGGGTTGACCCATGTCAATACCAAAGTCGCCGTGTCGGATTTTCTCGGTGCGAGGTCAATTTTTTCGAATGCCTGCCGAAATAAAGGGTACAGGCCCATCGAAAGCCATTCGATTGATTCATTCGGCCGATGAAAGCAGCTAAAGGACGCAGATCCCATATTCGGAGCGCTCATGCGTAACAACCAACCCGTCACCCAACACGAATTCGAGCTTCCCGACGACGCGACATTGATGTCGACGACCGATCCGCACGGCCGCATCACCTATGCGAACGCGACGTTCGTGCACGTCAGCGGCTTTTCGAGCGACGAGATCGTCGGCGCGCCGCACAACGTCGTGCGCCATCCCGACATGCCGCGCGATGCGTTCGCCGACATGTGGGCGACGTTAAAGCGCGGCGAGCCGTGGACCGCGCTCGTCAAGAACCGCCGCAAGAACGGCGATCACTACTGGGTGCGCGCGAACGCGGTGCCGGTGATTCGCGGCGGGCAGACGCAGGGCTACATGTCGGTGCGCACGAAGCCCGCGCGCGCCGAGACCGCCGCCGCCGACGCGCTCTATCGCGATTTTCGCGAGGGCCGCGCGGGCAGCCGGCGCTTTCACAAGGGGCTGATCGTGCGCACCGGGCTGCTGCGTGCGTGCTCGCTGCTGCAGACGATGTCGGTGCGCGCGCGCATCCATCTGCCGATCGTCGCGCTGACGCCGGCGATCGTCGGCGCTGCCTGGGCGGCCGGCGTGGCGGGCGCGCCGCTCGCGCAGCTCGCGGGCGCGACGCTCGGCGGCGCGGCGCTCGCCGCGTGGTGGCTCGACGCGCAGATCGCGCGCCCGCTGCGCACGTTGCGCCGGCAGGCGCTCGACGTCGCGACCGGGGCGAGCCGCCGGGGCGTCAACATGAATCGCGTCGACGAAATCGGCATGTCGCTGCGCACGATCAATCAGCTCGGGCTGATGTTTCGCTGGCTGATCGACGACGTGAGCGAACAGGTCTTGACCGTGCAGCGCGCGGTCAACGAGATCGCGCAGGGCAATCACGATCTGAGCGCGCGCACCGAGCAGGCGGCGACGAGCGTTCAGCAGACGGCCGCGTCGATGGCGCAGATGACGGCGACCGTGTCGAGCAACGCGCAGACCGCGACGCAGGCGAACCGGCTGTCCGAATCGGCGAGCCATGCGGCGGAGCGCGGCGGCCAGGCAGTGCGCGAGGTGGTGAGCACGATGGGCGAGATCACCGAGAGCTCGCGCCGGATCTCGGAGATCATCGGCGTGATCGACGGCATCGCGTTCCAGACCAACATCCTCGCGCTGAACGCGGCCGTCGAGGCCGCGCGCGCGGGCGAGCAGGGCCGCGGCTTCGCGGTGGTCGCGGGCGAGGTGCGCGCGCTCGCGCAGCGCAGCGCGAACGCGGCGAAGGAGATCAAGGCGCTGATCGGTGCGAGCGTCGAGCGGGTCGAATCCGGCGCGCAGACGGTCGACTACGCGGGCAGGACGATGGGCGAGATCGTCTCGCAGGTGAAGCGCGTGTCCGATCTGATCGCCGAGATCAGCGCATCGACGAGCGAGCAGCGCGCGGGCGTCACGCAGGTCGACGACGCGGTCGTCCATCTCGACAGCATCACGCAGCAGAACGCCGCGCTCGTCGAGCAGAGCGCGGCGGCCTCGGAGAGCCTGCGGCAGCAGGCGACGCTGCTCGTCGACGCGGTCGGCGTGTTTCGCTGACCGCGGGAGGGCGGGGCGGCGATGCGCGGGCGCTGCCGCCGGCCGCATCGCGCCGCGCCGCGCTGCGCTGCGCCGGGGCGCGCGCGATCAGCGCTTCACGCCGGTGACCAGGCTGTAATACCCGGCGCTCGGAATGGTTTCGAGCGACGAAAAGCCGGCATTCGCCAATATCTCGGTCAATTCACGCGACGAGTACTGCTCGCCTTCGGTCCAACTGATCATCATCAAGCTCGACGCCGCCGCGGCAAGCGGGCCGCTCTTGTCGTCGCGGTACAGCACCTCGTGCAGCACGATTCGGCCGCCGGGCGGGAGCGCGTCGGAGCTCTTGCGCGCGAGCAGCGCGTTCTTTTCCCGAGGGCATGCGTGGAAGACGTTCGAATAGAAATGCAGATCCGCGTCGGGAAACGGATCGTTTCGCATGTCCGCGGGGTGCAGCGTGACGCGCTCGCGCACCGGCGATGTTTCGAAGTACGGCCGGCTCAACTCGCATACGCCCGGCAGGTCGAACACAATCGCGCGCAGCGCGGGCCATGCCGACAGCGCGCCTCGCGTGTGCGCGCCGGAGCCTGCGCCGATGTCGAGCATCACGCGATGCCTCGACAGATCGAGTTGCGTCGGCCACACGGGCGCATGCGCGGCGCTCACGCTTTCCATGGCGCGCGTGAAGCGCTGGGCAAGCGCGAGCTGCTGCTCGTGCGACTGGAAGACGTCGGGGCTGCCGTAAGCATGCGCGGCGTCGTCGCGTATCGCCGCCTCGAGCGACTTGAGCGAGAACGTTTCGCTGGCTTCGTACATCAGATCGAGAAACGCGCCGAAGTACGTCGGGCTGCGCTCGACCAGCAGGTCCGCGCCGAGCGCGGTCAGCGCGTAACGATCCGCGTCGCGCCGAACGAAGCCGAGCGCCGCAGCGGTATTGGCGAGCGCCTCGGTAGGGCGGCGCGCAAGCCCGAGCGCCGCGCCGAGTTCTTTCAGCGTGGAAGGACTTTCGCCGAGCCGGCGAAACAGCCCGGCGCGGTGCGCGATCAACATGGCGGGACACGCGAAGAGGCCGAGTGTCAGGTCGTAGACGGCAACGTCGTCGTGATGGGGGGAAGTGAGCGTCATGGCGGGATACCGGGCGAGGTCGAGGTCGTGGCGCCGGCGTGCGCGGTGGCGCCCACCTCGATCGATTGACGGGATGAGCGGCTTCATCGGCGACGCGGGCAGCGCGCCGAAAGCGGTGTCGCGCGCGGGGCCACCCTGCTTGCGCCGGGCGATGCGCCCGCGCGGACGAAGGCGCGGCCGGCCGGGGCGGCGGCGCTCGCGTCACACGTTTCGATAAGGTTTGCATCGGCCACCTCGTGTCGACAGGAATGGCCGCGAACGGCCGAGCGCCGTGCCGGCTTCGCCCAAAGGCAATCAATGCGATGCGCGGGCCGCGACGTTGCCCGCCCATGTCGCGGCCGACGCGAAACAGGCCGGCATGCGTGACGGACGCGGTCTCGTGCGACGGTCGGCCGCCGGCGCGCATGCCGTCGCGCGCTATTCGTTCGGCATCCCGAGGATGCCGCGCGCGTCCCGGCTCGGCAGCGCATCGTCCGCGTAACTGAAATCGCCCTCGCTCTGCCGTTTCGCGAGCTGCTGCAGCAGAATCCGGTAACGCAAGCCGGCGCGGTCGAAACGCGAATACAGATCGCGGCGCTCGCCGGCGTCCAGATAGCGGCCGCTCTGCCGCCTGACCATGCTGTTGTCCTGAAGGCCGACGACGTAGGGCACGAACGGCAGCAGCAGGCGTAGCGGCCAGGGCGCCTGCGTCGCGTTCAGCGCGAAGTTGAGCCGGCAGTAGTTGCGCGACTCGGGCACGCACGGATGGAACAGCGGCAGATCGCTGCCCGGCGTATGACGGCCGTAGGCAAGCGCGATCGAGCTGCGCACATGGACGTGGACCACCGCGTGAATGTCCTGATATTTCGCGCGCACGCCGCCGAACCAGCGCATGATCGGCAGGATCGACTTGTTCTTGCAGCGGCGGATCATCGTGACTGTCTCGGACGTGTAGCTGACGTCGACCCGGTCCTCGTCGGCGTGCTGATCGCCGAACACCTTCGCGTGCAGAAAGTCCGAGTGCGTCAGATCGAGCAGGTTTTCGATGAGCAGCGGCGCGCAGCAATCGACCCGGATGTTGCCCTGCATGTATTTCGGCAGGCCGCCGTCGCGCGGCAGGAACGGCACGTCGGGCACGAAGGCGTCGCTCGCGGCCTCGGGCTCGCCGTACCACACCCATACATAGCCGAATCGTTCGACGACCGGGTAGCACGCGGCGTCCGCGTCCCGCGGGCGCGGCGTGGGGCGCTTCGCCGCCGGCAGTCCGGGATGCCAGGGGCACGCATGGATGCGGCCTGCCGCGCGCCACAGATAGCACGGCTCCGAATGAACGTACCAGCGCGAAGCGCGTTCGCCGATCTCGAACGTATGGGCGAGCGGCAGCCACACGTTGCGCAGCCGGATCCGGTCGGGCAGCCAGTCTTCCGTGTTGTGGCGGTTTGTCAGGTCGAGATCCTCATTGCCCACGGATAGCATCATCGGCTCCTTGTGCGATAGTCGGCCGGCATCGGCCGCGTGTGGGCGATGCCCTCCGGGATCGGGCCGCGCCATGCCCGCGAATAGAGCGCGTCGAGCGTCGACAGCGCGCGGCCGTCGACGTGCGCGAGCATCGCGAACGGCGCGGCGTGCAGGCGCGCCCACGTCCGAAACAGTTTTGCGCCGAAGCCGCTCGCGTCGGCCGCGACGCCGCCGCGCCACCGTACGTTCGTCGCGCCGCGCGCCGCCGGCGTGATCGCGATCGACGCCCAGAGCGCCGTCGCGCCGTCGCGCGATGCGAGTTCGACCGACGCGAGGGCACCGTCTCGCGGCGACGTGACGCGCAGCGTCCACGGATAATGCACGCCGAAGTGCCTGTCGACGATGTGCGCCAGCCACGTGACGCCGCGTTCCGTCGCGATGTCGCCGTCGTGCGGCGTCGCGTCCGCGATCACGTAATCCGTGATGTACAGGCCGGCGATGCGCATCGTCAGATGCGGCCCGTCGGCCAATGCGGCGACGTATTCGTCGCGCGCGATGGCGACCGTCACCGAGCCCGCGAATCGCCGGGCGCTGCGGGCGTCGCGAGCGATCGCCTCGGCGGGTGGCGGTGCATCGCGCGCGCAGGCCCATATGAAGCCGTCGCGTTCGAGCGTCTTGTACCCATGCGCGGCATAGTGCGCGGGCACGCGCTCGCTCGCCGACAGATTCGGAATCGCCACGCAGGCGCCCGTCGCGCCGTCGTAGGTCCAGCCGTGATACGCGCACTGCAGCCGGCCGTCGGGCGTGACGCGCCCGAGCGATAGCGGCGCTCGGCGATGCGCGCAACGATCCTCCATCGCGCATACGGCGCCCGACGCGTCGCGAAACAGCACGAGCGGCTGCTCCATGCAGATGACGGCAAGCGCCGCCCTGCCGCTCACCTGCTCGGACAGCGCGACCGGCATCCAGCGGGCAATGGAATCGAAACGAATCTGAGCGACCGTATTCATCCGTGTTCATCGCGGCGAGCGCGATGCCTCCTGCATGCGTGGCGCGCGCGCCGCGGCGGGCCCGCTTGCGTTTCGTCTCGATCGGCCGAATGTCCGCCGGCGCAGCGGGGCATCGGGTGCGTGGCGTACATGGCGTGCATCGCGCGCCATGCGCGGCGGCCGGCGGCGCGGGTGTTCGAGCGCGCCGCGACGATGCGCGCCGTCCTCGGCCCGTGCGCCGCCGAGCGCCGGCGAAGCACGCGATGCTGAATGGGGCGAGGGGACATTTCGCCGATCCTGGCGCGATGCGTCGTCAATCGGCGCGCGCCAGCCTGTCGGCGGCGTATGGGCTGCCGAGGCGGGCGCAAACGCCGTGGAAATGGCCGCCGGCGGTCGACATGGCGGCGGTAGCCGTCCGATGGGGCGCGGCGGGCGGGCGTAGCGCCGCGCAGCGCGTGTTCGGCGCCGCCCGGTCGGCCGGTGCCGAGAGGGGCGTCGGCCGCCGGCGGTCGCCGTGACGACGCGCGCGGGACGCGATCGAAGCCGGGAATGGCCGCGCCGGCCCGCCGGCATCGCTGCGGATCGCGTCGATCGCGCACTCGCCCTTCACCGCGATTGCCCGATCGCGTGCCGCCGGTGCGGCGCTACCCGGCGCCGAACCGCGCCGCCGGCCGGTATCGGCGTCGACATCGGCGTGATTATCGAATGCATGGTGCCGCCGTTCGCGTTCCGAATCTTCGGCGCGGCAATACCCGCGATTGTGAGCGCGGCGCGTCGCGGATAAACGAATCGGGAGTGGAGTGGAGAATGGAATCGGAACCGGAATCGAAATCTTCCGCGATTCTCCGGGGCGCATTATTTTCTTGATTCCGGTCGGAGCGGCTGCGTCGAATGTCGAGAGGGCGGGGGAGCCGGGAGAGCCGGGAGAGCCGGGAGGCCCGGCTTTTGGGGCGTGAATTGTCTCAAGCGTTTCCCTCATGACGAAGCTCCTTCATCGAATGGGAGGCATCCGTATGGGACCGGGCGAAGTGACGCGTCCGAATGGCGACGAGCGGTATGTCGAGTCTTTCGTTGGAGTCTAGGTATATATCCCGGGATGTCAATGAAAGAGGGCGGTGAATTTGATCGCCGCTCGATTGTTTTAATGAAAATGATTTTTAAGTATCGTAATTTTAATCGTTGTTTTTTCGGAAATGATTCCGACTGTATTGAAAATAAAATGGGAATGATTTTCGCTATTTTTATTCGACGGCGGCCCGGCAGTGCGGGATTTTTATGGGGGATGGATGAAGCGCTTGCGGTGCAATTTCGTGCGGCCGGAAAGGAGAAGCGCGCGACCGGAGCGCGGATGGCGACGATCCGCGCCGAAGAGGGCAGAGCGGCGGTGACGCGCGTGGCCGCGCCGTGCGTTCCGGGGGGAGCCGCGCATGTTGCGCGGCTGGCGAAGCGCGCCTTCGTGGCGCGATGCGCGCCGCGCGGGGGCAGGGAGGCGGCCGCCATATCCGGCGACGCAAGATCCGGGTCGACGGATGTTCGACGCAGGCGATCGGCGCGCGCTTGCGTCACCGCAGGGCGACGAGGACGCCGCGCCGTGCGCAAACCGGTTCCGCTTCCGGTCGACGTGCAAAGGCGCGCGGATGCGTGCAGCGGGCGCTTCGGGCGCGGATTGCCGTTTCGCGCGATGCGCGCCACGCGAGCGGCGCGCATCGTGCATCACACCTCACGCATCACACCGCGACGCACATGTACTTGATCACGACGTAATCGTCGATCCCGTAGTGCGAGCCCTCGCGGCCGAGGCCCGATTGCTTGACGCCGCCGAACGGCGCGACCTCGTTCGAGATGATTCCGGCGTTGATGCCGACCATCCCGTATTCGAGCGCCTCGGCCACGCGCCACACGCGGCCGATGTCGCGGCTGTAGAAGTACGCGGCGAGGCCGAACTCGGTGTCGTTCGCGTAGCGGATCGCTTCTTCCTCGGTCGAGAACCTGAACAGCGGCGCGAGCGGGCCGAACGTTTCCTCCTTCGCGACCTTCATGTCGGGCGTGACGCCCGTCAGCACGGTCGGCTCGAAGAAGCCGTGGCCGAGCGGGTGGCGCTGGCCGCCCGTCGTCACGCGCGCGCCCTTGTCGAGCGCGTCGGCGATGTGCGCTTCGACCTTGCGCACCGCCGCGCCGTTGATGAGCGGGCCCTGCACGACGCCGGCCTCGGTGCCGGGCCCGACCTTCAGCTTCGCGACGGCCGCGGTCAGCTTCTCGGCGAACGCGTCGTAGACCTTCTCGTGCACGTAGAAGCGGTTCGTGCAGACGCAGGTCTGCCCGCTGTTGCGGTACTTCGATGCGATCGCGCCCTCGACGGCCGCATCGAGATCCGCGTCGTCGAACACGATGAACGGCGCGTTGCCGCCGAGCTCGAGCGACACCTTCTTGACCGTCGCCGCGCATTGCGCCATCAGCAGGCGTCCGACCGGCGTCGAGCCGGTGAACGACAGCTTGCGCACGATCGGGTTCGACGTGAGTTCGCCGCCGATCGCCTTCGGCTCGCCCGTGACGACGCTGAACATGCCGGCCGGCACGCCCGCGCGCTCGGCGAGCACCGCCATCGCGAGCGCCGAGAACGGCGTGGCCTCGGCCGGCTTCACGACGATCGGGCAACCGGCCGCGAGCGCCGGGCCGACCTTGCGCGTGATCATCGCCGCCGGGAAGTTCCACGGCGTGATCGCCGCGCACACGCCCACCGGCTCCTTCGTCACGACGATCCGCTTGTCGGCGGCGGGCGTCGGGATCGTATCGCCGTACACGCGCTTGCCTTCCTCGGCGAACCATTCGAGGAACGACGCCGCATAGCCGATCTCGCCCTTTGCCTCGGCGAGCGGCTTGCCCTGCTCGGTCGTCAGGATCAGCGCGAGATCGTCCGCGTGCGCGATCATCAGATCGTGCCACTTGCGCAGGATCGCCGCGCGCTCCTTCGCGGTCTTCTTGCGCCAGGCGGGCCACGCGGCGTTCGCCGCGTCGATCGCGCGGCGCGTCTCGGCCGCGCCCATCGCGGGCACCGTGCCGATCAGCGCGCCCGTCGCCGGGTTGCGGACCTCGAGCGTCGCGCCGCCGTCGGCGGCCTGCCATTCGCCCGCGACGAACGCGCGCTCGCGCAACAGCGCGGGATCTTTCAGTGCAAGGGTTTCGTGAGCTGTAGTCATCAGTGTCGGCCGTATCCGGAAACGATTGGCGCCGCCCGCGCGCGGGCGGCGAAAGACTCAGGCGGGCACGCCCACCGCTTCCCTCAGCACGCTCTCGAGAATGCCGAGCGCTTCGTCGAACACGGCATCCTCGATGGTGAGAGGAAACAGGAAACGTATCACGTTCGCGTCGACGCCGCAGATGAGCAGCAGCAGCCCGCGCTCGAGCGCGAGCGTCTGCACGCGCTTCGTGAACGCGGCATCGGACGCGCGCGTGTGCGGATCGACGAATTCCGCGGCGACCATCGCGCCCGGGCCGCGCACGTCGACGATCTGCGGCAGCTCGGCGCGCAGCGCGGCGAGCTTCGCCTTCAGCTTGTCGCCGAGCACGGTCGCGCGCTCGGCGAGCTTCTCCTCGTCGATCACGTCGAGCACCGCGTGCGCGGCGGCCACGGCGAGCGGATTGCCCGCGTACGTGCCGCCCAGGCCGCCCGGCGCGGCCGCGTCCATCACGTCCGCGCGGCCGACGACGCCCGACAGCGGCATCCCGCCCGCGAGGCTCTTCGCGATCGTCATCAGGTCGGCCGAGACGTCGTAGTGCTCCATCGCGAACAGCTTGCCCGTGCGCGCGAAGCCCGTCTGCACTTCGTCGGCGATGAGGAGAATGCCGTGCGCGTCGCACAGCTTGCGCAGCGCGCGCACGAACTCGGCGGGCGCCGGGTTGAAGCCGCCTTCGCCCTGCACCGGCTCGAAGATGATCGCGGCGACGCGCTTCGGATCGATGTCGGCCTTGAACAGCGTTTCGACGGCCGCGATCGAATCGGCGCTCGTCACGCCGTGCAACGCGTTCGGGTACGGCGCGTGGAACACGTCGCCCGGGAACGGGCCGAAGCCGATCTTGTACGGCGCGACCTTGCCGGTGAGCGCCATGCCCATCATCGTGCGGCCGTGGAAGCCGCCCGCGAACGCGATCACGCCCGGCCGGCCGGTGTAGGCGCGCGCGATCTTCACCGCGTTCTCGACCGCTTCCGCGCCCGTCGTGAAGAACGCGGTCTTCTTCGGCTGCGCGATCGGCGCGCGCGCGTTGATCTTCTCGGCGAGTTCGACGTACGACGCGTACGGCACGATCTGATACGCGGTATGCGTGAATTGCCCGAGCTGGTCGGCGATCGCCTTCACGATCCTCGGATGGCGATGGCCCGTGTTCAGGACCGCGATGCCGGCCGCGAAATCGATGAAGCGGCGGCCCTCGACATCCCACAGCTCGGCGTTCTCGGCGCGCGCGGCGTAGAAATCGCACATCACGCCGACGCCACGCGGCGTCGCGGCGTTCTTGCGGGCGTGCAGATCGGCATTGTTCACAGTCGTCTCTCCTCGGGGTTCGGATGCGCCGGCGGCGACGGCCGCCGGCGGGCACGTCGTCCGGCGTGCGCGTCGAAACGACTATAATCAAACTTGGCTCTGAAAATCAGAGCCATTTTAATAAATATGTAGGAGCCAATTATGCGGGTGAGCGTGCTGTCGGACTGGCTGGCGCAGCGGATCGTGCGCGGCGGCGGCGCGCAGCCGATCTACCGGCAATTGCACCGGCTGCTGCAGCAGGCGATCCTGACCCGCGAACTGCCGGCGGGCGCGCGCGTGCCGTCGTCGCGGCTCCTCGCGGCGGAGCTCGGGATCGCGCGCAACACCGTCACGCAGGTCTACGAGCAGCTTGCGCTCGAAGGCTACGTGAGCTCGGCGACCGGGCGCGGCACGTTCGTCGCGGACAGCGCGCCCGACGAGATCGTCGGCGCGCCGGCGGATTCCCCGCCGGGGCTGCCGGGGCCGGGGCTGCCGGGCACGCGCGGCGCGGCGGCGGGTGCCGAGGCGGCGGCCGGCATCGGATTCGACCCCACGCTCGAGCCCGGCGCCGCGCGTCGTTCGCTGTCCGCGCGCGGCGCGCGCCTCGTCGGCGGCGCGGGCGTGTCGAAGCGGCAGGGCGGCGCGTTCATGCCGGGCGTGCCCGACGTGTCGCGCTTTCCGGCGCGCGTGTGGACGCGGCTGCACAACAAGTACTGGCGGCGGCTGCGCCCCGAGCTCTTGACCTACGCGCCGGGCGGCGGCCTCGCGCCGCTGCGCGAGGCGCTCGCCGATTACCTGCGCACGTCGCGTTCGGTGCGCTGCGCGCCCGAGCAGATCATCGTGACGACGGGCATTCATCAGTCGATCGATCTCGCGGTGCGCCTGTTGACCGACCCCGGCGACGTGATCTGGACCGAGGATCCGTGCTACTGGGGCGTGCGCAGCGTGATGCACGTGTCGGGCCTGACGACGCGGCCGATTCCCGTCGACGAAGAAGGGATCGCGCCCGCCGCCGCCGATTTCGCGGCGCCGCCGAAGCTGATGCTCGTCACGCCTTCGCACCAGTATCCGCTCGGCATGGTGATGAGCCTCGCGCGGCGGCGCATGCTGCTCGAATACGCGCGCCAGCACGGCGCATGGATCATCGAGGACGATTACGACAGCGAATTCCGCTACGGCAGCCGCCCGCTCGCGTCGCTGCAGGGGCTCGACACGGCCGGGCAGGTGATCTACGTCGGCAGCTTCAGCAAGACGCTGTTTCCGGGGCTGCGGGTCGGCTATCTGGTCGCGCCCGAGCCGCTCGCCGAGAGCTTCGCGACCGCGAGCGCCGAGCTGTACCGCGAAGGGCAGCTCCTGCAGCAGGCGGTGCTCGCCGAATTCATCGCGGAAGGGCATTTCGTGTCGCACATCCGCAAGATGCGCACGCTGTACGGGCAGCGCCGGCAGACGCTGCTCGACGCGCTCGCGCGCCGTTACGGCGACGCGCTGCCGGCCGTCGGCGGCGATGCCGGGCTGCATCTCGTGATGCGGCTGCCCGACGGCGTCGACGATCGCGCGCTCGCGCGCGCGGCGCTCGAACGCGATATCGTCGTGCGCGCGCTGTCCGGCTATTACGCGCAGGCGACGCGCGCGGCGTCCGGGCTGCTGCTCGGCTATGCGTGCGTGCCGGAGGACGAGATCGGGTGCGCGTTCGACGCGCTTTCGCGGGCGATCGACGACGTGGCGTTCGGGCGCGCCGCGGCGGCATCGGCCGCGTCGACGACCTCGGCCGCCGCTCGGATGCCCGCCGCCGTCGCGCGCTGAGCGGCCCGCGCGCCCGTCAGTAGCCGATCTGCACGGCGAACGCGAGCACGCCGCACGACAGCGCGAGCAGCACGGCGAACAGCGGCAGCACGAACCGCAGCCACGCGCCGAAATCGACGCGCGCGGTCGCGAGATACGCGAGCAGCATGCCGGAGGTCGGCGTGACGAGGTTCGTGAGCCCGCCGCCCAGCACGAACGCGAGCACCGAGGTCTGCCCGCTCACGCCGGAGAGCTGCGCGATCGGCCCGATGATTGGCATGCTCACGGCCGCTTTGCCCGACACCGACGGAATGAACACGTCGAGCACCATCTGCACGGCCATCAGCCCGTTCGCGACCCACACCGGCGATTGGCCGTTCGCGAGCCGGGTGAACAGATGGATCAGCGTGTCGAGCACGAGGCTGTTCTGCAGCAGCAACTCGACCGACGCGGCGAGCCCCATCAGCAGCGCCGCGAGCATCATGCTCTTCATGCCGTCGACGAACGCGTCGGCCGCGATCGCGACGAACGCGTAGAACGCGGCAAGCTCGATGTTGCCCCACTTCAGCTCGCGCGTGCCGAAGACGAGCATCGCGACCGCCGCCGCGAGCAGCGCGAGCGTCGCCTGGTGGCGCACCGACAGGCGCGCGACGCCGTGCGCGTGCGCGAGGGCCTTCGCGCGCTCGCGCCGATAGCCGCTGCGCTTCACGTGATGCAGCAGATAGAGGATGCCGAGCGCCAGATAGACGGCGAATACCGCGGCGCGCAGCGCGACGCCGCTGAACAGCGGCACGCCGACGAGCGGCTGCGCGACCGCGAGCGCGAGCGGATTCGTGACGGACGCGATGTAGCCGATCTTCGCGGCGAGCGCGACGAGCGCGACCGCGAACAGGTTCGACAGCCCGAGCCGCTTCGCGATCACCATCACCATCGGAATGATCACCAGATACTCGGAGATGAAGCCGAGCAGCGTGCTGCCGAGCCCGATCAGGATCATCAGGAGCGGCGTCAGCAGATAGACGTCGTTGCCGGTGAGCTGCAGCAGCCGGTCGATGCCCGCGTCGACGACGCCTGTCCTGCGCATCACGCCGAACATGCCGCCGACGAACATCACCATCACGATGAGCGGCGCGTTCTTCACGAGCCCGCCCGGCACCGCGACGAACGCGGACACGAGGCTCGCGGGCATTGCGAGCTGCGGCGTGCTCTTGCTGACGGCGGGCGCGACGAGCGTCGCGAGCGACGTTGCCTTCGGCACGACCTGATAGGTGCCCGGCACGACGAGCTTGCCGTTGCGCGCGTAGCGGCCGGAATCGACGAGCCACGTGAGCGCGACCGCGGCCGCGAGCACCCAGATCATCATCACGACCGGATGCAGCATCTTGCCGTGCGGCTTGTGCTCGGGGCGCGGCGAGGCGTCGTGCGCGGGCGTGCCGCGCGTGTCGGGCATATCGGGCATATCGGGCATATCGGGCGTTCGAGGCGTGTCGGCGCAATGCGCGGGCGCGGCGAGCATGGCGGGGGAGCGGGCTTTCATGCGGGTTGCAGCGCGGCGCGCGCCGGGACGTAGCCGAGTTCGGCGGAGATCGCGTGGCTGCAGGCTTGCAGCCGCTCGAGGTAGTCGGGAATCTCGACGCGGCTGATCCGCATCTCCGGCCCCGCCACGCTGACCGAAGCGAGCGTCTCGCCCGTCAGGTCGCGCACCGGCACCGCGATCGCGACCGCGCCCGCCGTCACCTCGCCGACGCTCACCGCGTAGCCCTTGCGCGAGATCGCGTCGAGCTCCTCGACGAGCCGCGGCGGATCGCCCTGCGCGGCCTTGCGCACGCGCGCGAAATACTCGTTGCGCACCGCGTCGGGCGCGAACGCGAGCAGCACCTTGCCCGACGCGCCGAGGCCGACCGGCCGGCGGTTGCCGACCGAGCCGATCGTGCGGATCTCGTGCGTCGTCTCGCAGCGCGCGACGCAGACCGTCTCGAGCCCTTCGCGCACGCGCAGCACGACGGTCTCGTTGATCGCCTGGCTGAGCGCGAGCATGTGGCGCTGCGCGGCGCGCACGAGCGCGTTCTGCTGGGCCGCCGCGACGCCGATCACGAACGCTTGCGGCCCGAGCGCGTAGGTCGACGTGCGCGCGTCCTGCACGACGAAGCGGTGCAGCTCGAGCGTGCACAGCATCCGGTACGTGCGCGACTTGTTGATGCCGAGCTTCGACGCGAGCTCGGTCACGCCGAGGTGCGGATGCTCGGCCACGAAGCTCAACAGCTTCAGCGCGCTGTCGACCGCGTCGACGATGTAGTTCATCGCGAGACTCCTTGGCCGCGCGGCGGCGGCAGTTGCGTGCGCACGTGGGCGGCGAGCGCGTCGAGATACGCGTCGACGGTGCGCTTGAGCGCCGCGAAGCCCGCATGCTTGTCGAACGCGGCTTCGTTCATGTACAGCGCGCGATTGAATTCGATCTGGATGCTGTGCCGCCGCCGCGCGGGCGCGGCGAGCGCGTTGAGCAGATCGCCGCCCTGATACGGCGCATTGATCCGCACGCGGTAGCCCGCGTGCGCGAACCAGTCGGCCGTCCATTGCGTGAACGCCGGATCGGCGGACGTGCCGAGCCGGTCGCTGACGACGACGTCGGGGCGCGCCGCGCCCGCGTCGAGGTTCATCGCGTTGCCGCGCGACTTCATCGAATGGCAGTCGACGTGCCACAGCGCGCCGTGCTTCGCGTAGAGCGGCTCGGCCGCGTCCGCGAGCGCGCGCCGGTACGGCAGGTAGTACGTGTCGATCCGGTGGCGCACTTCGTCGAGCGACAGCTTGCGGTCGTAGAGCGGCACGCCCGGCAGCGCGTAGCGGCGGATGAGGCCCATTCCGCGCCGCGTATACGACTGCGGCGCGAGCGGTTCGGGCCACGGCTCGGCGAGCAGCGCCGCATCGATGTCCGTGACCGCGCGGTTCGGATCGATGTACGCGCGCGGAAAGCGCGCGCCCACCAGCGCGCAGCCGCGCTCGGGTGCGCCCGCCCACAGCTCGTCGACGAACGCGTCCCACGACGTGAGGATCGCGTGCCGCGGCGCGACCGCGCCGAAATCGGGCGGATACGCGATGCCGCTGTGCGGCGAATCGACGACGATCGGCAGCGCCGCGTCAAGCGGCTGCGCGACGAAGCACGCGAAGCGTTCGTCGAGCGCGACAGTGTGGCGGTTGAACGTCAGCATTTCTTATCGGGTTATTCACCTGGAGTTTCGGATGTCTGTTTTATTAAATAAAACAGCGTATTAATATTTGATAACGCCCAAATTGGCCGGTCAAGTGCTTTCGGTGGCGTTGGGGAATCTCCGGATATTCAAGGTAAGTCATTGTATCAATTGGATTTGTTTTGCCTTTTGAAACAGCGGGGAATGCGCCGTCCATTCGCCAAATCTCCAGACGTTTAGACCCGTTGACGAGAAGATTTTGCGTTTCGAATAATAAATAAGACGATGTTTTAATTAATAAAACAAGTCGCGGGCGGAGCGAATGCGCGTGGCCGACAAACGAAACGACGCAAGAGGTTTGAGATGAAGCGAGAGAGTCTGGCGGTGGCGGGTATCGGGATCGGCGCGGCGGTGCCGCCGGCGCTCGCGCAATCGAGCGTGGCGCTGTACGGCATCGTCGATTCCGGCATCACGTGCTCGCGCAACCAGAAGGGCCGCTCGGCGTGGCCGGCGACGAGCGGCAACGAGAGGGCGCGCGTTTGGGGGCTCCTCGGGCGCGAGGATCTCGGCGGCGGCACGAGCGCGCTGTTCAGCCTGCGGACGGGCGGCGCCGGGCGCTTCAACCATTTCGAGGGCAGTGTGCGGACCGCGTGACGCGCGCCGCGCCGGTCGCGCTCGGCGAGACGTACACGCAGGTGCTCGCGTCGCACGCGGCCGCGCATGACGCGCACTATCTGCAGACGAGCGCGGGGATCCGGTATTTCCTGTCGAAGCGTACCGAGGTCTATCTGAACGCGTTCTAGCAGCGCGCGTCGTCGAACGCCGTCGCGTCGATCGTGGGCATCGCGAATCCGTCGAGCACGCGCACGCAGATCGTCGCGGAGACGGGCATCCGGCACGAGTTCCGACGTGCCGCCCGCGCGCCGCCGCGCCGCGTCACATCCGGATCAGCATCGCGCCCGCGACGACGAGCGCGCACGCGGCGAGCCGGCGCGCGCTCGGCCGCTCGCGCAGCGCGAACCAGCCGATCGCGATGGCGAAGATCGAGCTCGTCTCGCGCAGCGCGGACACGGTGGCGACCGGCAGATGCCGGTACGCGGCGATCGCGATCGCGTACGCGGCGAGCGATAGCACGCCGGCCGCGAGCCCGCGCGAGACGGCGGCGCGCGAGCGCGCAAGCGCGCGCCAGCCGCGCAGCCGGCAGATCAGCGCGAACTGCGGCGCGTTCCATAGCAGGTACACCCATGCGACGTACGCGAGCGGATCGCCGGCGAGCCGCACGCCACGGCCGTCGACGACCGAGTACGCGGCGATGAACAGGCCCGTGACGAGCGCGTAGGGCACGCTTTCGCCGGACCACCGCAGGCCGCGCCTGAGCGCGAGCGACGCGATCCCGAGCGACACGAGCGCGATGCCGGCGAGCGCGAACGGCGTCGGCCGCTCGCCGAGCGCGATCAGCGCGAGCGCGCAGACGGCGAGCGGCGACAGCCCGCGCGCGATCGGATAGATCCGGCTGAAATCGCCGCTGCGGTACGCGCGCAGCAGCGCCGCGCAGTAGCCGAGCTCGAGGAGCGCGGATGCCGCGACGTACGGCCACGCGGGCGCGGGCGGCGGCGGCAGCGCGAGCGCGCCGGCCGCGCCGGCGAGCAGATACGGAACCGACATCGTGCCGAGCTGCGCGACGCGGTCCTCGCTCGCGTGCAGCAGCGCGTTCCATACCGCGTGCAGCAGCGCGCAGAGCAATACGAGCAGGACGAACCGTTGTTCCATCGAGGCGGGCGGGAAGACGTGAATGGGGCATGCGGGCGGCGGCGGGCCGCGATCGCGAAGCGAGCGCTTGCCGCCGTGTTCCGGATGTCGTGCGTCGGCGCACGGCGGCTCGCGCGCGCCGCGCGTGTACCGCTGCCGAAGCGGGCACGGCGGCTCGCGCGCAATCGCGCGCCGGATTGTCGATAATAGAGCGTTCTGTCCTCTATCGGATTTGGCGATGACCGAGACCAAGCAAACCGACGCGGCGGCGCCGCGCCTCACGAGCCTGTCGCACGGCGGCGGCTGCGGCTGCAAGATCGCGCCCGGCGTGCTGTCGGAGCTGCTCCGGCGCACCGCGCCGCCGGCGCTCTTTCCCGATCTGCTCGTCGGCACCGAGACGTCCGACGACGCGGCCGTCTATCGTCTGAACGACGAGCAGGCGATCGTCGCGACCACCGATTTCTTCATGCCGATCGTCGACGATCCGTTCGACTTCGGGCGGATCGCCGCGACGAACGCGCTGTCCGACGTCTACGCGATGGGCGGCAAGCCGATCCTCGCGCTCGCGCTCGTCGGCATGCCGATCAACGTGCTGCCGCACGAGACGATCGCCGCGGTGCTGCGCGGCGGCGAGGCGGTGTGCGCGGACGCGGGCATTCCCGTCGCGGGCGGCCATTCGATCGATTCGGTCGAGCCGATCTACGGGCTCGCGGCGCTCGGCGTCGTCCATCCGGCGCGCGTGAAGCGCAATGCGGCCGCGCGCGCGGGCGACGTGCTCGTGCTCGGCAAGCCGCTCGGCGTCGGCGTGCTGTCCACCGCGCTGAAGAAGGACCGGCTCGATGCGCAAGGCTACGCGCAGATGATCGCGACGACGACGAAGCTCAACCGGCCGGGCACGGCGCTCGCCGCGCTGCCGGGCGTGCACGCGCTGACCGACGTGACGGGCTTCGGCCTGCTCGGCCATACGCTCGAGCTCGCACGCGGCGCGGGGCTGACCGCGCGCGTGCGTTACGGTGCGCTGCCATGGCTCGCGGGCGTCGAGGCGCTCGTCGCCGACGGCGTGCTGACCGGCGCGTCCGGGCGCAACTGGGCCGCGTACGGTCACGACGTGCGGCTCGGCGACGGGCTGCCCGCCGTCGCGCAGGCGCTGCTGACCGATCCGCAGACCTCGGGCGGGCTGCTCGTCGCATGCGCGCCGGAAGCGGTCGACGACGTGCTGGCCTGCTTCCGCGACGACGGCTTCGAGCGTGCGGCGGCGATCGGCGAAATGGTCGACGGGGCGGCGCGGGTCGATGTGAGCTGACGGCCGATGTGCGCGCGCGTGTGCACGTGTGTGCGTGCTGCGCGAAGCCGGGGAGGTGGGCGAAGCCGGTGGGGTGAGCGAAGCCGGGGAGGTTTGCGAAGCCGGTGAGGCTGGCGAAGCCGATGTGGCCGGCGAAGCCGCGGTGCGTCGACACTCGAGCCGACGCCCGTGTCCGGCGGACCATGCGGCCTGATGCGGCGGCGCGCCTAGACGCGAGGCCGTCGACATCGTCATCACCGAGGTGCCGCGCGATTCGTGGGCGAAGGCGGGCAAGCTGTTCTCCGATCGATGAGCCTGCCGATGCGCGCGCAGGGCCGGCCGCTGGCGCCGGGCCTGCCGCGCGTTCGTTCGAATGTCGCGCGGCGCGATCGAGCCGCCGTCGCGGTGTTCGGCGCGCGTGTGCGTGCGCGTGCACGTGCCGATGTGAATGCACGTGCGTCGCTCGTCTGTCGCCGCGCATTGCAATGAAGTGCGATGCCCGGCGGCGAGCTCGCGCGGCGCGACGTGTTCGTCCGCGAGCGGCGTGCGGGCTGCCGCCGCTCGCGCCGGCGCCCCGGCATGGCTCGACGAGCATCGGATCGCGCTGGGAATGCACGCCGAAGCCACGCACGCGCCGCCGCTCTCAAGCGCGCGCGCGTTGCGCCGTCCCGATGAAAGCCGTCCCGTTCGGCTTGATGATCGCGTTGTCGCTCGGCTGAGTCGTGCCGTCGATTGCGTACGATGCGCCGTGGTGCGTGCCTGCGTCGTGGTTGTCGTCGCGCGCGCCGATGCGCGGCCCACGCGTGCGAGCGCACGACATCGGGTGCGAATGCGGCCATTCGCGCCGCGGCCATTCGCGCCGTACGCGTTGCCCGAGCACGGTGCGCCGATGCATGCCTTCGGCGCGCGCCGATCGCAAACGCCGTGCATCTGCTCGGCGGGCGCTGACGAAGCTGCGGCGCGCAAGCGCGCGCGGCCCGAATCGCACGCGCGTGCGTTCGCCTCGATACGCTTCATCACCCCTGCTAACCCGTGGACGAATCCCATTCTTTCACGTCCTACCCACACCCCCACCCGCGCATCGCCGGCCGTCGCGTTCGTTCGCATGCATCGGCCGCCGCGCGCTCGCGGCGTTCGTCGGCTGCTTCGTCGGTTGCTTCGCCGACAACTCGTGGTTGCGCTCGACGGCCGCGCACGAGGCGTGGCGTGCGTGCGTCGCGCCGGCTCGCGGCGCCGCTGCCTGCCGCCCCGATTGCACGTCTTCGTGCTCGCGTACGGCGCCGCCGTTTTGGCTCACGTCCGAATATTGGCGTCCTTTATACTGCTCGCGCAGTCTCGAACGCCGTTCTCATCGAACTTATTTTTAATAAGGAACGCTAATGCTGACTCGCTCTATATTTTCCGCAGCCGTATTTTCGCTTGCCGCTTGCGCGATGGCGCCGTCCGTCGCGCAGAACAACGGTGAAGCGTTCGCCGAAGCCGGTGCCCAGGGCCGCCCGGCGAAGGTGATGATCATCTCGATGTTCGGCCCGGAAGGCCAGGCGTGGCTCGATCGCCTCGGCCCGTGGAAAGACGTCGCGGTGCCCGGCTTGTCGCCCGACTATCCGAACGTGCATTGCAACAAGCAGGACGTGTGCGTCGTCACGACGGGCATGGGCTACGCGAACGCCGCGTCGACGATCATGGCGCTCACGTTCTCGCGCCGCTTCGATCTGCGGCGGACGTATTTCCTGATCTCGGGCATCGCGGGCGTCGATCCGGCGCGCGGCACGCTCGGCACCGCCGCGTGGGCGAAGTACCTCGTCGATTTCGGCCTGCAATGGGAGCTCGACGCGCGCGAAATTCCCGCGGGCTGGAATGGCGGCTATCTCGGCATCAACACGAAGAGCCCGAGCGACAAGCCGCCGCTCGACTACCGCACCGAAGTGTTCGAGCTGAACGGCAAGCTCGCGGACACCGCGTATGCGCTGTCGCGCAACGTGCAGCTCGCCGACAGCGCGCAGGCGCAGGCCGCGCGCGCGAAGTTCAACTATGCGCCCGCGAACCAGCCGCCCGTCGTGACCCGCTGCGATACGTCGTCGGGCAACACGTGGTTCTCCGGCACGCTGCTCGGCGAACGCGCGCGCCAGTGGACGAAGCTCCTCACCGACAACAAGGGCACCTACTGCATGACCGCGCAGGAGGACAACGCGACGTTCGAGGCGCTCAAGCGCGCGGCGAGCGTGAACCGCGTCGATTTGAGCCGCGTCGCGGTGCTGCGCACCGGCTCGGATTTCGATCGCCCGTATCAAGGCCAGACGAGCGTCGATAATCTGCTGAACTACGCCGACCAGGGCGGTTTTCCGCTCGCGACCGAGAACCTGTATCGCGCGGGCAATCCGCTCGTGCAGGACATCGCCACGCACTGGGGCGAGTGGAAGGACGGCGTGCCGCGCCGCTGATCGCCGCGGCCGCGTGCGCTACATGCGCGACGTGCGGTATGTGCGGTATGTGCGGTGCGCGCCGCTCAGCGCGAAGGCGCGCTCGAGCGGAACGGTTTCCAGACGGGCGCGTTGTCGTCCCAGTGATCGAGCTGCGATGGAATCGGGCTGTTCATGATCGTGATCTCACGCTGACGAAGGAAGCGGCTGCAGGCAGGACGACGCGCCGCGCATCGGCTCCGGTGCGCGGCGCGTCGCGTTTACCGGCCCGCGCCGGCGAGCTGGTTCGTGTCGGGGTCCGGGCGGTATGGGCGCGGCGCGCCGAGCTCGGCGCCGGGCGGCGCGTACGACATCGATTTGCGCAGCGCGGCGAGCGTGCCGTCGCGTTGCGCCTGTTCGAGTTCCGCGCGGACTTCCGCGCGCGTGCGGGCGCCGTGGCCGTGCCCCGACGCATCGCCGTAGCCGCCCGCGGGGCCGATCCCGCCATCCGCGAATGCCGGCGCGGCGACGGCGAGCGCGATGGCGGCGAAGGCGAGAAGACTGCTGCGTTTCATGATGTGACTCCTGTCGATTCGATGCGCGTGCCGCGAAGCGATGCGCGACAGGCTGTACTTTAGAAGCGTGCGCCGCGGCGATAAATGGCGATGTCGCGAATTGAATTGTCGCGAGGATGGAACAATCGGCGCCCGTGACGTCGGCAGGGTCTCTCGTTCGAACATGCGCGGCGAGCGCGACATGACGTGCGGCGCGGGGTCGCGTCGAACGCGGCAGCCGCAGGCTCGCCCACCGCGCGCGACGCATCGCGTTCGTGCGTCGTGTCGATTCGCGCGCGCGTTTCGCGTTTCGATCGGACGAGCGTGCCGCGATTCGATCGAGACATCGCATCGGCGGGCAAGTGTCGCGCACGCACGGCGCGACATCGCAAACCGTCGAGGCCGTTCGCGCGAAGTCGATCGCGTTCGATGGGCGATGACGGACGAGGAAAGCTTGCCGGCGTGCGTCGTGGCCCATGCGCCGTCCGCGTGCGTGCGGGCATCGACGCCTTTGCGGCCGGCTGCGTCCGCGCACGCGTCGGCGTCGGTTGATCGGAGGCGATGCAAGCGGAAAGCACGAGCGGGAGTAGTCAGCAGAACGGGGGCACGTAGGGTACCGCCGGCTTCGCTGCGACTGTTCGTTGCGACTGGCCGCGCACATCGAAGAATCGATTGCGCGGCCGATCGGTGGGTTTTTAATTGAACGCCTCGTTACAAGCGCGAGTCGGCAAGAGGCTGAAAGGTGAGCGGCGCGCGCCGCGACTCATTGGCGGCGCGTGAGTGTGGACGGGGTTGGCGACGCATCGCGATGGAAACGGAATACGCGGCGGCATGCGTATTTGCCGGCTGCGCAAACATATGACGAACCGACGAACCGACGAACCGACGAACCGACGAACCGACGAACGCGCGCGCCGCTGCGCGCCCGTCTGCGCGACTAACCGCTTACGCCACCCACTCGTTCAACACCGGCGTGTCGAGCGACGGCGCGCGTTCCGCTTCCTCGAACGTGCGCTTGCTGCACGTCGCATCGAGCCCCTTGCGGCCGCTCAGCAGCGGGCAGCGCTCGAAGATCTCGGCGACCCAGTCGACGAACACGCGCACCTTCGGCGACAGATGCCGGCTGTGCGGATAGACGACCGAAATCGGCATCGGCAGCGGCTTGTGGCCCGGCAGCACCTCCTTGAGCGTGCCGTTGCGCAGGTGCGGCAGCACCATGAAGAGCGGCGGCTGGATCAGCCCGAAGCCTTCGAGGCCGCAGGTCACGTACGCGTCCGCGTCGTTGACCGACACGAGGCCGTTCATCTTCACCTCGACTTCCTTGCCGTCGATCAGGAACGCCCAGTCGATCGTGCGCCCGGTGCGGCTCGAAAAGTAGTTGACGGCCTTGTGTTGCGCGAGCTCCTCGATCGTCTGCGGCTCGCCGTACTTCTCGAGATACGCGGGAGACGCGACCGTCGTGCCCTCGAACAGGCCGACGCGGCGCGCGACGAGCGACGAATCCTGCAGCGCGCCCACGCGGATCACGCAATCGACGCCTTCCTGCAGCAGATCGACCGGCCGGTCCGACAGGCCGAGCTGCAGATCGATATCCGGGTAGCGTGAGTGGAATTCGCAGAGCGAGGGGATCAGGATCAGCCGTCCGATCGAGCCCGGCATGTCGACCCGCAGCTTGCCGTGCGGCTTGCGGTTGTTGACCTGAAAGCTCGCCTCGGTTTCCTCCACGTCCGCGAGAATCCGCACGCAGCGCTCGTAATACGCCGCGCCGTCGGGCGTGAGCGACAGCCGGCGCGTCGTCCGGTGCATCAGCCGTACGCCGAGGAAAGCCTCTAGATTCTGAATGATCGTCGTCACCGACGCGCGCGGCAGGCCGAGCGTCTCGGCCGCTTTGGTAAAGCTGTTCGTATCGACGACGCGCGTAAACACCTGCATGGCTTGCAGCCGGTCCATTACTCTACCTCCGCGATATTGGCACCCCGAACGGATGCAGGCCGCGACACCGGTGAAGGCGACGCAGCCGACGATTGTTCAGGGGACGTGAATTGTGTTGCCGGATTATAGGCATTTATCCCGATGTCTGCCGGACCCAGAATGCGATCCATCTCGCAATGGACGCGCGACGCCGCGCAACACACGTCATGGACGCATTCGATTTCCGCCGCCAAATTTCCAGCACGAGCGCCGAAAGCGCGCGCGTGCGGCCGGCGCTCGCGGTGTCGGACGTCGTGATCGGCGGCTACGCGCAGGACATCGCGCTGCGTCTGTATCGGCGCCCCGATAAATCCTCGCTGCCGGTGGTGCTTTATTTCCACGGCGGCGGCTTCGTGCGCGGTTCGCTCGACGACGCCGAGCGCGCCGCGCGCCATCTCGCCGAGCACGTGCCGGCGCTCGTCGTGTCGGTCGATTATTCGCTCGCGCCGCGGCACCCGTTTCCGGCCGCGCCGGAAGATGCGTACTGCGCGGCGCGCTGGGCCGAGGCCCGCGCGCGCGCGTTCGGCGGCAATCCGCGCAAGATCGGCGTGGCCGGCCACGACGCGGGCGGCCAGCTCGCGAACTGCCTGGCGTTCATCGCGCGCGATCGCGGCGAGATTCGCATCGCCGCGCAGGCGCTGATCGGCCCGATGCTCGATCCGAGCCTCACGCGGCTCGCCGACGCGACGCGTCTCGCGTCGTCCGACACGAGCGCGCAGGAGTGCGCCGCGTGCTACCGCGCATACCTGCCGCAGCCGTCGCAGCGGATGCATCCGTACGCGGCGCCGCTCGAATCGGTGCGCCTCGCGGGGCTGCCGCCGACGCTCGTCGCGACCGCGCAGAACGACGTGCTGCACGTCGAGGCGGAAAAGTACGCGAGCTGTCTGATCGACGCGGGCGTGCCGACGCAGGTGGTGCGCTATCGGGACGTGTCGCATGCGGCGCTCGCCGATCACGCGAGCGCGCTCGAAGAGGTGGCGCGTTTCTTCCAGTTCCGCTTCAGCGCGGGTGCACCGGGCTGACGCCGTTTTCATCCGAATTCAGAACAACCGACAACCTGGGGGTTTTTTCATGGCTATCTTGCGTACTTCCCGTTCGCGGATCGCGGCCGCGGCGTTCGCGGTCGTCTTCATCGCGGGCCTCGGCACGTTCGGCGCGATCCGCGTGAATGCCGGCGCGCCGGAGAAATCGGCGGCGCCGCTGCCGGAGGTCGACGTCGCGACCGTGCTGTCGAAGACGATCACCGATTGGCAGTCCTACTCGGGCCGCCTCGAGGCGGTCGAGAAGGTCGACGTGCGCCCGCTCGTGTCCGGCACGATCGTGTCGGTGAATTTCAAGGACGGCGCGCTCGTGAAGAAGGGCGACGTGCTGTTCGTGATCGATCCGCGCCCGTATCAGGCCGAGGTCGATCGCGCGGCCGCGCAGCTCGCCGGCGCGCAGGCCCGCAATGGCTACGCACAGAGCGACTGGCAGCGCGCGCAGCGGCTGATCGGCGACAACGCGATCGCCAAGCGCGATTACGACGAGAAGCAGAACGCCGCGCGCGAGGCCTCGGCGAACCTGAAGGCGGCCGAGGCCGCGCTCGAGACGGCGCGCATCAACCTCGGCTACACGCGGATCACCGCGCCCGTGTCGGGCCGCGTGTCGCGCGCGGAGATCACGCTCGGCAACGTCGTGTCGGCGGGCGCGTCGGCCGCACCGCTCACGACGCTCGTGTCGGTGTCGCCGATCTACGCGTCGTTCGACGCGGACGAGCAGACCTACCTGCAATACATCGGCGGCGCGAAGGACGGCCGCAAGGTGCCCGTCGAGCTCGGCCTCGCGAACGAGAGCGGCTACTCGCGGCAGGGCGTGATCGATTCGGTCGACAACCGGCTCGATACGTCGTCGGGCACGATCCGCGTGCGCGCGCGCTTCGACAACGCGGACGGCGCGCTCGTGCCCGGCCTCTACGCGCGCGTGAAGGTGGGCGGCAGCGCGCCGCATCCGGCGCTGCTCATCGACGACGCGGCGATCAACACCGATCAGGACAAGAAGTTCGTGTTCGTCGTCGATCAGCAGGGCCGCGTGTCGTATCGCGAGGTGCAGCTCGGCGCGCAGCACGGCAACCAGCGCGTGATCGTGGGCGGCCTGGCTGCGAGCGAGCGCATCGTCGTGAACGGCACGCAGCGCGTGCGGCCGGGCGAGCAGGTGAAGCCGCATCTCGTGCCGATGACGGGCGGCGACGACGCTGCCGCCGCGACGCCCGTCGCGGGCGGCGTGCAGCGTCCGCGGGCCGCGCAGGGCAACGCGCGCGCGTGACGCCCGAACGCTCCCGACGAGCGTTCGCCGCGCCAGCGCGCCCAATCAGACAGAGCCTTTCATGAACATATCGAAATTCTTCATCGATCGACCGATCTTCGCAGGGGTGCTGTCGGTCATCATCCTGCTCGCCGGGATGATCGCGATGTTCCTGCTGCCGATTTCCGAGTATCCGGAAGTCGTGCCGCCGTCCGTGATCGTCAAGGCGCAATACCCGGGCGCGAACCCGAAGGTGATCGCCGAGACGGTCGCGTCGCCGCTCGAGGAGCAGATCAACGGTGTCGAGGACATGCTGTACATGCAGTCGCAGGCGAACAGCGACGGCAACATGACGATCACCGTCACGTTCAAGCTCGGCACCGATCCGGACAAGGCGACGCAGCTCGTGCAGAACCGCGTGAACCAGGCGCTGCCGCGCCTGCCGGAAGACGTGCAGCGGCTCGGGATCACGACGGTCAAGAGCTCGCCGACGCTCACGATGGTCGTGCACCTGATCTCGCCGAACGACAGCTACGACATGACGTATCTGCGCAACTACGCGCTCATCAACGTGAAGGATCGCCTGTCGCGCATCCAGGGCGTCGGCCAGGTGCAGCTCTGGGGCGCGGGCGATTACGCGATGCGCGTGTGGCTCGATCCGCAGAAGGTCGCGCAGCGCAATCTCACGGCCGACGACGTCGTGCGCGCCATTCGCGAGCAGAACGTGCAGGTGGCCGCCGGCGTGATCGGCGCGTCGCCGACGCTGCCGGGCACGCCGCTGCAGTTGTCGGTGAACGCGCGCGGGCGTCTGCAGAACGAGGACGAGTTCGGCGACATCGTCGTGAAGACCGCGCCGGACGGCGGCGTCACGCACCTGCGCGACATCGCGCGCATCGAGCTCGACGCGTCCGAATACGGGCTGCGCTCGCTGCTCGACAACAAGCCGGCTGTCGCGATGGCGATCAACCAGTCGCCCGGCGCGAACTCGCTCGCGATCTCCGACGAAGTGCGCAAGACGATGGCCGAGCTCAAGCAGGATTTCCCCGCGGGCGTCGATTACAGGATCGTCTATGACCCGACGCAGTTCGTGCGCTCGTCGATCAAGGCGGTCGTGCACACGCTGCTCGAGGCGATCGCGCTCGTCGTGATCGTCGTGATTGTGTTCCTGCAGACGTGGCGCGCGTCGATCATTCCGCTGATCGCGGTGCCGGTGTCGATCGTCGGCACCTTCTCGCTGCTGCTGCTGTTCGGCTATTCGATCAACGCGCTCTCGCTGTTCGGGATGGTGCTCGCGATCGGGATCGTCGTCGACGATGCGATCGTCGTCGTCGAGAACGTCGAGCGCAACATCGAGAACGGGCTCACCGCGCGCGCCGCCACCTACAAGGCGATGCAGGAAGTGAGCGGGCCGATCATCGCGATCGCGCTCACGCTCGTCGCGGTGTTCGTGCCGCTCGCGTTCATGTCGGGCCTCACGGGCCAGTTCTACAAGCAGTTCGCGATGACGATCGCGATCTCGACGGTGATCTCCGCGTTCAACTCGCTCACGCTGTCTCCCGCGCTCTCGGCGATCCTGCTCAAGGGCCACGGCGACAAGGAGGACTGGCTCACGCGCGTGATGAACCGGGTGCTCGGCGGCTTCTTCCGCGGCTTCAACAAGGTGTTCCATCGCGGCGCGGAGAACTACGGGCGCGGCGTGCGCGGCGTGCTGTCGAGGAAGGCCGTGATGCTCGGCCTGTATCTCGTGCTGGTCGGCGCGACGCTGATGGTCTCGAAGATCGTGCCGGGCGGCTTCGTGCCCGCGCAGGACAAGGAGTATCTGATCGCGTTCGCGCAGTTGCCGAACGGCGCGTCGCTCGACCGCACCGAGAAGGTGATCCGCGACATGGGCGCGATCGCGCTGAAGCAGCCGGGCGTCGAGAGCGCGGTCGCGTTCCCGGGGCTGTCGGTGAACGGCTTCACGAACAGCTCGAGCGCGGGCATCGTGTTCGTCACGCTGAAGCCGTTCGACCAGCGCCACGGCAAGGCGCTGTCGGCGGGCGCGATCGCGGGCGCGCTGAACCAGAAGTACGCGGCGCTCAAGGATTCGTTCGTCGCGGTGTTCCCGCCGCCGCCCGTGCTGGGCCTCGGCACGCTCGGCGGCTTCAAGATGCAGATCGAGGATCGCGGCGCGGTCGGCTACGCGCGGCTCGCGGACGCGACGAACGACTTCATCAAGCGCGCGCAGCAGGCGCCCGAGCTCGGGCCGCTGTTCACGAGCTACCAGATCAACGTGCCGCAACTGAACGTCGATCTCGATCGCGTGAAGGCCAAGCAGCTCGGCGTGAACGTGACCGACGTGTTCGACACGATGCAGATCTACCTCGGCTCGCTGTACGTGAACGACTTCAACCGCTTCGGCCGCGTGTATCAGGTGCGCGTGCAGGCGGACGCGCCGTTCCGCCAGCGCGCGGACGACATCCTGCAACTGAAGACGCGCAACGCGGCGGGCGAGATGGTGCCGTTGTCGTCGCTCGTCACGGTGTCGCCGACGTTCGGCCCCGAGATGGTCGTGCGCTACAACGCGTACACGGCGGCCGACGTGAACGGCGGGCCCGCGCCCGGCTACTCGTCGGGCCAGGCGCAGGCGGCCGTCGAGCGGATCGCGGCGCAGACGCTGCCGCGCGGCGTGAAGTTCGAATGGACCGACCTCACGTACCAGCAGATCCTCGCGGGCGATTCGGCGTTCTGGGTGTTTCCGATCAGCGTGCTGCTCGTGTTCCTCGTGCTCGCCGCGCTGTACGAAAGCCTGACGCTGCCGCTCGCGGTGATCCTGATCGTGCCGATGAGCATCCTGTCGGCGCTCACGGGCGTGTGGCTCACGCAGGGCGACAACAACATCTTCACGCAGATCGGCCTGATGGTGCTGGTGGGGCTGTCCGCGAAGAACGCGATCCTGATCGTCGAGTTCGCGCGCGAGCTCGAGCACGACGGCAAGACGCCGTTCGAGGCGGCCGTGGAGGCGAGCCGGCTGCGGCTGCGCCCGATCCTGATGACGTCGATCGCGTTCATCATGGGTGTGGTGCCGCTCGTGCTGTCGACGGGCGCGGGCGCGGAGATGCGCCATGCGATGGGCGTCGCGGTGTTCTTCGGGATGCTCGGCGTGACGCTGTTCGGGCTGATGCTCACGCCGGTGTTCTACGTGGTGCTGCGTACGCTCGCGGGCGGCAAGATTCACGTCGCGCAGAAGGATTCGGCGGGCTACGGCGTGCCGGCTCCGGACGCTTGAGGATAGAAAGATGAACAAGACCAACATCAACGAACGCATCGCGCGCGTCGCGAAGATCGCGGCGGCGAGCGGGTTGCTCGTCGCGCTGCTCGCCGCGTGCGCGGTGGGGCCCGACTACCGGCGGCCCGATGTCGCGACGCCCGCGGCGTTCAAGGAAGCGCCGGCGCTCGCGCCGGGCGAGCAGGCCGGCACGTGGAAGGCGGCCGAGCCGGCCGACGCCGCGCATCGCGGCGAATGGTGGCGCGTATTCGGCGATCCGGTGCTCGATGCGCTCGAAACGCAGGCGCTTGCCGCGAACCAGAACCTGAAGGCCGCGGCGGCGCGCGTCGAGCAGGCGCGCGCGGCGACCCGCGCCGCGCGCTCGCAGTGGTTCCCGCAAGTGGGCGTGGGCTTCGGGCCGACGCGCGAGGGGCTGTCGTCGGCGTCGCAGTTCCAGCCGCAGGGCAGCGGCCCGACGAACGCGACGCTCTGGCGCGCGCAGGGCACGGTGTCGTACGAAGCGGACCTGTTCGGCCGCGTCGGCCGCAACGTCGAAGCGTCGCGCGCGGACGAAGCGCAGAGCCAGGCGCTGTTCCGCTCGGTGCAGCTCGCGTTGCAGGCGGACGTCGCGCAGAACTACTTCGAGCTGCGCCGGCTCGATTCCGACCAGGATCTGTACCGGCGCACGGTCGGGCTGCGCGAGGAGGCGCTCAAGCTCGTGCAGCGGCGCTTTGCCGAAGGCGACATCAGCGAGCTCGACGTGTCGCGCGCGAAGAACGAACTGGCGACCGCGCAGGCGGACGCGGTGGGCGTCGCGCGGCGGCGCGCCGCATCGGAGCATGCGCTCGCGATCCTGCTCGGCAAGGCGCCCGCGGATTTCTCGTTCAGCGAGACGCCGATCGCGCCGGTGGCGGTGCGCGTGCCGGCGGGGCTGCCGTCGGCATTGCTCGAGAGGCGGCCCGACATCGCGGCGGCCGAGCGCGCGATGATGGCCGCGAACGCGCGCATCGGCCTCGCGAAGTCCGCGTACTTCCCGAAGCTCGACATCACCGGCACGTTCGGCTATGAGGCGGCGACGCTCGGCAACCTGTTCCTGTGGTCGAGCCGCACGTTCCTGCTCGGGCCGTTCGCGGGCACGGCGCTCACGCTGCCGATCTTCGACGGCGGGCGCCGCAGCGCGGGCGTCGCGCAGGCGCGCGCGAAGTACGACGAGGAAGTCGCGAACTACCGGCAGCAGGTGCTCGTCGCGTTCCGCGAAGTGGAGGACAACCTTGCCGATCTGCGTCTGCTCGACGATCAGATCCGCGCGCAAAGCGACGCCGTCAACGCGTCGCGGCGCGCGGCGAAGCTGTCGCGCACGCAGTATCAGGAAGGCGCGGTCAGCTATCTCGACGTGATCGACAGCGAGCGCTCGGTGCTCGAATCGCAACTGCAATCGAACCAGTTGACGGGCACGCAGGCGGTATCGACGGTCAACCTGATTCGCGCGCTCGGCGGCGGCTGGGGGAGCGATGCGGCGCTCGGCTCGCGCGAGCCGGGCAAGCAGGACGTCGCGGCGCGTTGAACATGCGGCGGCGGCCCGTTTCGGCGGGCTGCCGCCGCATTCGCCGCGCCGATGCCTGCCGGCGCGCATGGCCGACGAAATGCGAATGTCGGGCGGGGCGCACGCGGGCAGGCCGAGACGAGGGGCGCGAGGCGGCGCGCGGACGGAATCGATCGCGCGAGCGCCGGGACGTTCAAGAACCTGAGAGAGGCGGGGCCGGAGAAGCGGCGCCTGAGAACCTGATGGCCCGAGGACCCGAGAGCCTGAGAACCCGAGAACCCGAGAGCCCGAGAGCCTGAGAGCCGCGCGAACGCGACGGGCGCACGCATACGCGCCCGTCGCGTGACGGGCGGCATCGACGATGAAGCATGGAATGGCGCGACCGCCGCTTCGCGTCGGCGGCACACCGCCTGCGATGCGCGCCGAATCGGGCCGGCGTGCATGCTGCAGCGCGAATTCTGTTTCGTGCGCAGCGGTCTCGACTGACACTTGGCAGCGGCGCATGGGACGGAACATTGCCGTTTCGCTGCGCCGCTGGTCCGACAATAAAAAGCGCAGTCCCAGCGTGGGGCGACAGGGACTGCTTAACCGCCTGCATCCGAGGGCCAGAAAATACTCGCAGACGGAACTACAATCGCGCGGGTGTCATGCGGGGCGGCATGCCCTGTGTGCGCCTGCACGCGCGGCGTGCCGCACCCACCGAACCGCCGAGCATCACGCTCGCAAAAATCTTCCTGCAAAAACCGCTTCGCATCGGCCGGCGCGCCGGAGCGGCCGGCGGGCATTCCGCCCGCGCCTGCTCGCCGCGCCGGTTTCAATTCCCGGATTCGCTCGCCGGTTTCAATCCCGTTGTGCGCGCCGACAACGCCGGCGCACATGTTCAACCGCGCGAGCAACCGCGCGGCGTCACGCGCGCGATGCGTGCGCCGTCGTCGCCTGCGCGATCTCCGGCGCGGCGCCGGACACGCGGCTCGCGAGCGTCGTCGCGACGGTGCTCGCATAGACGTTCAGCGCGGTGCGGCCCATGTCGAAGAACGCGTCGACGCCCAGAATCAGCAGCACCGCATCGGCGGGCAATCCGATCGCGGCGAGGATCACCGTGATCGCGACCACCGCGCCCGAAGGCACGTTGGCCGCGCCGTCGATCGTGATGATCGTCAGGACCGCGATGGTGATCATCAGCGGCCAGCTCCATGCGAGCTGATACGCATCGGCGAGATAGCAGACCGCGAGCACCGTGTAGAGCACCGCGCCTTCGCGATTGAAAATGTACGACAGCGGCAGCACGTTCGACGCGACCGAGGAGGGCACGCCCATTTCCGTGAGCTTCTTCAGATGCACGGGGAACGTGATTTCGGACGAGCGCGTCGTGAAGCCGAGGATCAGCGGCTCGCTCACCTTGCGCACGACCGCGCGCGGCGAATGGCCGGCGAGCTTGACGATCAGCGTGAGCCACGCGGCGAGCAGCGCCATGCCGAGGTACGCGATGCCGAGCAGCTTCGCGAGCGGCGCCATCGCGGCGAGCCCCTTCGACGACAGCAGCACCGCGATCGCGGCGAAGATCGCGATCGGAGACAGCGACACGACCCACTCGGTCATCTTGAAGAACGCGGCGAGCATCGATTCGCAGACGGCGACGAACGGCGCCGCGCGGTCCTCGACCGCGGCGAGCGCGCAGCCGAGCAGCACGCCGAACACGAGCACCGGCAGCGAATTGCCGGCCGCGAGCGCGCCGACGATGTTCGACGGGATCATGTCGGTCAGGAACTTCATCCAGTCGATGCCGCTCGCGAGGTTCGCCGGCATCGATGCCGTTTGCGCGTGGCTCGCGCCGATGCCGGGCCGGAACAGCCAGTTGAGCGCGAGGCCGAGCGCCGCGGCGATCACCGTCATCAGCACGAAGAACACGAGGCTGAACGCGGCCGTCTTGCCGAGCCGGCCGCGCTGCGTGCCCGCGCGGAACGCGCCGAGCGTCACCGACAGCAGGATCAGCGGCAGCACCACCATCTTGATCGCGTGGCCGAACAGCGTCGAAATGAACGCCAGGTCGCGGCTCGCGGCGGGCGCGAGCAGGCCGAAGACCACGCCGAGCGCGAGGCCGAGGATCATTTGCAGCGGCAACGAAATTTTTTTATTGGCCAGTGTCATATTGAGCTCGAATTAATCGGATTCTGTCCGGAGTCCCGTCGATCACGTGATTCCACATCCGGCGCCGCGCCGTTTCCGCGTCCCGCGCGTCGATGGCCGCGTAAATCTCCAAATGTTCGAGCGTGCCGCGCCTGACGGTGGCGAAATCGTTTCGCGGCAGTTCGTTCAGCGCATGGGTTTGCGCGCGCAACAGCTTGTATGTCGTAAATAGCCGATCGTTGCGCGCCGCCTTGAATATTTCGTCATGAAAGACCCAGCCGATTTTCTGCTCGGTCATGATGTCGGCGATGTTCTCGTCGACGAGCCTGCGCATCTGCGCATGCGAGCGCGACAGCCCGTCCGTCACGCCGCCGCGCGCCGCGAGGTACGCGGCGGTGCTTTCGAGCGCGAGCCGCAGCTCGTAGATTTCGCGCAGATCGTCGCGCGTCGGCTCGTTGACGAAGGTGCCGCTCTTGTCGACGATGTTGACGAGCCCCTCCGAGGCGAGCAGTTGCAATGCGCTGCGCACCGGCATTTGCCCTACGCCCAGTTCGTGCGCGAGGCCCCGGTGAGAGATTTTCTGCCCGGGCGACAACCGGCCGTCGAAGATCCGCGAGCGGATCTCGTCATAGGCGCTTCCCGTATCGGACGAGATTTTCTCCATTATCTGTGATCGCAGTTTGTTTGCTTGAATTTAATGACGCGAACAGCATTTATTTAGATTAACCGCATTGGCGGAGGCGAACAACAAATATTTTTTCGCGATCGAAATCTTTCACGGATTTAGAATGAGCCAATCAATTTTTTCGTAAACAGCCGATGCTCGTCCATCAACAGTCGTACTCCATCGTGACCGTTCCGGTTGCGTCCGTGCTGCCGCTGCGGGCGCGCATCCTGCTGGACGGGGACGAGAACGCGAGCCGCTTTCCGTGCGACGATCACGACGCCACGCTTCATCTGGCGGCCCGCACGTCGGACGGGATCGTCGCCGTCGCGACGATCTGCCGGCAGCCGTTCCGGGAATTTCCGCCGGACGGCGCATGGCGGTTGCGCGGCGTGGCGGTGGAGCCGCTCATGCAAGGGCATGGCGTGGGCACGCGGCTGATGCACGCGTGCATCGAACACGCGCAGCGGCAGGACGCAAGGGTCGTCTGGTGCACCGCGCGCGACTCGGCGCGCGGCTTCTACACAGCGCTCGGCTTTGCCACGTCAGGCACGCCGCTCGCGATCGCCGCGCGCCCCGACATGGTGTTCCACGAAATGCATCTCCTGTTGCCCGGCCGTGCGTGACGCTCGCGCGGGGCGGTGCCGCGCCGCGTGTTCCGCTGTTCGTCCGCGCGGGCGGCGTGTGCTTCGTTTTGCTCGCCGCGCGCGGCGCGGCTCATGCGCGGGCATACGCGATGGGCGATGGGCGATGGCGCGCGGCGGAAACAATTCGCATTGCGAAGCCATCGGCGCGATCGTTTCGTGCTGCTTGTCAATAAGGCAGCACGCCGCGCCATAGCCAGGCGGCGGCGATCGACACCGGCACGCCCAGCGTCATCAGCGCGCCCGCGAGCGGCGGATCGAGCTTCTTGTCGATCGCGATGAGCCCCGCGACGATCATCGGCGGCATCGTCGCCTGCACGAGCGCGACGGCGAGCGGCACACCCTGCTGCGAGAACACGTAGAGCCCGCATGCGAGCACGATCGCCGGCACGACGAGCAGCTTCAGGCCGATGCCGACCAGGAAATTGCGCGCGGCGTCGCGCGCGTGGCGCACGCTGAAGCTCGCCCCCACGGAGATCATCGCGATCGGCGTGAGCGTCGCGCCGAGCAGGGTCAGCACGTCCTCGACGACGGGTGCAAACGGCACCGGCCGCAACAGCAGCGCAAGCGCCATCGCCTGAATCGGCCGGTAGCCGGCAAGTTGCCGCGCGACGCCGCGCCAGCGCGTCGCGCCGCCCGCGTACAGATCGGCGGCGACGAGGCCCGCCGTGCACATCACGATGAAGTTCGCCTGATCGACGACGAGCGCGTGGCCGACCGCGGCGCTTCCGATCAGCGCCTGCACGACCGGCACGCCGACGATCGACGTATTGCTCGTGCCGCACACGAGCGTGAGGCAGCCGACCGTCGCCTTGTCCAGGCGCAGCAGCGCGCCGGCGGCGAGCGCGAGCGCGGCGGTGGCCGCGAACACGATCGCGGGCGTCGCGAACAGCCACACCACGTCCGCGCCGATCGCGATTCGGTGCAGGTGCTGCAGCACGAGCGCGGGCAACGAAATCTGGATCACGAAGTAATTGAGACTGGCCGGGAAATTGGCCGGCAGGCGCTTGCTGCGCGCAAGCGCGGCGCCCGCGACGAGACAGGCGAGAACGAGAATCAACGAAGCCATCGATCGGCGTTTGAACGAATCGGATGCAGGGCGGCCCGGCGGGCGGCCCGTGCGGGTTGGTGTCGAAAATCGGCGGGGCCGGCGCGCACGCGACGGACCGCGTGCGCGCCGCATGCGCCCCGCGGACTATAACCCGGCGGGGCGCGCGAGGCGAGAAGGCTGGCGAAGCGCGGCGGCGATGAACGGCGGGGCTTGCCGCACCCGCACCCGCACCCGCACCCGCACCCGCACCCGCACCCGCAGCCGCAGCCGCAGCCGCATCCGCACCCGCAGCCGCAGCCGCAGCCGCGCCCGTACGGTGTTCGCCCGACGGCGGCGCATGAACGCTCCGCGCGTTCGCCGCGCCGATGCGCGGCGCGTCGCGCGTTTTGACGTCAGCCGCATGGTGACGCATCGCCTCGCGCGGCATCGGCGCCGCATGGCCCATGCGATGCCGCGCCGCTCCCGCGCGCTCAGGCCACGGCCGGCGTGTCCGCCGAAGGCTCGCGGCAGGCGCGTCCGCATCGCTCGACCACCGGCGCGAGCCAGGCTCGCGCGGTGTCGTGCAGATGCGCGTCCTCGATCGTGAACGCGCCGTCCGCGAGCATCTTCGCGCAGGTCGCGCGCTGGATCTTGCCGCTCGACGTCGTATGGATCTCGCCCTTCTTCACGCGGATCACGCTGCTCAGCGTCAGCTGGCACGCGTCCCACACTTCGCGGGCGATCTCCGGCGCGAGCGCCGCGAGATCGAAGCGCCCGATCGCCTCGAGCACGACGACGACGCCCGCCTGTTCGTCGCGCTCGACCATGATCGCGGCAAGCCGGTTCGCGCGGATCTGGTCGGACACGTTCAGCACCGCGCCCTCGATGTCCTGCGGGTAGTGGTTGATGCCGTTCAGGATGATCAGATCCTTGATCTGCCCGGAGACGAACAGGTGGCCCGCTTCGTCGATGAAACCGAGGTCGCCGGTGCGCAGCATGCCGTCGGGAAACGCGCTGGACCGGTAGGCGTGGAAGGTCGCCTCGGTCGCGTCCGGCCGGCCGAAATAGCCGTGGCACACGCTGTCGCTCGCGACGCAGATCTCGCCGATCGCACCCGTCGGTTGCGGCTCGCCCGTCGCCGGATCGACGATGCAAAACGTCTGGTGCGCGTGCTCGAGCGCGCCGACCGACACGGCGTCGACCGAGCGGCCGCCGTCTTGCTGCGGCTCGAAGCGTCCGGCCGCGAGCGCCGCGCGATCCGCGCGCCGAATGACGACGCTCTCGCCGATCTGTTTCGACGTCGCGGCGAGCGTGAGCTCCGCGAGCCCGTAGCACGGCGCGAACGCATCGTAGCGAAAGCCGGCGCAGGCGAACGCGTCGGCGAATTCGCGCAGCGTGCGCGGCCGCACCGGCTCCGCGCCATTGAACGCCTGCTCCCACGTCGACAGATCGAGCCGCGCGAGGTCCATCCGGCTCGCGCGGCGCCGGCACAGCTCGTAGCCGAAATTCGGCGCGCCGCTGCAGGTCGCGCCATAGTCGGACACCGCGTGCAGCCAGCGCGCCGGGTGCTGGAGGAAGTCCTGCGGCGACATGAACACCGCGGGCCGCCCCGCGTAGATCGGCTGCAGGATTCCGCCGATCAGCCCCATGTCGTGATAATGCGGCAGCCACGACACGATCAGCCAGCGCTCGCGGTCGCTGCCCCAGTGCCGGCGCAGCAGCCGCTCGTTCGCGAGCAGGTTGTCGTGGCCGACCATCACGCCCTTCGGATCGGACGTCGAGCCCGACGTGTACTGAAGGAACGCGATGCTCCCGGGCGCGATGGCGGGCAGCGCGCCCGGCGCGTCGCCGGCGTCGCCGCCGTCGGCAATCGCGCCCACTTCGCGGCACGGCGGCGCGACGACGCCCGCCGCGCACAGCTCGGCGAGCACGGCGTCCATCTCGCCGTTGCCGCAGATCGCGAACGACGGCGCGCAGTCGCGCGCGATCGAGATCAGCCGGCGGCGCTCCTTCTCGGTGCGCGGCGGCAGCGCCGGCACGGCCATCCGGCCCGCGTACAGGCAGCCGAAGAACGCTTCGACGAAATCGGCGGCGGACGGGAAGATCAGCAGCACCGGGTCTGCCGGGCGGCCGTGCGCGACGATCTCGCGCGCGATCCCGAGCGCGCGGCGGTGAATGTCGCCGTAGCGCATCACGCGGTCCGGCATGCGGCCGAAGCCGAGGTAGCCGTATGCGAATTCGTCGGGCGTCGTCTCGGCGCGATAGCGCAGCACGTCGGCGAAATTGGCCGCGGGCGCGAGCGGCGGCGGCGCGGTGAGCGAGCGGCAGGCGGCGAGGGCGGATTGGATGGATGACATGTCGGATCGGTCCTCTTCAAGGGAGTGCGGGTTGCGGCGCGGCGTGCCGCTCGGGCGGTTCGAGCCGGATCGCGTCGACGAGGCGCGTGAGGATCCGGCGGCCGGGGCCGAGCTCGATCCACTCGTCGACGCCCGCGCGCAGCATGTGGCGGACGCTGTCGCGCCAGCGCACCGGCTGATCGAGCTGCTCGACGAGATAGTCGGCGGGCGTGCCCGGCGGCTGATACGGGCGGGCGGTCACGTTCGACACGACGGGCCGCGCGGGCTCGGCGAGCGCGAAGCGCGAGACGAACGCCTCGAACGCGGGCTTGAGCGGCGTCATGCGGCGCGAGTGAAAGGCGCCGCTCACCTTCAGCGGATGAACGGTGACGTCGCCGCCCGCGTCGAGCATGCTCGCGGCGGCGTCGACCGATGCGGCCGGGCCGGCGATCACCGTCTGCTCGGCGCTGTTGAGGTTCGCGAGATCGATGTCGTCGAAGCCGGCGGCGCGCAGCCGGCGGCCGAGCTCGGCGGCGGTCACGCCGACGACGGCCGCCATCGCGCCGCCGCCCGCCGATGCGAACAGCTCGCCGCGCCGCTTGACGATCTCGAGCCCGGTGCGAAAGTCGAACACGCCGGCGGCGAGGAGCGCGCTGTATTCGCCGAGGCTGTGTCCGGCGAGCCACACGGGCGCGCCGTCGCCCGTGTCGTGCGCGTCGCGCCATGCGGCGAGGTGGAGCGCGTTGACGACGAAGATCGCGGGCTGAGCGTAGCGGGTGTCGGCGAGCTGGCCGTGCGGATCGTCGAGGCAAAGCCGTTCGATCGACAGGCCCATCACGTCGTTAGCCGTCGCGACGATCTCCGGAAACCGCTCGAAGAGACCGGCGCCCATGCCGGCCGCCTGCGCGCCCTGCCCCGGGAAAATCAGTGCCTTCATTTATCCTCCTGCGAACAGATAGCCGCCGATGCCGAGCGCGACGAGCATCGAGATCGCGACGACACCGCCGAGCTTGTGCTGCAGGCGGTCGATGCGTTCCCACGCCGCGTGGTCGGCTTGCGCCGCGTAGCGCATGCGGCGGATCACGATCCACACGCACACCGCGTTCAGCGCGATCGCGAGCGTGCCGAACGCGACCTTCGTGAGCAGGAGCGGCGTCGGCGCGCGATGCATGAGCAGGACCGCGCCCGTGATCAGCACGATCGTGAACGCCGGGATCTCGACATACTTGTCGGTGGTCCAGTGCAGCTTCGAGATGAACGCGCGTTGCTCGGGACTGCGATCGATCGCGTGCTCGAAGATGCCCTCGACGATCACGCAGCTCATCCACGCGGCGACGAAAATCAGATGCAGGAACAGCACGAGCTTCATGGCGTCTCCTTCATGTTCGGTCGATGCGGTTGGACAGCGGATGCGGCGCGTGGTTGCGCGGCGCGCGTCATGCGGCCGCCCGCTCGCGCAGCGTCGTGAAATGCGCGAGCAGCTTGCGGCGCAGGATCTTGCGCGTCGGGCCCTTCGGCAGTTCCGGCAGATCGTCGAGCTCGTTGAGCAGCACGACGTGGCGCGGGCACTTGTAATGCGCGATGCGGCCTTCGCACAGGCGGCGGATGTCGTCCTTGCCGAGCGTCGACGCCGGCCGCAGCTTCACGTACACGCACACCTCCTGGCCGAGAATCGGATCGGGCACGCCGAGCGCCGCGCATTCGACGACGTCGCCGCAGCCGTGCAGCACGTTCTCGATCTCGGCCGGATAGATGTTCTCGCCGCCCTTGATGATGAGATCGTCGACGCGGGTCGCGAAGAAGAAATGGCCGTCGTCGTCGCGATAGCCGTAATCGCCGGTATGCAGCCAGCCGTTGCGAAAGCGCTCGGCGGTGAGCTCGGCGCGCCCGTGGTAGCGCGCCGCGACGTTCTCGCCGCGGATCAGGATCTCGCCCGTCTCGTTCGCGGCCGCCTCGCGGCCGTTCGCATCGACGATGCGCAACGCGTTGCACGGCAGCGCGACGCCGATCGAGCCGAAGCGGCGGCGCTCGGCGGGGTGGCGGTTCATCGTCGCGAACGAGGTCGTCTCGGTGAGCCCGAAGCCTTCGAATACCGGCACGCGGTATTCGGTCTCGAAGCGGCTGCGCACTTCGTCGAGCAGCACCTGGCCGCCGCAGACGATGCCGCGCAGCGTATCGTCGGTGCGCTTGAGCCCGTATTCGAGGAACGCGGACAGGAACGCGGGCATCACGCTCGTCCAGTTCACGCGATACGTGTCGATCAGTTTCCAGAACGACGGCAGCGCCGATTTGCCTTCGAGGATCACCGAGCTGCCGCCCGCGATCAGCGGCGACAGCAGCGTGATCACCTGGCCGTTGTTGTGAAACAGCGGCAGGATGCACATCGTTCGCGTGCCGGGCTCGAACGCGAACCAGTCGACGAGCGCGCGCGCATCGGACAGGAGATTGCGGTGCGACAGCACGACGCCCTTCGGGTGCCCCGTCGTGCCGGACGTGTAGAGAATGCTCGCGTCGTCGTCGGCGGCGAGACCGGGCTCGGGGGCGAGCGTCGCGTGATCGGCCGCCGCCGCGAGCGCTTCCAGGCCGAAGCCGGATGCGGCGTCGGCGCTGGCGAGGCGCGCGCCGCGATCGTCGGCGAGTTCGGTGCGCACGGCCTCGCGCAGGTTCGTCATGCGCCGGTCGAACACGACGAGCTTCGCGCCGCTGTTGCGGACGATGTACGCGCACTCGGCGGCGGTGAGCGCCGGGTTGATCGGCACCGACACGACGCCGAGCAGATGCGCGCCGAAGTAGTACGCGAGGAATTCCGGGCCGTTCGGCAGCACGACGCACAGGCGATCGCCGCGCGCGAGCCCGTGCGCGCGCAGCGTTTCGGCCGCCGCGCACGCGAGCCCGTGGAACGCGCGGTAGGTGTAGCTGCGATCGTCGGCCGGGAAGAACAGGAACGGCTCGTCGGGCAGCGCGGCGGCGCGCGCGCGAAGCAGCGCGCCGATCGTGGCGGGCGCTTCGCCGGCGTCGCCGGCCGCCGTCGCCGAGGCGGCGGACGCGGGCGGCGCCTCATCGCCCGGCCCGCGCTGCCGCTCGATGTAATGCAGCAGCCGCTCGAAGCTGTCGAGCCGATAGGCTTCTTCGATGTCGATGTCGACGCCGAACTCGGCGGCGACCCGGCCGAGCAACTGGACGTGCGCGAGCGACGACCATTCGGCGAGATTCTGCATCGATACGCCGGGGCCGAACGGCGCGCTCGTGAAGATCCGGCTGCCGAGAGCGCTCAATTGCTGTGAAAGCGAGGACACGCTGGGGCTCCTTGTCGTTGAGGTTGAGATCAGTGCGGTGCGGCGTCGAACAGCGCGAGCTCGCGGAACTGCCCGCGCAGGCAATGGTTCGAGCTCATCGACGACGCATAGCCGCCGGCGTTCAGCAGTGCGATGAAATCGCCCGGCTCGACGGGCGGCAGGCTCACGTCGTTGCCCCACACGTCGAGCGCTTCGTTGATGTTGCCGGCGACGCACACCGATTGCGCGGGGCCCGGCCGGCGCACGCACGGCACGGGCTCGCACGGCAGATCGTAGAACGCGGGTTCGATCGCGAGATTGAAGCCGCCGTTCAACCCGACGAAGCGGCGGTTGCGCTTGAGCTCGACGTATGCCACGCGCAGCACGAGCATGCCGGCGTCCTTCGCGATGAAGTCGCCGGGTTCGATCGCGATCGCGAGCGGCCGGCCGCCGAAGCGCGCGTGCACGGCCGCGCGCCAGCGCTCGAGATCGAGCGGCCGATCCGTCGCGCGGTGCGGCAGTCCGAGCCCGCCGCCGAGGTTGATGCCGCGCAGCCCCGGCACGCGCGCGGCGAACGCGTCGAGCGCGTCGAGCACGCGCTCGAACGATTCGAGCTGCGCATCGAGATAGCCGCAGCCCGCGTGGCAATGCAGCCATGTCACGGCCAGGCCGTGCCGCGCGGCGAGCTCGAGCGCCGCGCCGAACTGCTCCGCGTAGATGCCGAACTTCGTCACCGCCGCGCCCGCGTAGCTCAGCCGCTCGCTGTCGCCGTAGCCGATGCCGACGCCCGGGTTCACGCGAATGCCGATCTCGCGCCCGGGCGAGCGGCTGCCGAGCAGCGCGATCGCGCTCAGCGTGTCGCAGTTCACGTGCACGCCCGGCAGCGCGGCGAGGAGCGCGGCTTCGTCCGGCATCATCCCGTGCGCGGTGTACGAGATCCGCTCGGGCGCGAAACCGCATGCGAGCGCCTCGCGCAGCTCCTCGGGCGAGCATGCGTCGATGCCGAAGAGCGGCGAGCGCCGCAGCTCGGACAGCAATGGGCGAAAGCGATTCGCCTTCATCGCGTAATGGAGGCGGAAATCGCCGCGTTGCAGGTCGCCGAGCGCGCGTTGCAGGCGCGCGACGTTGTCGAGCGCGCGCTGCGGGTCGTACAGGAACACCGGCTCGGCGAACGCGGCCGCGAGTTCGGCGACGTCGCGGCCGCAGAAATGCAGCGCGTTGCCGCGGTAGTGCAGCCGCTCGCGCGCCCACCAGTATTCGGTGCTCGGCGCGGTGTCCGCGGCAGTGAAGGCGTGGAGGTTCGCGTTCATCGATGGGCGGCCGGGTGAGCGGTTGCGTTCGAGTGGGAGAAGAGCGGCGCGAGATCGAGCGCCTGAGCGGCCGCCGCGAGCGCTTGCGGCGCTTTCGCGCAGGCGAGCACGGCCTCGGCGAGCGCGCACGGCGCGATGCGCAGGCGCGCGCGCGGGCCGCTTCGATCGAGGGCGACGCCGGCTTGCGCGGCGATCGCGTCGACGAAGTCGACGGCCGGCTGGTTGCCGTCGGTGCGCACGTAGTCGAGCGCGACGGCCGGCAGCGCGGCGCGTTGCGCCGCCTGCGCAAGCGCGAGCAGCACGCCGTGCTCGACCTGCTTGCCGAGCACCGTGCAGCTCAGCACGAATTCGGCGAGCACGGGCAAGCCGGCGTCGGCGCGCACGAGAACGAAGCCGCTGCAGCCGTATTGGCCGAAGCGGTCGGCGGCGGTCAGCGCGAGTGCGGCGGCGTCGCGCGAGGTCGCGTCGAGCAAGTCGGCTTCGAGATACGGGCGGCCGCTCAGATGGAACGTCGCAGCCGTATGGCTCAGACGCGCGCTTTTCGCGAGCGCGGTCTCGTCGTCGAGCGCAACGCCGGCGATGCGCAGTTGCAGCCGTTCGAAGAAGCGGGCAAGCGACGGCGAGGGCGCGGCGGGCGATGCGGCGGGGGCCGGCGCGTCGGCCGGCGCACGCGCGTGCGCCGGCACGGCCGCGCGCGCGGCGGCCGCATCGGCCGGGCCGGCGGCTTCGGCGCCCGGATGCGCGGCCGCGGCGCGACCGGTGGCGGCGGCGATGTCGGCGGCGGCATGCGGATCGACATTCGCGTGCGCGCCGGCCGGTGAGCGGGCTGCATCGGCCTCGGCGCGCGCGGATGGGTTCGCGTTCGCGCCGGCGGGGGCCGCGTCGCCGCCATGCTTGCCGGCGTGCGCGGCTTCGCCCGCTTCGCCGCGCAGGCGTTCGGCGAGCCATTGCGCGAACGCCGCGAAGCCTTCGATCGACAACGGCACGTGGCCGAGCTTGTCCGCGATCGGATCGAACGGCTGCGCGATCGCGCTCGATGCCGCGAAGTCCGCCCAATCGAGCGCGCGCAAGCCGGGCACGCCGAGCAGCGCGCGCTCGAGCCGCCGGCCTGTGTCGGCGGGCGCCGCGCCGCGCGCATCAAGCGCGGGCGACGGCAGCACGACGATGCACGGCGGCCTCGCGCGGCCGGCGGCGAACGAGGCGAGCGCATCGAGCCACGCATCCGCGCGTTGCGCGAGCAGCGCGGCGAGCGCGTCGGGCGATTGGGCGCGATCGTTCGCCTCGTGCCGTACGAAATCGGCGAGCCGCACGAGCAGCAGCGTCGCATCGTCCGCATGCCGCGGATCGGGGGCGACGAGCGCCTGCAGCAACTGGTTGTAGCGCGCGAACGCGACGTCGCCGAAGCCTCGCGCGCGCAGCAGCGGATCGAGCGGCGAAGCGGTGAACGTCGCGCCGACGTAGAGGCGACGGGCGCTCATCGCGCGAGCTCCGGCTCGGCGCCGGCCGGCGCCGCCTGGTAGAGCCCGCCCGCGGCCTCGGTCGGGAACCGGAACGCCGCGCGCACTTGCGCGTGCGCGACGTTGAGCGGCCGCTTCAGCGCCGCGCGGCGCGCTTCATCGAGCGCTGCGTAGTCGTTCGCCGCGTGTTCCTTCAGATACGCGGCGAAGTCGCCGCTGTCGATCTGATCGAGCACGCGCGCGGCCAGCTCGCGCACGGCGGCGGGCAGCGTGCGGCCGCGCCAGCGGTGATAGCCGACCTGGCAAGTCGGCGAGCCTTGCAGCGCGACGACTTCGTCGAGCCCGATGTCCGCGCCGTCGAGCATCATCTTGCCCATCTCGCCCGAGCCGTAGACTTCGAGCAGCGCGGCCTTCGGGTTGAAGCCGCGCTCGACGAGCACCTGAAAGCCCGTTTCGACGAGATCGACGAGCGCGGGCGCGCCCTGGCCGGCGAGGTAGTAGCGGCGGATCGGATCGCCGTACATGCGCGGCGCGAGCATCGCGAGGTCGCGCCCCGCGAGCGGGCGCACGTCGCCCTGCACGAGCGAGTGCCCGTGCGCGACGCATAGCAGCGCGCCCTCGCGCAGGTTCGGCGCGATGTCGACGTCGAACACCGCGCCGTGCGCCTCGTCCGGAATCAGCAGCAGCACGATGTCCGCGTGCGCGACGGCCTCGGCGATGTCCGTCACGCGGTGGCCTTCCGCGCGCGCGAGCTCGAAGTAGCGGTCGTCGATGTTGCCGACGCGCACCGCAACGCCGCTGTCGCGCAGATTCGCGGCGAACGCGCGCCCCTGGATGCCGTAGCCGATCACGGTGACGGTGAGCCCTTCCAGCGGTTGAAGCGACGCATGTTCGTCTTGATAGATGAGATCGTTCATGAGTATCACGTGTGGGAGTGAAGGGGAGAAGCGCACTCGCCGCCGTCGAGCCGGGCGGCGAGCGCGCGCAGGTCCGCGTCGTCGTTGAACATGCCGCGCAGATACCGCTGCAGCAGCGCGTCGTCGAACACGGGCACGACGATGCCGGCTTGCTCGAGCTCGCGGTGCGTCGCCGTGCAGTCGTAGATGAAGGTCGTTTCCTCGCGCTCGCGCGCGAGCTTCACGAGCTCCGCATCGCTCATGTTCATCATCCATTGCACGACGGGCACGATCGATTGCACGTCGCCGCGCCGGTAGCGCACGCGCAGCTCGTCGATCCACGCGCGGTGTGTGAGCATGCGCATCGGCGTGCGCAGATGCGCGTTCATCATCTCGAACACGGTGCGCATCGGCGTGACCTGCATCGTCGACAGATGGAACACCCGGCCGCCTTGCGAATGCCGCGCGCCGAGATGCGCAAGCGCGCGTGCGACGTAATCGACGGGCGTGATCACGAGGTCGTAGCGGAAATCGTCGAACGCGGCGCCCATCAGGATGCAGCTCTTCAGCAGCCGGTAGTACGCCTGAAGTTCGTCGTAGTGACCGTGGCGCACGTCGCCCGTCACGAGGCCGAGGCGGAACACGTTGCACGGCACGCCGCGCGCGGCCGCGAGATGCGTGAGCTGCTCGCCCACCCACTTGCTCGTCGTGTAGCCCTGGTCGGACGGATGCCGCTCGCCGTCGATCGGCGCGGCTTCGTCGAATACGTGCGTGCCGGTGCGCTCGCGCATGCTGAACACCGCGAGCGTCGACACGTAGTTGAACGTCTTCGGCCGGCCTTCGGTGGCGATCCGCAGCAGCTCGATCACGCCGCCGACGTTCGCCGCGCGCGCCATCTCGAACGATTCGAGATGGTTCATGCTGGTGCCGTTGTGATAGATCGCGTCGACTTCGGCGACGAGCCGCGCGCGCGCGGCGTCCGACAGGCCGATGCGAGGGCGGCCGAGATCGCCCGGCACCGCGATCACGCGCGCGGCGTCGCCGTCGCGCCACAGCGACCAGCGCCCGAGCGTCGCGCGGATCCGCGCGAGGCCCTGCGCGGCGTCCGGCGCGCGCACGAGGCAGTAGATCGTCGCGCTGGTGCGATCGATCAGCTCGCGCAGCAGATGGCGGCCGACAAAGCCCGTCGCGCCCGTGAGCAACAGCGCGCGCGGCGCGTCGGCCACTGGGCCGGGCAGCGGCGCGATGTCGTCGGGCAGCGCGGCCGCGCTCGCGAGCTCGACGTACTCGGGGCCGTCCGGCGCGTCGCGCATGCGCTCGGCGAGGCGGCGCACGGTCGGCGCCATGAAGATGTCCGCGACCGACAGCGACGTGCCGAATGCTTCGTTGATCTGATGGACGACGCCGATCGCGAGGATCGAGTGGCCGCCGCAGTCGAAGAAGTTGTCGTCGATGCCGGGATCGTCGAGCTTCAGCGCGGCCGCGAAGATCGGCAGGAGCGTCGCCTGCGTTTCGTTCGTCGGCGCGGCGTGCGGCGCGCGGCGCGCGCGTGCGCCGTCGGCCGGCGCGGCGAGCAGGTGCTCGGCGTCGTCGCGGATCTGCGCGGCGAGCCGGTTCCAGGCGTCGTCGAGCGGCACCGACGCGTGCTGGAACGCGGTGCGCGCGATGTAGCTCGCGAGCGCCGCGTAGTACTCGCTCGTGAACGGCACGTGGCCGGCCGCGTCCGCATGCGGATCGAACACGTCGGCGACCGGGTAGATCGCGGCGACATCGCGCCAGTGCGCGACCGTTATCGACGGCAGATCCGCGAGCGCGGCGCGGAGCATGCGGTAAGGGGCGAGCGACGTGTCGGGCGAGGGCTTGCCGGCGCGTGCGTCGGCGAGCGCCTCGGCAGGCGCTTCGGTTGCCGTACCCGTGTGTTCGTCACGCGCCGCGAGCGACGCGGCATCGTCCGGCAGCACCAGCACGAGCACGGGCACCGCGAGCGACGGCGCCGCGTCGCGCAGCGCGTCGGCGAGTTCGTCGGCGTACAGCGCGATGCGTTCGGCGGCCGCCGCGCCGGCGTCGCCCGTGAGGTCGGCGCGGGCGGCGTCCGCGTTCGCGTCGTCGAAGCGCAGCCAGTCGCACGGCCTGACCAGCACGACGTTCGTTCCGTGACGATTCGCATGGAACGGCGTGGACGGATCGTAGAGCGTCTGGAACAGTTGTCCGTACGGCGCGAAATTCGGCTCGATCGGCTGGCCGGTCGCGGTGCCCCAGTAGCGCAGCGTGCCGGCTAACGGGCGGTCGGTGAACGTCGACGCGATCTCGATGCGCAGCGGCGGCATCGCGTCGGCGATCGTCCGTTCGAGCGCGAGCTCGGCGGGCGGCGCGAGGCTCGCGAGCGGCAGCGACGGATGCGCGAGCAGCGTGTGCAGCAGCTCGACGTAGTATGCGGCGATCGCTTCGGCCGTCGAACGATCGAAGAGATCCGCGCTGAATTGCAGCACGCCGTCGATGGCGTGGCTCGACGCGCGCAGCCGCACGAACAGATCGTAGTCGAGCCAGCCGGAATCGACTTCGACGGGCTCGACGCCCTCGGGCAGCGCGGGCATCGGGATCACGTTGAACATGATCTGATACAGCGGGTTCGCGCCGCCGTGCCGCGCCGGATTCAGCGCCTCGACGAGGCGCGGATACGGCACGCCGAGATGGTCGAACGCGCCGTGCACGGTGCGCCGCACGAGCGCGACCGCATCGGCGAACGTCTGTGCTTCGCCAAGCCGCGTGCGCAGCACGAGTGCGTAGGCGAGGCTGCCGATCATGTCGGCCGTGTCGTCCTCGGCGCGGTTCGCGTACGGGCTGCCGACGACGACGTCGTCACGGCCCGACAGCACGCGCAGCGCGAGCTTGAACGCGGCGAGCATCACGACGAAGCGCGACAGCCCGTGCGCCTTGCAGTATGCGTCGAGCAGCGTGATGAGCGCCGGCGCAAACGCGAGCGGCACGCTGCGCCCACGATAGCTCGGCACCGGCGGCCGCGCGCGGTCGCACGGCAGCGGCAACGGCGGCGGCACGTCGCGCAGGCGCTCGAGCCAGTACGGCAGTTCGCGCGCGATCGTCGCCGGCAGCGCATCGCGTTCGTGCGCGGCCCATTGCGCGTATTGCGGCCGCGCGCGGTCCGGCGCGGCCGCGCGGCCCGTGAGCGCGGCGCGCGCGAGCGCGTCGAGCAGCACGACGACGGACACCGCATCGCCGACGATGTGATGCAGATTCAGCAGGATCACGTGATCGTCGTCGCGCAGTTCGAGTACCGTCAGCCGGCTCGGTTCGCCCTGTTCGAGCGCGAAGCCCTCGCGGCTCGACTCGGTGAGGCACTCGGCGACGCGCGCGGCCTGATGCTTCGGCAGCAGCGCCGTCAGATCGTGCCGGCGAATCGCGGCCGCGCGGTGCGGCGCGACTTCCGCGCACGGTTCGCCGCCGCGCACGACGAAGCGGGTGCGCAGCACGTCGTGCGTATCGATGAGCGCCTGATACGTGGCTTCGAGCGCGTGCGCGTGCCATTCGCCGCGCACGCGCAGCGCGCCGGGCAGGTTGAACGCCGGGTTCGCCGGGTTCAGCCGGTCGAGGAAGAAGAATTGCTGCTGGTTCGATGACAGCGGATGAACGCGCGGGCGCGCGTCGCGCGGCGGGGAGGCCGGGTGTGGCGGGGAGGCCGATTCCCGGGAGGGCGGCGCCGACGACTCGAACGCGGCCGCGTCGGCGATCGGCGCGCCGGCCGCGCCCGCGTTCGTTTCGCAGGCGAGCGCGCTCGCCGGTTCCGGTTGCGTCGAAAGCAGTGCATCGATCGCTTGCGCGCATTCGGCGAGCGTGCTTGCCTCCAGCATCAGGCTGAGCGGAATCCTCGTGTCGAGCGCCCGTTGCAGCACCCGATGCGCGCGCGCCGCGCGGATCGAATCGCCGCCGAGCGACAGGAACGATTCGTTCATGTCGACGTCCGGATAGCCGAGCACTTGCGCCACCGTTCGACGGACGAGCGTTGCGACGTCGGGCGTCGGCGCGTTCGCTGCATTCGGTGCGTCGGCGCTTGCGTCTTCGGCGGCGCCGTCGGCCGGCGCGGGCTCGGCGGCGTGCGCCGCGTCGTCGCGCAGCCAGTAGCGCGGGCCGTCGAACGGGTACGTCGGCAGATGCATGCGCCGGCGCGCGCGGCCGCGATGCAGCGCGGGCCAGTCGATGCCGAGCCCCTGGCACCAGAGTGCCGCGAGCCGGTCGAGCTTGCCGGCCGCGACGCATTGCTCGACGAGCGACGCGCGCAGTTCGGGATCGGCGTCGAGCTCGGCGAGGCCGCGGCGGTCGCCGGCGAGCCGGTGCGCGTGCCAGCCGCGCGATGCGTCGCCTTCGACGAACGCGGCGAGCTGCGCCTGCAATTCGGCGGCGCTGCCGGCGACGCAGCCGAAGCGCGAGACCATCGCGGCGCGGCCGATCTGCAGCGTGTACGCGAGATCGTGCAGGCGCTCGTCGCCGATTTCGCCGGCGGCGAGCGCGGCGTGCAATTGCCGCGCGCGGCGACGCAGCGCTGCGTCGGTCGCGGCGGACAGCACGACGATCGCGGGGCCGGCGTCGTCGCCGCCGGCGGCGGCGCGCGTCTCGATGAATTCTTCGAGCACGACGTGCGCGTTCGCGCCGCCCGCGCCGAACGACGACACGCCCGCGATCCGGGGCCATCCGTCGAGCGCCGGCTGCGGCCACGGCGCGAGCGTGCGTTGCAGCACGAACGGCGAGCGCGCGAAATCGATGTCGGGGTTCGGCTCGTGCGCATGCAGCGTCGGCACGAGTTCGCGATGCTTCATCTGCAGCAGCACCTTCGTCACGCCGGCGACGCCCGCCGCGCTTTCGCAATGGCCGATGTTCGATTTGACCGAGCCGAGCGCGCAGAAGCCGAGCTCGTCGGTCGCTTCGGCGAACGCGCGCGTGAGGCCCGCGAGTTCGATCGGATCGCCGAGCGCGGTGCCGGTGCCGTGCGCCTCGATGTAGCCGACCGCGCGCGCCGGCACGCCGCTTCGCGCGAGCGCCGCGCCGACGACGGCCTGCTGCGCGCGCGGGTTCGGCACCGTGAGGCCGTGCGTCTTGCCGCCCGCGTTGATCATGCTGCCGCGGATGATGCCGTGGATCGCGTCGCCATCGGCGAGCGCGCGCGACAGCGGCTTGAGCACGAGCACGCCGACGCCTTCGCCGTCGACGAAGCCGTCCGCGCCCGCGCCGAACGCGCGGCACGCGTCGCCCGCCGAGAGCATCGTGAGCGACGCGAGCCCGACCAGATGCTTCGGACTCTGAATCAGGTTGACGCCGCCCGCGAGCGCGCAGTCGCAGGTGCCGCTGCGCAGGCTGTCGAGCGCGAGATGGATCGCGGTCAGCGACGACGAGCACGCGGTGTCGACGGCGAGGCTCGGCCCGTGCAGGTCGAGCGCGTGCGACACGCGGTTCGCGATGCTCCAGAACTGCGCGCCCGTGGGATAGTCGCCGTTCATCACGCCGACGAACACGCCGACCCGGCGGTCCGCGCTGAGCGTGTCGCTCGTATAGCCGGCATCCTCGATCGCGGCCCACGATTCCTCGAGGAACAGGCGGCCTTGCGGATCGATCTGCTCGGCGTCGTTCGGCGCGATTCGGAAGAACGCGGCGTCGAAGCGGTCGATCTGCGTCAGGAAGCCGCCCCAGCGGCTGTACGTGCGGCCCGGCGCGCCTTTTTCCGCATCGAAGTGCGTGCGCCAGTCCCAGCGCTCGGCGGGCACTTCGGTGATGCAATGGCGGCCCGCGCGCAGGTTCGCCCAGAACTCGCGCAGGTTGTCCGCCTGCGCATAGCGGCCGGACATGCCGATCACGGCGACGGCGGTGTCGTCGGCGGAGGGCGGGGCGCACACGTTCGATTCGCGCGGCTTCGGCGCGGCCGAAGCCGCGGCGGGCGATGGGGCGCCGGCGCGGGCCGGTGGCATGGCCGGGCGCGTGGCCGCCGCTGCGCTCGCGGCGTTTGATCCGTTCGGCGCATTCGGCGCGGGTTCCGCGTCGCCGCCCAGCACGCGTTCGCACGCCGCGCGATGTTCGGCGACGAAGAATTCGGCGAGCGCGTTCAGCGTCGCATGCTCGAACAGCGTCGCGTTCGACAGCGCGACGCCGAACGTCTCGCGCAGCGTTTTCGTGAGCCCGATCACGAGAATCGAATCGACGCCGTAGCTGCCGAGCGGCTGATCGGGCGCGAGCTTGCCGACCGGCATTTTCAGCGTCCGCGCGACGAGTTGCGCGAGCGCCTGCACGCAGCGCGCGCGCAGGCTCGCGCCGGTCGGCGCGGCGGCGATCGGCGAAGCCGCGGGCGCGTGTGCGGGCGAGGCAGTCGAACAAGCCGATGCGGCCGGCCGCGCGGCGCTGGCGTGCGCGCCGGCGTCGTCGCCCGGGGCCGCGCGCGAAGCCGCACATGAGGCCGCCCGCGCGTCGGCGTGCGACGGCTGCACGATCACGCCGTCGCTGAGCGCGACGATCACGCCTTGCCCCGCCGCGGCGCCGGCCGAGCCGCCGTCGAGCACCGCAAAGCCGGCTTCGCGCAGCGCGCGCGTCCAGCCGTCGCGCGACAGCAGCGGGCTGCCGGGCAGGCGGCGCGCGCTGTCGCGGTGCCGCCACCAGCCGGGCAGCAGCCCGAACGTCGCATGCGCGAAGCCGTGCGTGCCGAGCAGTTCGTTGATGATCAGATGGCCGCCTGCCTTCAGCAGCGCCTTCGCATTGCGCAGCGTGACGCCGATGTCCTGCGTCGCGTGCAGCACGTTCGTCGCGATCACGATGTCGTAGCCGCCGGTGTCGAGCGCCTGCCCGGCGATCGGCCGCTCGACGTCGAACAGCCGGTAGCGCAGCATGTCGCGGCCCCGGCCGAACGTTTGCTCGGCGTTCAGCAGGAACGCCTTCGAGATGTCGGTGAAGTCGTAGCGGCCGAGCCGCGCGCCGCGCGCGTCGAGCGCCGCGAGCAGCGGCACGGTCGTGCCGCCCGTGCCCGCGCCGATTTCGGCGAGCGCGGCCGGTTGCGCGGACGATGCGTCGCCGACGAGGTGCAGCACCGCATCGGCGAGCGCGCGGTTGCAGCGGTCCGCCTGCTCGTTGCGCTGATAGACCGCTTCGACGCGGCTCAGATCGCCGTCCGGGAACAGGATCGACGTGGCGGGCACGCTGCCTTGCAGGATCGCGGGCAGCGCGTCGAGCGTCGCGTCGACGAGCGCGAGATGGGCGTCGAGCAGCGCGGTGCGCTCGAGCTCGGCGCGTGCGCGCGCCCATTCCGCGCGCGCCGCGTCCGGCGTCGGCGGCGCGGCGTCGGGCGCGCGGTCATCGGCCGAACATTTGCCGGCCGCGCTGTTTCGGGCCGCGCCGTCGTCGAACGCATGGCCGCCCGGCGCGCCGCTTCCGCCGAACACGCGCAGCGCGCCGAGCTCGGCGAACAGCCGGAGCGCGATCGCGCGTTCGAGCGCCGCGAGCGCGTCCCGCCACGCCGCGCTGTCGTCCGTCGCGTCGACGCGCGGCGGCGTGCCGGCAAGCGCGCGCGTGCGCGGCGCGATGCGCGCGGCGAGCGCGGGCGCGAGCGTCGGCACCGCGGCGCTCGCGATCGTCTTCAGATAGCCGACCTGATCGACGTTCGAGGCGAGCAGCGCGTCGACGACCGCCATCGCCGGGGCGGGCTCGATCGACCCGATGCCGAGCGCGGCCATGCGGGCGCGGTACGGCTCGGTCGCGACCACGCCCGTCTGCCCCCAGTAGCCCCAGTTCACGACCTTGACCGCGCATCGGAGCTGCGTGCGCAGCCAGTCGGCGAACGCGTCGCGGAACGTGCAGCCGGCCGCGTAATTGCTCTGGCCCGCCGCGACGAACGCGCTTTGCAGCGACGAGAAGAACAGGATGAAATCGAGCGGATCGCTGCCGAACACGCGGGCGAGGTTCGCGGTCGTCGCGACCTGCGCGTTCAGCGCCGCGCTGAATCGCGCTTCGTCGAGCTGCGCGAGGCCACCGTCCTCCAGCACGATCGCCGTGTGCACGACGCCGTCGAGCCGCCCGAAGCGTTCGAGCACCGCATCGCGCGCGGCGCGCAAGCTCTCGGCGTCGCTCGCGTCGGCGCTCAGATACGACGGGCGCGGGCCGAGCGCGGCGAGCGCGTTACAGTGCGCATCGATCTGCGCGTCGAGCGGCCGCCGCCCGATCCACACGACTTGCGCGCCGCAGGCGCGAATCGCGTGCTCGGTCCACACCCGGCCGAGGCCGCCCGCGCCGCCGATCGCGACGTACACGCCGCCCGGCCGATACGGCTGCGCGGCGGGCGCGGGCAGCGCCGCGAGCGGCACGAGCCGGCGCGCGAACCATTGGCCGTGCCGGTGCAGCAGCAGCGGATGGCCGCCTTCGGCGCTCCGCGCGTGCCAGTCGGCGGGCAGCGCAGCGGCGTCGGGCAGATCGATGAGCCGCACGCGCCAGTGCGGGTATTCGTTCGCGAGCGCCCCGCACAGCCCCGCGAGATCCGCGTGCGCGGGAAACGCGGGCGCGTCGCCCGGCATCGTCCACGAACGGACGGTGAGCACCGTCAGATCGAATGCGCGATCGCCCGCGCCGAGCGCGAGCAAACGCTTCACGAGGCGCAACCCGTCGAGGCTCGCGCATTGCGCGAGCGGCGCATGTGCGTCCGCGGGCGCGGACGGCAGCCAGACGAGATGGCTCACGTTCGCGTCGAGTTCGGCGATGTCGTCGATCAGGCGCTGCGCCGCCGCGCGCGTCGCCGCGAGCGCGGCGCGCTGCGCCGGCGTGCCGCCCATGATCGCGAGCGCGCCGGCGCGCGGCGACGGCGTTGCCGCGCCGGCCGCGTTCGTCGCGCACGGCAGCCATTGCGGCGCGAACAGATGGTCGCCCGGCGTCGTGATGCGTGGCGCTTCGCGCGACGTTGCGCTTCGGCCGGACGCGAGCGCGAGGCCGCGCAGCGACGCGCACGACCGGCCGCTCGCCGTCACGAGGTCGATATCGAATGTGCGGCGGCCCGTGTCGCTCGGTGCTTCGCGAATCCACGCGCGGACGCTGTCCGCGAGCGGCCCGGTGAACTCGATGCGTGCGAGCGACGCGGGCAGCAGGCCGCTTTCGAGGCTCGCGGCGTGCGCGAGCGTCAGGCCCGCGATCGCCTGGAACGCGCCGTCGAGCAGCGCGACGATACGCGCGTCGCCCGTCGTGCGCGCGAGCGCCGACGCGTCGAATTCGGCGAGCGCTTCGTCACGGCCGACCGCGATCGCGCGCAGCGGGCGGAACGTCGGGCCGTAATCGATGCCGATCGCGGCGAACGCGTCGTAGCACGCGTCGGCCGAGACCGCTTGCGTGCAGCGCGCGCGGATGGCCTCGATGTCGAGCTCGGGCGCGTTCGACGGCGCGCTCGCGATGCGCGTCGCGTGTCCGCGGCCGAGCGGCGTATCGATGGCGGGGGCGGCCGCGATCGCGAAGCGGGCGGCGCGGCCGTTTGCGCGCCGATGGGCGGCTTCGCCGCGGCGCGCGTCGATGTCGCCGTGGGCGTCGCGCGCGAGCGTGATGCACAGGTCGGTCGGCGCGCCGATCGCGATCGGCGCGAGCCATTCGATGTCGCACAGCGCGATAGGCGTCGCGGCGCTCGTGGCGTTCGTGTCGATCGTGTCGATCGTGTCGATCGTGTGGCGGAAGTCGTGCGAGTGGTATGAATCGTGCAGATCGCGTGAATCGGCGGCGGTGCCCGAATCGGCGGACGTTGCCGCCGGCTTCGATGCGCTCGATCCGTTCGACTCCATCGACTCCATCGACTCCATCGACTCGCCGACGTCGCCCGCCTGGCCGGCATCGCCGGCGAGCGCGTCCGCCTCGAACGCGCGCCACGCGATCACGATTTGCGCGGCGGCGGCGAGCACCGGCTCGCCGGCGAGCCGATGGTCGGCGACGAGCGGCGCGTCGGGTGCGATCGCGATCCGGTATGCGCCGTCGGCGTCGGGCGCGAGCGCGAAGCGCGCCGCCGGCGCTGCTTCGGTCGGCCAGTGCCGCTCGCCTTCGAACGGGTAGACGGGCAACCGCAGGCGCGGCGTCGCGTCATCCCACGCGGCGGGCAGCGGGTCGGTCTCGCCCGCGAGCCACGCCGCGCAGGCGGGCGCATGCGGCCGCAGCCGGGCGTCATCGCGCGCGAGCGACGTTGCGCGGCCGCCCAGCGCGATCGCGAGTTGCGCGCGCAGTTCGTCGAGCGACGCGCACGTGATGCCGAAGCGGCGCGCCATCGGTTCGCGGCCGATCGACAGCGTCTTCGCGAGCGCGGGCAGCCACGCGTCGTCGGCCGGCTCGGTGTCGAGCCAGTGCGCGAGCTGAGCGGCGCGCGCATGCAACGCGGCATCGGTGCGCGCCGATAGCGGGATGAACCACGCGCGCGGGCCGTCGGCGGCGGGCGCGTCGGCACCGGCCTGTTCGTTCGGGTGCGGCGGTGGGGGCGCGCTCGCTCGCGCGATCGGCCGCGCGTGCGCCGATTGCAGCACGACGTGCGCGTTCGAGCCGCCGAACCCGAACGAGCTGACGCCCGCGCGCAGCGGCGTCGGCGTTGCTTCGTCCGGCCAGGGCGTGGGTTCCGTGACGACGTGATAACGGCTGCCGTCGAGCTTCAGATACGGATTCAGTTCACGGCAATGCAGGCTCGGCGGCAGCATGCGCCGGTCCATCGCGAGCACGACCTTGACGACGCCCGCGAGGCCCGCCGCCGCTTCGAGATGCCCGATATTGGTCTTGACCGAGCCCAGGCCGCAGCGTGCCGGCGCGTGCGAGGCGGTGCCCGCGAGGTCGCGCGCGCAGGCGTCGAGGCCCTGGCGCAGCGCCTGCACTTCGATCGGATCGCCGAGCGACGTGCCGGTGCCGTGCGCTTCGATGTACGAAACAGTGGCGGGGTCGACGCCCGCGTCGCGATACGCGGCTTCGATCAGCGCGGCCTGCGCGTTGATGTCCGGCGCGGTCAGGAACGCCGCGCGGCCGCCGTGATTGACCGCGCTGCCCTTGATCACCGCGCGCACCGGGTGGCCGTTCGCGCGCGCGCGCTCGAGCGGCATCAGCACGAGCGCCGCGATGCCCTCGCCGCGCACGTAGCCGTTCGCCGCCGCGTCGAACGTCTTGCAGCGCCCGTCGGGGCTCAGCATGCCGGCGGCGGCGAGCGCGCGGTGCAGCCGCGTCGTCAGCATCACGTTGACGCCGCCGACGATCGCGACGCTGCTTTCGCCGCGCCGCAGCGCGCGCACCGCGCGATGCAGCGCGACAAGCGAGCTCGAGCACGCGGTATCGACAGCCTCGCTCGGCCCGTGCGCGCCGAGCAGGTGCGACAGCCGGTTCGGCAGCATCGCGTGCGCGTTGCCGACCGCGAGATGGCCGTCCGCGCCGGGCAGCAGCGCCATGTAGTCAGACGTGCTGATGCCGACGAACACCGCCGCGTCGCTGCCCATCAGATCGGACGGGCGCACCGCCGCGTCCTCGAGCGCCGCCCACGCGGTCTGCATCAGCAGGCGCTGCTGCGGGTCCATCTGCTCGGCTTCGCGCGGCGAGATGCCGAAGAACGCGGCGTCGAAATATTCGATGCGCGGGATGAAGCCGCCCCAGCGCGATGCGGGCTCGCCGTCGCCCGCGCGCCAATCCCAGCGCGAGGCCGGCGCCTCGGCGATCAGATCGTCGCCCGCGGCGAGATGCCGCCAGAACGCGTCGAGGTCGGCCGATTGCGGGAAGATGCCGGCCATGCCGACGATCGCGATATCGGCGGCCGATTCGTGCGCGTCGGCGGCGGCCGCGCCGCGCGTGTCGTCACATGGATTCTCGTGTGCGTCGCCGCGCGGCTCGCCGGGGCTCGCATGCGTGTCGAGAAGCGGCTCGCCCGCGGGCCGCGCCGCCCCGGCTCGCATGTCCGGCTGCGGCGCGCCGTTCTCGGCCGCGGCCGCGCGGGCCCGAGCGGCCGTGTCGGCGTCGTCCCCGGCCCCGATGCCGTGCTTGCGCGCGAGCGCCGCCGGATGCCGCGCGACGAGATGCTCGGCGATCCGGCGCGGCACGTGCACGTCGAAGAACAGCGTCGGCGCGAGATCGAGCCCGTAGTATTCGTTCAGGCATCCGGACAATTCGACGTACTGCACCGAATCGAAGCCGAGCGCGTGCAGCGGGCACGCCGCAGCCGACGCGTCGAACGCGCGGCCGGCGACGTCGCCGGCGAGCGACAGGACGGCCGCTTCGACGGCCGTGACGAGTGCGCTGGAGGGAGGGGAGGCGGTCATGGGAATCGTCTGTGTCGGGTTCTGGAAAGCGCGCGCCGTGCGCGTCAATGCCGCCACATCACGTGGCGCGGCTGCGTGTAATCGGCGAGGCCGAGCGTCGATAGATCGGAGCCGTAGCCGGACTGCTTGGTCCCGCCGTGCGGCATGTCGGCCGTGTAGGTGAAATGCGCGTTCACCCACGTGACGCCCGCGTCGATGCACGCGGCGAGCCGCATGCCGCGCGCCGCGTCGCGGGTCCATACCGACGAAGCCAATCCGTATTCCGAATCGTTCGCCCACCTGAGCGCTTGTGATTCGGTGTCGAACGGCGTGAGCGTGACGACCGGGCCGAACGCTTCGCGGCGCATCGGCGCGTCGTCGTGGCGCACGCCGGCGATCACGGTCGGCGCGTAGTAGCAGCCGGGGCCGGGCAGCGGCGCGCCGCCCGTGAGTACGCGCGCGTGCCGCAGCGCGGCCGCCTCGCGCACGAAGCGCTCGACGCGCGCGCGGTGCGCGGCGCTCACGAGCGGCCCCATCTCGGCATCCGCGCGATCGGGCGGGCCGACGCGCAGCGTGCTCGCCGCATCGGCGAGCCGCTGCGCGAGCGTGTCGTAGATGCCGCGCTGCACGTAGATGCGCGTCGCCGCCGTGCAGTCCTGCCCGGCGTTGTAGAAGCCCGCGTAGCGGATGCCGGCGACGGCCGCGTCGAGATCGGCGTCGTCGAACACGAGCACGGGAGCCTTGCCGCCGAGTTCGAGATGCGTGCGCTTCAGATTGCCGGCCGCCGCGGCGAGCACGGACTTGCCCGCTTCGACCGAGCCCGTCAGCGAGATCATCCGCACGCGCGGATGCGTGGCGAGCGCGCGGCCGACGCTCGCGCCGTCGCCGAGCACGATGTTGACGACACCCGTGGGAAAGATGCGCGCGAGCGCGGCTTCGAGCGCGACGATCGACAGCGGGGTCCATTCCGACGGCTTGAACACGATCGTGTTGCCGGCCGCGAGCGCCGGCGCGAGCTTCCACGCGGCCATCATCAGCGGGTAGTTCCACGGCGCGATCTGTGCGACGACGCCGATGGGATCGCGCCGCACCATGCTCGTGTGGCCCTCGACGTATTCGCCGGCGGACGGCCCGCTCGCGGTGCGCGCCGCGCCCGCGTAGAAGCGAAAGCAATCGGCGACGGCGAGCAGTTCGTCCTGCACGACGAGATGCAACGGCTTGCCGGTGTTGCGGCTTTCGATTCGCGCGAGCGCGCCCGCTTGCCGGTCGATTTCGTCGGCGAGCGCGAGCAGCAGGCTCGCGCGCGTGGCCGGTGTCGTCGCGCGCCATGCGGGGAACGCCGCTTCGGCGGCCGCGACCGCGCGCTCGAGGTCGGCCGCGCTCGCGGCGGCGGGCGCCGCGAGCGGCTCGCCCGTCGCCGGATCGACGATCGACAGCGGCTCGCCGCCCCCTTCGATGCAAAGGCCGTTGATCAGCATGTTTCGTTTTCCTCGCGAACGGGGGCATGTTGCGCGAGCTCGCGCTGCGTGCGCTCGAGCGCGGCCGCGAGAATCGCGCAGATTTCGTCGATGTCGGCGCGCGTCACGGTGAGGGGCGGCGACAGGATGCACATGCTCTCGTAGGGCCGCACGAGCAGGCCCATCTCTTCGCAGTGGCGATCGACGCGCTGCGCGATCGCGATGTCCGCAGGCGTCGGCAACGCGCCCGTCGCGCCCGCGCCGCTCGTGCATTCGATGCACGCCATCAGATGATCGCCGCGCACGTCGCCGACGATCGGCAGGCGCCGCAGCGCATCGAGCCGGCGAATGAAGTACGGGCCGACGTCGCGCACGTGCTCGCAGATCCGCTCGCGCTCCATCAGCTCGATGTTGGCGAGCGCGGCCGCGCAGGCGACCGGATGGCCCGAGTAGGTGAAACCGTTCGTGAACACACCGTTGCCGTACGCGTGCTCGCCGGACACCGCATCGACGAGCCGCTCCGAGATCAGCACCGCGCCGAGCGGCTGGTAGCCGGAGGTGAGCCCCTTCGCGACGACGATCATGTCGGGCTCGATGCCGAAGTGCGCGTGCGACGCGAAGAAGTGGCCGACGCGGCCGAAGCCCGTGACGACTTCGTCGCTGATGTACAGGATGTCGTGCCGGCGGCAGCGCTCGCGCATCGCGGCGAGATAGCCGGGCGGCGGCACGATCACGCCGCCCGACGCGAGGATCGGCTCGGCGATGAAGCATGCGATCTGCTCCGCGCCGAGCTTCGCGATCAGCGCGTCGAATTCGTCGACGAGCGACGCGCAGAACGCGTCGACGCTCATGCCGGCCGGCCGCCGGTACGGGTTCGGCGACGACAGGTGATGGACGATCGTGCTGTCGTAGTGAAAGCACGTGCGGTCCCACGCCTTGCCGGATATCGATGCGGCGAGATACGTGCTGCCGTGGTACGCGTCGCCGCGCGTGACGATGTGGCGCTTGCGCGGGCGGCCCGTCGCGCCGAAGTAGTAGTGCGCGAAACGCAGCGCCGATTCGACCGCTGTCGAGCCGCAGGTGGTCAGGTGCACGCGCTTCAGATCGCCGGGCGCGAGCTCGGCGAGCCGCGCGCCGAGCGCGGCGGCGGGCTCGTTCGTCATCGCGCCGAACGGCGTGTAGAACGGCATGCGCAGCGCCTGATCGCGGATCGCGTCGGCGATCTCGCGCCGGCCGTAGCCGAGCGTCACGCACCACATGCCGCCGATCGCGTCGAGATAGGTACGGCCTTCGGCGTCGGTCACGCGCGTGCCCTGCGCTTCGACGATGACGGTCGGCGTCTCGCGGCCGAGCGCGGACAGATCGGCCCACGGGTGCAGCAGATGCCGCGTGTCCTGCTGCGCGCTCGTGAGAAGGGAATCGTTTCGGTATGCCATATGTTGCCTCAGTCGGTCAGGCTGACGAGATGCAGGCGCGGCCCGGAGAACGCGAAGCGGCCGTGCTGCACGTAGACGTTGTCGAGCACGAGCACGTCGCCCGGGCGCATCGCGACCGCGCGCGACGTGCGCCACAGCGCCGCGCGCAGCTTCGTGACGAGCTCGGGGTCGATCGGCTCGCCGTCGCCGTATGTCGTGGTCGCCGGATAGCGCGCGTCGTCCCAGTCGGACGGGAAGAGCGGGTGGCTGCGCCAGTACGACGCGTGCAGCTCCGTCACCTGGTTGAACCACAGCGGCGCGCCGCCCGCGGGATCGTCGAGGAACGCGTCGTGCACGTAGCCGTAGCCGAGGCCGTCGCCGTCGAGCCAGCGGTGCTCGTAGCCCTTGTCGCGCATCAGCGCATCGACGGCGTCGCGCTCGCGCACGCCGAACGTGTCGGTCCAGCCGATCTGCGTGGGCGTCGATTCGCGCGGCAGATAGCGGTGGTAACCGATCCGCTTGCGCTCGAACTGCGCGAGCACTTCGTCGGGGATCTGCGCGGCCGTGAGCCGGACGTCGTTGATCGGCACTTCGCCGCCTTCGTCGGCGGCCGCCGCGCAGAAGAAGAACACCTTGCGCGGCGGGTTCGGCAGATACGCCATCTCGTTGTGCGGCGCCATCGTGATGCGCGGGTCTTCCTGGCTCGCGACGAGCGCGTAGCCGGCGTCGCGCGCGCGCACCGCGATGCCGCCGTCGTAGCTGCGCGGCGCGTAGCCGAGCGCGCGCATGAACGTGTCGAAGCCCGCGCGGTCCGCGATCGGCAGCCCGCGAAACAGCAGCGCGCCCGTGGCGGGCAGCCGCGCGTCGATCGCGTCGCGGCAGAGCGCGGCGGCTTCGGCGGGCGTGGCGGCGGCCTGCGCAAGCCCGAGCGCGAGATCGTTCGCGATCGGGATCGTCACCGGCACGAGCGGGCTGTCGGCGCCGGCGAGGTACGCGCGGCCGCGCACGGGCACCTGGCGACGGTCGTTTTCCTGCAGTTCGATGAAGCTATCCATGGCGCGTTTCTCCTTGTATTGATGAAGCGGGCGGCGCGGCGCGCGGTCACGCACGCCGGCGGCCCGCGATGGCGGGGGCGCGCGATCGGGACGGCGGCGCGGCGCATCGCCTGTCGGAGCGGCGCGGCGGTGGCGCAGGCGGCGCAGACGTCCGATGCTGCCGCCGAAGCCGAAGCCGAAGCCGAAGCCGAAGCCGAAGCCGTTGCCGTTGCCGTTGCCCTAGCCCTAGCCCTAGCCCTAGTCGTTTTCGATGTCGTCGACGTTATCGACACCGATGCGTCGTCGCGGCGCACATCCGGGCATCGAGCGGCGTCGCGACGCCGGCCGGCGCGTACGCCGCCACGTTCGCCCCGATGCCGCGGTCGCCCGCTCGCACGCCGAATCCGGCCATGAGGCTGTCCGCGAATCAGGCGTCGGCATGCACCATCGGCGCTTCATGTCGGGCGAAAACCGGCACGGTCGAACGTTGGGACATCGAACGCGGGTCGCCGTGCATCGGGAAGCCGCGCGACATTCGCCGGGAAATCGGCGGCAGGCGATGCAACCCGTGATCGCCAAGCCGGGATCGGAGCACGTCGGCCGGCGGCTGGGCCAAGCAGGTCGTCGAAGGCCGTCGATCGCGCGGCTACCGCGATGCGTGCGGCGTCCGAAGCTGTCCTGCCGCCTCGCTGCCTCACGTGCCGCAATCGCGCAAGCGAAACGGACTGAACGCGCGAAACGGGCGAAACAAGCGACATCGGCGGCGCGATCGGCACAAGCAACGCAACCGATGCAACCGATGCAACCGATGCAACCGATGCAGCCGATGCAGCCGATTTGCACGGCGCACTCCACAATCGGCCTGCCGCCTGCCGCCTGCCGCCTGCCGCCTGCCGCCTGCCGCCTGCCGCCTATCGCCTATCGCCTATCGCACGCCACGATCCGCGATCCGCGATCCGCGATCCGCGATCCACGATCCACGATCCACGATCAGCGATCAGCGACCCGCGACCTGCAACCTGCGCACCCGCGCACCCGCGATCGCGTCATGCGATCTCGGCGGCCCGCAACCCGGCGAGGAGCGTTTGCCCGCTATCGTTCGGCAGTTCCTTCGCGCCCGTGATCCAGCGCCGGCAGTTCGGCGCGCCGCAGTGGCATTCGAACTGGCGCATCAGCACGTCCTCGGTCGATGCGTAATCCATCGTCAGCATCTCGCCCGCCGCGATGTCGCGCAGTGACCAGAGCTCGAAGCCCGCCATGTCGAGCCGCACGTTCGGATCGCACGAATGCAGCAGCAGCCCGCTGAAATGCGGGTCGTACAGGTGCGTGTGCGCGTTGATCTGCAGCGTGTGCAGCCGGCAGAACGCGGTGATCTGCCCGGACACGCGCGCCATCCGCCGCCCGCGCGCGAACGCCTTCAGGACGCGGACGCCCGCGCCGCGGCCGTCCTGCGTCTGAATGATCTGGAACGTGTCGGACGACGGATAGCCGTCCTCGACCTTCAGGTCGGACGACGGATAGATCCCCGTGCGCTGCTGGACAGGTTCGATGAGGGTAATCGTCATGCTGCTCTCCTTGACTGAGTTCGTGCGCCGGGCGGGAGCACCCGGTAGACCTCTTTTTTGCGGCCGCGTCGGAATGCGCGGGTGACGGGAAGGGCGGATCTACTCGTCCGCGATGCCGGCGACGTTCCGCATCCGGCGGGCCAGCTCGCCGATCTTCAGCGTCGGCGATGCGAGCGTCGAAAGCGGTATCTGCACACCGAATTTCTTGAAAAAGCCGTTGCGCATCTGCGCGAGATCGAGCGAATCGAGCCCGAGCGTCGCGAGATCGAGCCGCTCGTCCCAGCGGCTCACGTAGTCTTCGAGGAACGCGCGGACGGGGTCGGGTGCGCTCGCGGATCGCGTCGCCCGCGCGGCCGGCGCTTGCGCGGCCGCGGCGGCTTCGACGGTTGGCGCGGCAAAGCGCGCGGGCTCGCTTGCCGGGCGGGGCGACCGTGCGCGGTCCGATTCATCGCCGGCGCGCGGGGCAGCCGCATCGACGCAAGCGTTACCGCAAACATGAGCGGCCGGCGTGGCGCTCGACATGGCGACCGGCGTCGAGCTCGCCGCGATCCAGCCGTTCGCGCCGCTCGCTTCGTCCGCTCGCTTCGTCCTGTTCGTCGCGCTCGTCACTTTGGCCGCCTCGGCTTCGCTGCCCGCGTTCGGCGCGCCGCGTGCGATGGCTTCGACGATCGGCGCGTCGCGCCACGGTGAGCGCGGCCAGTCGACGTCGCAGACCGCGAACTGGCGTGCCGCCGCCGCGCCGCCGAGCATGCCGGCGAGCAGCGCGCCGAGCGCGGCGAACGCGGCGTCGGGCGCGAGCGCACGCTCGCCGTCCTGCATCGCCCGGCGCTGCGCACGGTCGCTGCGCGCGCTCATGCCGACGTCGGCCCAACTGCCCCACTGGATGCTCAGCACCGGCGGCTCGCCCGCCCGCGCGGGCCAGCACGCGAGCTGATCGAGCCACGCGTTCGCGGCCGCGTAATTCGCCTGGCCGGGCACGCCGAGCAGCGCGCTCGTCGACGAGAACGCCACCGCCCAGCGCGTGCGCCAGCGCGGCGCGTGTGCGAGCAGCGCGGCGAGGCTCTGCTTCGGCGCGAGCACGCGGCGCAGCCGCGCTTCGTCGAGATTCGCGATGACGCCGTCATCGAGCACGCCGGCCAGATGGAAGATGCCCTCGACTTCGCCGATCGATTCGAGCGCGGCGCCGAGCGCGCGCGCATCGGCGAGATCGGCGGCGACGGCGCGCACGCCGCGCGGCGCGAGATCGGCGTTGCGGCACAGCGCGATGAGTCGCTGCGGCGGCACCTGCTGCTCGTCGATCAGCCAGTCGACGAGCGCGCGGCCGACGCCGCCCGCCGCGCCGGTGACGAGATACGGGCCGCCCGCCGCGCCGAGCGTGCCTTCGGGCAGCGCGGGCGCCGCGTGCGGCATCAGGCGCGGCGCGAACATCCGGCCGGCGCGGCGCAGCAGCCACGGCTCGTCGCCGCAGTGCGCGGCGTCGCGTGCAAGCCCGGCGGCCCAACGCGGATCGGCGGCGCGCGGCACGAGATCCGGATGATCGTCGGCAAGCACGAGCCGCATGCGCAGCGCCGCGTGCTCGGCGCTCGCGACGCGCGCCGCGCCGACGAGCGGGCCGCTCGCCGCGCCGGCCGGCAGCACGAGCGTGAGCGTGCCCGCGCATTCGCGCGCGGCGAGCGCCTGCCATAGTTTGACGAAGCCCGCGCATTGCGCGGCGCCGAGCGGATCGTCGGCCGCGCCGATGCAGAGCAGCGCCGCCTCGTCGCCGCTTTCGCGCAGAAGCGGCGCGAGCCGTTCGAACGCGCTGGCTTCGCCGCCCGCAGCATAGACCGCGCATTCCGGCAACGGCGCGGCGCCCGGCGATGCACTCATGGCGGCGCCCGATGTATCGGCCTGCGAAGCATCGGCGAGTGAAGCGCCGGCGCTCGAGCCGTCGGCGGCCGCGAGCGGATTCGGCGTGTTCGGCGCGATCGGCGCGATCGCGCGCGGCTGCCAATGCAGCGCGAACGTCGGCGCGGGCGCCGCCGTTCGCGCGGCGCGTTGCGGCCGCAGCCACGCGGCTACGCGCGCGACGATCTCGGCTTCGCATCGGATCATGAAGTCGTGGCCGCCCGGATACCGGTGCAGGCTCGCGAGCGGCGCGGACGAGATGCGCGCCCAGTCGCCGGCGAGCCGCCAGTCGAATGCCGGATCGTCGTGCGCGCCGTGAATCTGCAGCGGGACCGTGAGCAACGGCTGCCGGCCGCCGTCGCGCCAGCGCTGCGCGATGCGGTGCGCGCAGCGCGCATCGGCGTCGAGATCGGCTTCGAGCACCGGCCGGAAGATCTCCTGCCACAGCGGATCGTCGCGCAGCGCGTCGGGGACGAGCAGGAAGCTGTCGGCGGGGGCGTCGATCGCCGGCTGCTCGAGGAGCGGTGCGCGCCCCACGATGGCGAGCCCCTTCACCCGGCCGCTCGCGGCCCATGCGCGCAGCGGCCCGCCCAGCAGTTCGGTGGCGGCCGCGCCGCCGTAGCTCAGCCCGCAGAACGCGACGGGCAACTCGCCCGCGTCCGCGACGATCGCGGCGGCGATCGCCTCGCGCGCGGCGAGGTCGGCGGCGTCGTCTCGCGCGAGCGATTCCTCGGCGCGCGCGTTGCGCCCGGCCCATTCGATCGCGACGATGTCGAGCCAGTCGGGCGCGGTGCGCGCCCAGCCGTCGAAACTGCGGCTGCTGCCGCCCGCATACGGGAAGCAGTACAGCTTCATGCGCGGCCGGCGGCGCGGCTTCAGCCGCACGAGCCCGCGCGACGAGGGCGCCGGCGGCGCGGCGACGCGCTCCATGCCGCCGCTCGGTCGCGGTTCGGCCGCGCATGCGCGCTCGCATGCGCATTCGCCCGAACACGTGTGCGTCGACGCCGCACGCGCGGCGGGCGTTTTGTCCGATGCATCGGCGAGCGCGGCGCGCGCGCTGTCGGCATCGGCCGCGTCCGTGTGATCGGCCGCCGCCGGGGCGGCATCGGGTTCGGCATCGGCTTGCGCCGCGTCGACATAGATCGACGCCTGCGGCCGCGTCCAGTAGCTGTCGCGCTCGAACGCATAGCCGGGCAGCGGCACGCGCGCGAGCGCGCGGCCGGGCGCGGCCGCTTCGTGCGCGTGATACGCGCGCCAGTCGATCGGCACGCCCGCGCACCACAATTGGCCGATCGTGTTGCAGAAATGAGCGGCGTCGTGCGCGTCGTCGCCCGCGGCGGGCAGCGTCGGCAGCACGCGCGGCGCGAGCGCCGCCGCGTTCGCGCCCGCGTGCCCGTTTGGCCGCGCGGGCGCGCCGGCGTTCGCTCCGCCCGCGAGATGCTTGCCGATCAGGCTGCACAGCACGGTGCCCGGGCCGATTTCGAGCACGACGTCGGGCTGCCAGCGCAGCAGCGCGGCAACGTTGTCCGACCAGCGCACCGGCTCGAGCAGATGGCGCGCCCAGTAGCCGGGCGAGGCGGCGTCGGCGCCCAGCCAGCCGCCCGTCACGTTGCAGGTCATCGGAATGCGCGGCGCGGCGCCCGCGATGCGCTGCGCGATGATCGCGTCGGCGACGGGTTGCATCAGCGGCGTATGGAACGGATGCGACACCGGCACCGGCCGGCACCGGCAACCGAGCGCGGCGAGCGCGCGCGCGGCGTCGGCGAGCGCGGGTTGCGCGCCGGCGAGCACGAGCGTGCGCGGCGCGTTGCGCACCGCGATCCACACGTCGGCGCGCCCGGCCACCCACTGCTCGATGCGTGCGTCGTCGCCCGTCACGGCGAGCATGCCGCCGCGCGCGGGCGCGCCGCCGCCGGCGGAGAACGCATTCAACGCTTCGGTCGCGCCGGCGCGCGCCGCGACGAGCGCGGCCGCCTGCTCGAGCGTGAGCGCCTCGGCGGCGACGGCGGCCGCATACTGGCCGATGCTGTGCCCCGCGACGGCGACGGGCCGCACGCCGTACTCGCCGAGCACCGCCGCGAGCGCGTGCTCGAGCGCGAACAGCCCGCATTGCGTGACGAGCGGGCGGCGCATCGCCTCGTCGTCGGCGTTCAGGATCGCATGGGCGATCGGCGCGCCGAGCGCGCGTTCGAGCGCCGCGCACGCGGCGTCGAAGTGATGGCGGAAGCGGCCGGCCTCCGCGTTCGAGCGATACAGCTCGCGCGCCATGCCCGGATGTTGCGAGCCCTGGCCGGAGAAGCAGAACGCGACGGTCGCGCCGGGCTTGGCGCGAACGGGGGCGGCCGGCGCGTCGGACATGTCCGGCATGTCGACGCTCGCTTCGGCGAGCGCGGCGGCGCTTGCGCGCAGCGCGGCGGCCGCGTCGGCCGGCCGCGCGGGCACCGCGAGCGCGACGCGCAGCGGATGCGCTTCGCGCGCGACGTGCAGCGTATGGGCGGCGCAGCCGAGATCGGCCGCGTCCAGCGCCGCGAGACGTTCGGCGAGCGCCTGCAGGTTGCGCGCGAGCGCGCCCGGCGTGCGCGCGGACACGGTCATCAGGTGATGCGCGCGCGGCACGCTCTCGGCGGGCGCGGCGGCACGCGCGGGCGGGGGCGCTTCCTCGACGATCACGTGCGCGTTCGTGCCGCCGATCCCGAAGCTCGACACGCCCGCGCGCCGCGGCAACTGCGTCGCCGGATCGGCGACGGTCCAGTCGTCGGCGTGACGCTGCACGACGAACGGCGACGCATCGTGCTCGACGAACGGCACGAGCTTCGGGTTGAGCGTGTCGAAATGCACGGTCGGCACGCGTTGCCGATGCCGCAACTGCAGCACCGTCTTGATGAGGCCCGTGATGCCGGCCGCGCAGTTCGCGTGACCGATGTTGCCTTTCACGCAGCCGATCGCGCAGCGGCCCGCGACGGCGGCGGCATCGGCATCGGCGCCGCGCGTCTGCGCGAACGCGTCGGAGAGGCCCTTCAGCTCGATCGCGTCGCCGATCAGCGTCGCGGTCGCGTGGCACTCGACGTACGAGATCTGCTCGGAGCGCACGTCGGCCATGTCGAGCGCGTCGACGATGCAGCGCCGCTGCGCGTCCGCGTTCGGCGCGGTGTAGCCCGCCTTCATCCGGCCGTCGTTCGACAGCCCGACGCCCGAGATCACCGCGAGGATCGGATCGCCGTCCGCTTCGGCGAGGTCGAGCCGCTTGAGCACGACCGCGCCGACCGCGTCGCCGAACAGCGTGCCGCTCGCGCGCGCGTCGAACGGACGCACGTGGCCGTCGGCGCTGCCCACGAGGCCGTCCTCATAGCAGAAGCCGAAGTTCGGGAACGACAGCGCGGACGCACCCGCGATCGCCATCTCGCACTGGCCGGCGCGAATCGCCTGCACCGCCTGCACGACCGCGACGAGCGCGCTGCTGCATGCGGCGCCGACGGACACCGCGGGCCCGCCGAGATCGAGCTGATACGCGACGCGCGTCGCGACGTAGTCCTTCTCGTTGCCGATCTCGGTGAGCATCAGCCGGCCCGGATCGAGCGGCGTGAGCAGCCCGCCGCCTTGCAGGTGATGGACGAGATAGCCGTCGATCCCGCAGCTCGCGAACACGCCCGTGCGCGTGCGATAGCGGTTCTCGGCGCGCGCGTAGCCCGCCTGCTCGAGCGCGCTCCACGCGACTTCCATGAAGAGCCGGTGCTGCGGATCCATCAGCACCGCTTCGCGCCGGCCGATGCCGAAGAAGAGCGCATCGAACTTGTCCGCGTCGCCGACGACCTGCGCGGCCGACACCCAGTCGGGATGGTCGAGCTGTGCGGCGTCGACGCCCTTCGCGAGCAGTTGCTCGCGCGTGAAGCGCGACAGGCTGTCGACGCCTTGCGTCAGGTTGCGCCAGAACGCATCGACCGAATCGGCGCCCGGGAAGCGTCCCGCCATGCCGACGATCGCGACCTTCGGCGCGCCCGCGCCCGGAGCCGTGCGTGCCGCGCGCGCATCGCGGGCGGCGTCCGCGCGCCCGCGCGCGGCGTCTTCCTCGCGCGAGCGGCGGCAGTAGTCGGCGAGGTCCCGCAGCCGGCTGTGCTGATACAGATCGACGACGGCGAGCGAGAGCCCGAGCCGCTCGCCGAGCGCGCCGACCGCTTTCGCCGCGCTCAGCGAATTGCCGCCGAGCTCGAAGAAGTTGTCGTCGCGCGCGACCGACGCGACGCCGAGCACATCGCGCCAGACCTCCGCGAGCCGCGCTTCGAGCCCGTCGCCCGCGGCGGCCGGCACGGCGCCGCGCTCGGCGGGCGAGGCGCCCGCCGGCGGTTCGGGCGGCGGCAGCGCCCGCCTGTCGAGCTTGCGCGAGGTGCCCGCGCGCAGCGGGAACGCCTCCAGGCCGATGAAGTGCGCGGGCACCGCGTATTCGGGCAGCTTCGCGCGCGCCTGCTGGCGCAGCCGCGCGAGCGTCGTCTCCGACGGCGCGCCGCCGCGCCCGACGACATAGGCGGCGAGCGCCGACGGCTGTTTCGTGTGCGGATCGTCGATCGGCACGACGAGCGTCTTGCTGACGCCGTCGACCGCATCGAGCACGTTCTCGATCGCGTGCAGCAGCACCTTGAAGCCGCGGATCTTCACGGTGTTGTCGATGCGGCCGAGGATCGCGATCTGGCCGTCGGGCAGCAGCCGCGCGCGGTCGCCCGTCCGATAGGCGGGCGCGTCGTGGCCGCGCTCGGCGAGCGCGGCCACCGACGGCAGGAATTTCTCGGCGGTGCGCGCCGCGTCGTCGAGATAGCCGGGCCCGAGGGCGGGCGACGCGATGTACAGCTCGCCTGTTTCGCCCGCCGGCACCGCGCGCCCCGCTTCGTCGAGCACCGCGAGCGCGCAGCCGGGCAGCGGCCGGCCGATCGGCACGCGCCTGCCGTCGTCGCTCGCGCGCGACGGCAGCAGATCCGCGTAGCAGACGTCGAGGCTTTCCCACGTGCTGTACGCGTTGACGAGCCGCACCGATGGCGGGAACGCCGCGCGCGCCTTGTCGACGACGCGCTGCGGCACGACTTCGCCCATCAGGAACCATGCGGACATGTGCGCGAGCGCATCGCGCAGTTGCCCGGCGATGCCGGGGAAGTCGAGCACGCTTTCGAGCAGCGACGGCGTGACGACGAGCCGCGTGATCCGCTCGCGCCGCAGCAGCGCGACGAGCCGGGGCGGATCGAAGATCACGTCGTCGCCGATCACGACGGCCGGGCGGCCGAACATCAGCGGGCGCAGGCATTCCCAGGCGAGAAACACGTTGAGCCCTTCGCGCTCGCCGTCGGCGTACGGATACAGCGCGTCGCGCGCGTGGAAGCAGTAGCTCGTGCCGACGTGCGTCGTGAGGACGGCCTTCGGCTTGCCCGTCGAGCCGCTCGTCAACGAGACGAACGCGATGTCGTCGGGGCGCGGCGCGACGCTCGTCCATGCGCGCTGCGCGAGCGGCGGCCGCGCGCCGACGAGCGTGCAGCGCGCATCGGGCAGGTGTTTGGCCGCGCGCGCGAGCAACGCGGGCGTCGTCGCGAGCTGCGCGACGCGGCAGCTCGCGACGAATTCGCCGACGAGCGAATCGGGCCAGCTTTTCTCGAGCAGGCACACCGACGCGCCGATCGACCACGCGCCGACGATCGTCAGCACGTATTCGGCGCCGTGCGGCAGGAACACGCCGATCACATCCTGCCGGCCGACGCCCGCCGCGCGAAACGCGTCGGCGAGCTCGGCCGCATGCGACGCGAGCTGCCGGTAGGTCCACGTGCGCTCGCCGTCCTGCAGCGCGAGCGCGTCCGGCGTGCGCGCGACGTGTTCGCGAATCGCGGCGAGCACCGCTTGCGCATCGCCCCAATCGCCGGCCGTGCGCAGGCACGCGGCGACGCGCGAGCCCGGATCGGGCGCCGCCGCGACGATCGACGCGGGGCGTTGCGCGAGCCGCTGCTCGATGTGGCCGGCGAGGCTCGCACACAGCGCCGCGCGGGGCGAAGGGTCGAGAAAATAGAAGTGATGACCGTCGAACGATTCGACCGGGCACGCGTGTTGCGGCGAAACGTGCGCGCGCCACGCACGCAGATCGTCGACGCTCGTGCTCGGATCGGCCGCGCCGCCGTAGATCGCGCATGGCGCGCGCAGCGCGTCGCCGCGTGCGTGCCGGTAGGTCTCGGCGAGCCGAAGGTCCGCTCGCAGCGGGGGGAGAACGTAGCGGGCGACGTCGGGGTCGTCGAGCGCGCCTTCCGGGAAGAAGCCCCAGCGCCGCACGGCCTCGACGAATTCGGCGTCGGGCAGCGCATGCGTCTGTCGACGCCACGCGGGCGCGGCGCGTTCGCGCGACGGCGCGGGATGGCCCGACAGAAAGACGCCGGTCGGCCGCGCGCCGCCGCGCTGCTCGAGCGTGCGCGCGACTTCGTAGGCGAGCAGCGCGCCGAGGCTGTGGCCGAACAGGAAGAAGGGCGTGCCGTCGTCGAGCCGCGCGACCTCGGCGGCGAGATCGTCGACGAGAGACGGCCAGTCGTCGTAGAACGGAATGTGCTGGGTCGCGCCGCGACCGGGCAGGCTGAGTGTCGTGAAAGCGAACGCGTCGCCGAGTTCGCGGGCGATGTCCGCATAGCTGGCGCCGCTGCCGCCCGCGAACGGAAACGCGATGATCCGCGCCCGACTATCGAGAGATCCGTTGCTCGTTGAAACTATTTGCCTCATGAGAACCACTCCGAATGACCGGCGGTAAATTATCAGAGGCAATGAATCAATCGATACTGCAACTTCTTACAGTCGCTGCGTAATCGTTTTGCAGTGTATTTCGCGTCGAGCACGCGCAATGGATGCGATTCCGGCCGTGGCTGGGACTTTCTCCAAAAACGGCATCGGATTATTCCTGGAAGTACAAAAATTTGTTGTATCGAATGCCGGAGATTCGAAGGAAACGCTAGTGGGAATCCAACACGGAATGCTCGCGAACCCGCGACGGAAGCACTCCGATGAACACATATCCGACGCCTGCACTCAGGAAATTTTTATCTTTCGAAATGCCGGGCTCATATGTTCAATCAATGGCAACGATTGCGAAGTCCGTTCAAGATATGCGAAAACCGCAATGTTGATTCGATGCATTGTAGATATCATCGGGGAAAATGATGTAGGCCGCATTAATGAATTTAATTATGTAGATACCGAAAAATAAATTTGGAAATTCAATGGGATTTCCCTCTTGTCCTGGATGAATGCGCGCACGAGGCGCCGTTTTGATCTCAATATATGAAATAATCTGGCTCAATTTAAAAGCAAACTGAACTTTGCTCTGCCCGAAATAGTCGGAAATGCCGTTGCCGATCCGCTGTGGCGAAGGGCCGTCGCCGCAGCAGCGCGGTGCGCCGCGTGCGGCCCGTCGCCCGTCGAGAACGCTACGTTCGGCGACGAGACCGGGGGCGCCGCGTGCGCGGACGGTCTTGCGGGCATGTCCTGTTCGATCGTCGGCCGACGCTTGCGTCGTGCGTGTCGAGTCCGCCGACAATCACCCGCAGCGGTCTTCAGCGGTCTTTCGGCGCGCGACGCCTGGCCCGCCATGCGTACGAGGGCGCATGGCGCAGCATGTTCGCGGCCTGCCGGGGCGGCGTCGAGCGTGCGCGGCGGCAGCCGTGATGCAGGTGTGGCCGGCGCGCGCGGGATTCGAGCGATGCTCGAGCGCCGAGCGCCGGTTCGGCTTCGGCGCAGGCGGCCGATTGTCCCGCCGCGTTCGACGAAACGAACGGCGTGCCGTGCTTCGGCGGCGCGGCAGGCAAGCTCGCCGGCGTTTCGCCGCGCGCGGGCCGCCGTTGCCCTCTCGCCCCTTTCGAGCACGCTTTCTTCATTGGTTCGCTAACGTAACTTCCTCACTTGAGCTGGGCGGTTCTATGTTCGAAGGCTTGTCCATTGGTTCGTTTAACGAAATTCTGAACGCGACTTGCAAGAAGAGCCTCTTTGAGCAGACGGCGTATCACGTTCGCCAACTGGGCTTCAAGAATTTCGCGTACCGGCATCAGATCTCCGGCGCGGCGTCGAGCCGCTGCATGCTCGACGGATTTCCGGCCGAGTGGCGGCTGCGCTACGACGCCGCCGACTACCTGTCGATCGATCCCGTCGTTCAGCATTGCCGGTGCCGGACCGTGCCGCTCATCTGGCACGACGATCTCTATACGACCAGCCGCGCGAAGCTCATGCGCGACGAGGCGAAATCGTACGGCCTCGTCTACGGGCTCAGTTGCCCCGTTCACGATCGCAGCGGCGCGATCAGCATGCTCAGCATGGCGACCGACGATCCGTTCGAGCACGACGCGAGCGACATACTGCGGCTGCTGAGCCTGTCGCAGTTGCTCGCGAGCTTCGTGCACGCGGCGATGCACGAGCTGCTCGATTGCCGGCTCAGACGGCAGGGCTCGTGCGATCTGACCGCGCGCGAGCGCGAATCGCTGCAGTGGGCGGGGCGCGGCAAGACGGCGTGGGAAATCTCGAAGATTCTCGGCATCTCGGAGCGCACGGTCGTGTTTCATCTGTCGAACGCCGCACGCAAGATAGGCGCGAACAACCGCGCGCAGGCGGTCGTCATCGCATCGGCGCGCGGGTTGATCTGAGCGCGCGCCGCCGCCGCGCGCAAGCGGTTGCGCGCGACCGCGCGGCGACCCGCCTGTGCGGCGGGCGCGGAACGCAGGTCGCGCGGCTATCGCGCCGGCGCGCGCGCTGCGGCGCGATTCGCTTGCCCCTCGGCGCGTTCGCGCCATATCGCCCGCGGCGATTTACTTTGCGAAATCGCTTCGTAGACCATCCTCGCCGCCCGGCCCTATCATCGATCGCAGTTCATTTCGAAACGAAGCGGCCGCGCCGCCGCGCAAAAGCGTAGGTGCAGGCAGTTTCGCCTGCACGCCGGACGCATGCGTTTCGGCATCCTGAAGAGAGCCCTCCTATGCAGTCTCGTCTTTTCCTTGCGCGCCTCCTGCGGCGCGCGTCGCGCGCGGCCGCCGCCGCCTTTGCGCTTGCCGTGTTCGCGGAGTTCGCCGTGCCGCTCGCGCACGCCGATTCCACGCCGCTGAAGGTCGGCATCGCGACGAGCCCGCAGATCGATGCGCTGAAGGTGGCCGCGAAGGAGGCGAAGGCGCAGGGCCTCGACGTGAAGATCATCGAGTTCACCGACTGGAACACGCCGAACGCGGCGCTCGCGAACCAGGACATCGACGTCAACTATTTTCAGCACATCCCGTTCCTCGAGAACGCGAAGAAGCAGCGCGGCTACGACTTCGTCGCGATCGCGCCGGGCACGATCATGAAGATCGGCCTGTATTCGAAGAAGATCAAGAGCTTCGATCAACTGAAGAACGGCGCGACGGTCGCGATCGCGAACGATCCCGTCAACGGCGGGCGCGGTTTGTTGCTGCTGCAGCGCGCGGGCCTGATCGCGCTGAAGCCGGGCGCCGATTACCGCGCGACGACGCGCGACATCGTGTCGAACCCGAAGCATCTGAAGATCCTGCAGCTCGAGGCGTCGCAGCTCGCGCGCTCGCTCGACGACGTCGATCTCGCGCAGGGCTACCCGAGCTTCATCAAGCTCGCCGGCACGGCGGACCCGAACGGCGCGCTGCTGTTCGACGGGCTCGAGAACAAGCTGTTCGCGCTGCAATGGGTCGTGCGCCCGGAGCGCGCGAACGATCCGCGCATTCGCCGGTTCATCGCGATCTATCAGCATTCGCCGGCGGTCCGGCAGGCGCTGGACGACGCATTCGGCCGGCTGTACGCGATCGCGTGGTGAAACCGCAGGCGCGCGCGATGACGAACAAAAAGATCCTGCTGAACGCGTTCGACATGAATTGCGTCGGCCATATCAATCACGGCTTGTGGACCCACCCGCGCGACCGCTCCGCGCAGTACACCGATCTCGACTACTGGTCCGATCTCGCGCGCACGCTCGAGCGCGGCAAGTTCGACGCGATCTTTCTCGCGGATATCGTCGGCGTCTACGACGTGTACGGCGGCGGCCCCGATCTCGCGCTGCGCGAATCGGTGCAGGTGCCCGTCAACGATCCGCTGCTGCTCGTGCCGGCGATGGCGCAGGTGACGAAGCACCTCGGCTTCGGCGTGACCGCGAACCTGACGTACGAGCCGCCGTACCTGTTCGCGCGGCGGATGTCGACCCTCGATCACCTGACGAAAGGCCGCATCGGCTGGAACATCGTGACGGGCTATCTCGACAGCGCCGCGCGCGGCATGGGGCTCGCGCGGCAGATCGGGCACGACGACCGCTACGCGCGCGCCGACGACTACATGGAAGTGGTCTACCAGCTCTGGGAGCGGAGCTGGGACGACGACGCCGTGATCCGCGACCGCGCTGCGCGCGTGTTCGCGCGGCCCGACAAGGTGCGCCGCGTGCGCCACGACGGACCGTATTACTCGGTCGACGCGATTCATCTGAGCGAGCCTTCGCCGCAGCGCACGCCGGTGCTGTATCAGGCCGGAGCGTCGGCGCGCGGCGTCGAGTTCGCCGCGAAGCACGCCGAATGCGTGTTCGTGAACGGCCAGAGCAAGGCCGCCGCGCGCTCGGCGGTGGCCGATATTCGCGCGGCCGCCGCGCGGATCGGCCGCGATCCGGCGTCGATCAAGGTCTTCGCGGGCATCACGGTCGTGACGGACGAGAACGAGCGGGCCGCGCGCGAGAAGTTCGACGAATACCGGCGCCACGCGAATCCGGAGGCGGGCCTCGCGCACTTCGCGAGCTCGACCGGCATCGATTTCTCGCGCTTCGGCCTCGACGAGCCGATCGCGCACGTGAAGACCGATTCGATTCAGTCGGCCGTCGACGCGATCTCGAAGAAGAGCGCGTCCGGCGCATGGACCGTGCGGCGCATGCTCGAGCAGATGTCGATCGGCGGCCGCTATCAGCCGGTGGTCGGCTCGCCGTCGCAAGTGGCGGACGAGCTTGCCGCATGGGTCGACGAAACGGATGTCGACGGCTTCAACGTGACGCGCACGGTCGTGCCCGAGTCGTTCGACGATTTCGTCGACCGGGTGGTGCCCGCGTTGCAGGATCGCGGCCTCTACAAGGAGGACTACGATCGCGCGCCGACGCTGCGCGCGAAGCTGTTCGGCGCGGGCGGGCGGCTGCCTGACTGGCATGCGGGCGCGCGGCACCGGTTCGGCTGCGCGCGCGAAACCGCGCGGACATGATTGAGCGACGAGGCGATCCGATGGCGCAGCTACTCGATTCACCCGGTTTCATCGAACGCTCGGCCGCCGTGCCGCACAAGGCCGCGGCCGCGCCGGCTACGCGCGACGCGGCCGCCCCAGCCGCCGTGCCCGGCGCGGCCGTGTCATTCGAGCTCGTCGGCAAGGTGTTCGACGGCCCGCGCGGCCCGGCGGCCGCGCTGCGCGAAGTGACGCTCGACATCGCGCGCGGCGGCGTGTTCGGCGTGATCGGGCGCAGCGGCGCGGGCAAGTCGACGCTGCTGCGGCTCGTGAACGGGCTCGAGCGGCCGACGTCGGGCGCGGTGCGCGTGAACGGCGTCGACGTCGGCACGCTCGACGAGCGCGGGCTCGTCGCGCTGCGGCGCCGGATCGGCATGGTGTTTCAGCATTTCAACCTGCTGTCCGCCAAGACCGTCGCGCAGAACATCGGGCTGCCGTTGAAGATCGCCGGCGTGCCGAAGGCCGAGCGTGCGCGCAAGGTCGATGCGCTGCTCGATCTCGTCGGGCTCGCGGCGAAACGCGACGCGTATCCGGCGAGCCTGTCGGGCGGCCAGAAGCAGCGCGTCGGCATCGCGCGCGCGCTCGTCCACGATCCGGCGCTGCTGTTGTGCGACGAGGCGACGTCCGCGCTCGATCCGGAGACGACGCAGTCGATTCTCGCGCTGCTCGCCGACATCAACCGGCGGCTCGGCCTCACGATCATGCTGATCACGCACGAGATGGAAGTGATCCGCGCGGTGTGCGACACGGTGGCCGTCGTCGAGCAGGGCGAGGTGGTCGAGACGGGGCCGGTGTGGCGCGTGTTCGGCGATCCGCGGCACGGCGCGACGCGCGCGCTGTTGCGCACGCTCGCGCACGACCTGCCGGCCGATCTCGCGGCGCACGTGCGGCCGCTCGACGGCGCGGCGCCGCTGCCGTGCGGCGCGCAACTGCTGCTCGACGTGCGCTACACGGGCGCGAGCGGCGGCGAGCCGGATCTCGGTGCGCTGACGGCCGCGCTCGCGCGCAACGTGGGCGACGCGGTGCATTTCGTGCACGGCGGGCTCGATCGGATCCAGGGGCGCGTGCAGGGGCGGCTCGTGATCGCCGCGTCGCTGGCCGCGCGCGGCGCGGCCGGCCCCGACCGGATCGCGGCCGCGCTCGCCGCCGCGCGCCGGCATGCGAATCGCGTGGAGGTACTCGGCTATGTCTGAACTGTGGTTGCCCGAACTCGCGGATGCGATTCGCGACACGCTGTGGATGGTCGGCGCATCGGCGCTCGTCGCCGCGCTCGTCGGCGTGCCGCTCGCGCTCGTGCTCGTCACGACCGCGCCGGGCGGCCTCTATGAGCGGCGCGGCGTGAACGCGGCGCTCGGCGCGATCGTCAACGCGTTTCGCTCGACGCCGTTCGTCATCCTGCTCGTCGCGCTGCTGCCGTTCACGCGTTTCGTGATCGGCACGACGATCGGCGTGTGGGCCGCGATCGTGCCGCTGTCGATCGCGGCGATTCCGTTCTTCGCGCGCATTGCCGAGGTGAGCCTGCGCGAGGTCGACAAGGGGCTCGTCGAGGCCGCGCAGGCGATGGGCGCCGAGCGGCGTCACATCGTGCTGCACGTGCTGCTGCCGGAGGCGTTGCCGGGCATCGTCGGCGGCTTCACGATCACGGTCGTCGCGCTGATCGGCTCGACCGCGATGGCGGGCGCGGTCGGCGCGGGCGGGCTCGGCGATCTCGCGATCCGCTACGGCTACCAGCGTTTCGATACGGCGGTGATGGCGACGGTGATCGCGATTCTGATCGCGCTCGTCACAGTCGTGCAGTTCACCGGCGATCGCGTCGTGCGGCGGCTCGCGAAGCGCGCGTGAGCCGGCCGGCGCATAACGGTGCATATGGGTTGATGTGGATGCATACGGCGGGCGCGGGGGCGGCATGCGATCGGCGGCCGCGTGCGCGGCGGCTCATGCGCGCGTCACGGATATCGCAGGCGCCGCATCGGCTCCCGAAAAAGCTCACTGTCGGGCCGGCGGGCCGGCAGCCCGATCGGGCGCGTGCGCGGCGCTCGACGGTGGCCGGCCGATCCGGCATGGCGCGGGAGGCCGGCCGATCGAGCGCGCGACGCCGCATGTGCCGCATGCGGGGAGATGCCGCGCGCACATCGGACTGACATGCGGATACGCGACGATCACCGCTGCATACATGCATGCGACGCCGCAACCGCGCTGCGGCGTTTTCGCGATGGCGACGTCGCGAACGATAATGGCACCGACATCGACATCGACATCGACATCGCCCGCGGCGCGGTTCGGTCGGGCCCGCGCCGTTCGGCCGCGAGGCTTCGCGCGATGCGCGGACGTCGGACGAGCGAGCGGCGCGCGTCGACAGACAGGTATCCGAACGAACCGCTTTTCGAAAGCAATGTAAGCCGTCCCGGCCGACGTTCGTCTCGCGGTTCGGACACATATTTGTACATTGATTACAGGTGCCCGGCGCTAGTATTCGACGCACACCACACCGCTAATCGGGCGATCGACCACACCAGGCGGCGCAGCGCATGCGCCCGCGTGATATCGCGGGCCGCCGCGGCGTCGACCGGCAAGCCCGCCATCTGGGAAGCATCCGCATGAACGATCCACGAGTCCTGGTTGAAATGACGGAGCAAGCCGGCCGGACGCCGCGCACGCTCGCCGAGCTGATCGCGGCGCTGCGCGCGAGCGCGCCGGAGCGCGATCGCGCGGGCGGCCACGCGGCGCGCGAGAAGCGCTGGATCGCCGACGCAGGCTTGCTCACGCTCGCGGTGCCGCGCGAATTCGGCGGCCAGGAAGCGGGCTGGCCCGTGATCTACCACACGATCCGCGCGCTCGCGCATCTGCTCGGCTTTCAGTGCCTGCAGATCGTCAGTGTCGACGTGTGGGGCAGCGCCGCGCAGCGCGAGCGCTATCTGCGCGGCACGGTCGAGCACGACTGGTGGTGGGGCAACGCGGTGAATCCGCTCGACACGCGGCTCGTCGCGCGCGCGACGGGCGACGGCGGCTACCGGCTCGACGGCGTCAAGGGTTTCTGCTCGGGCACGCGCGGCTCGCAGCGGATGACGGTGTCCGCGCACGATTCGGTCACGGGCAAGCCGGTGTTCGCGGTCGTGCCGACGCAGCGCGAAGGGATCGCGGTGCGCGACGACTGGGACCCGATCGGCCAGCGCCAGACCGACAGCGGCAGCGTGGCGTTCGACGGCGTGCGCGTGGTGCCCGACGAGGTCCTGCATCGGTCGGAGGCGCCGCCGACGCCGCGCGCGACGCTGCGCGCGCTCGTGTCGCAGCTCGTGTTGACGAATCTGTTCGTCGGCATCGCGGAGGGCGCGCTCGCCGAGGCGCGCGACTACGTGCAGCGCGCGGGGCGGCCGTGGTTGCATTCGGGCGTCGAGCGCGCGGCGGACGATCCGTACACGCTGCAGCGCTTCGGCGACATGCGCGTGCAGACGGTGAGCGCCGAGGCGCTCGCGGATCGCGCGGCGCGGGCGTTGCAGGGCGCGTGGGCGAAGCACGATGCGCTGACGGCGGATGCGCGCGCGGAAGTCGCGCTCGCGATCTCCGAGGCGAAGATCGTCGCGCAGCGCGCCGCGCTCGACGTGAGCGAGGCGCTGTTCGATGCGTGCGGCGCACGCGCGACGGCCGCGCCACTCGCGCTCGACCGCTTCTGGCGCAACGCGCGCACGTACACGCTGCACGATCCGCTCGACTACCGGCTGCGCGACGTCGGCCGCTATGCGCTGACGGGCGCGCTGCCCGACGCGTCGCTCTATACGTGATCGCGATGCGCTCGCGCGCGCCCCGGGTTCGCGGCGCGCGGCCTCCGCGTTCGCCTTCGCCGCCGCTTTCGGTTTCGGTTTCGCTCTCGCCGGTCGCTCCGTCATTCGGCCGGCCGCCGCGCGAAGCGCGCGGCGAACGCCTCGAACATGGCGATGTCCGCGCGCGGCGTGCCGAGCGCCGCGTCGCTCGGGCCGATGTCGTTCATCAGCACGGGCTGGCAGTCGATCAGATGGCGCGCGTTCGGAAACTTGGACATCCTCGGCAGCCGGTAGCGCAGCCGGAATAGCCGCGGCAGCACGCCGCGCGGCTTGCGCAGATCGTCGACCCGCTGCACCGACGCGTCGAACCAGAAGCGCGACCACGCGGCCTGCTTGCGCTCGCCGCGCGGCGCGGCGATGAACTCCGTCAGCACGAGCAGGATGTACGGGATGTCGCGTTGCGCGAGCGTCGGCCATGCCCATAGCTTCAGCACGTCCGCGAGCTCGATCGCGCGCATGAAGCGCGCGATCCCGAACGCGGACGCCGTCTGCCGGATCGTGTGCAGGTGCCGCTGCCAGTGCCGGAAGAAGGTCGCGCGGGCTTGCCGGCCGTGCTCGTCGAGCGGCGGGCCGACGTGCACGGCGAGCGGGTTCGGCAGTGCGTCGTTGACGAGCGGGCAGCGTGCGAACTCGCCCGCGAGATGGGCGAAGCGGCGTGCGTGCGAGCGGTCGCGCAGTTGCACGACGTACAGCGCTTCGAGACAGAGCGGGCAGCGCGCCCACCCGCGCGGGACGGGGTCCGCGCGACAGAGTTCGTCGACGTGGACCAGTCGATCCTCGAGCGGGTGCAGCGCATATTCGAGCATCGGCCGTGCTTTCATGTCGGTGCCGGTCCGGCCCGGCCGGCGCGGCGCTCGCGCGCCGGCGCCGGATGCGAGCCTCGAGATCAACGAAGAACGAAGTCAACCGGAAAATCGGTACCCCGAATCAGACACGCGATATGTGACACGCCGATGTGCGGTGCGTGACGGCCGGCGGTTTTCGCGCCGACGGGCGGCCCCGCGGCGCAATCGGATGCCGGGCAGGCGCAGGCGGCCCGGCCCGCGCGGGTGCTCGCCATATCGGGGGAATGTGCGCGGCGCCCGCGCTCGGGCGTCCTTCGTCGCGGCGATCGGGCATGCTGCGGCGAGCCGAGCCGGCGGCCGAAAGGGCGTGTTCGCCAACCCGTTATGAGCGTGAACAGGCCTAACGCGCGACGCCCAGCGAGATGCGCAGCCCGTCCATGATCCGCTGATAGCGCGCCCTCACTTCGTCTCGCGACGCGACGTTCGCGTCCGTGAAGCGCTCGGCCCACGCGGGATTCCAACGATACGTGCCGTTGCCGATGCGGTCGCCGTCGGGGCTCGCGATCGTCGATTTGATCCGCGCGTCCCGGCCCGCGCCGGAATGCGTGTCGAACAGCGCGTCGAGATACGCCTGATAGGCGCGATAGACGTCGTCGTCGAACAGGTGGCGATAGATGTGGATCGTCTGGTCGAGTTCGCGCTTGGCGCGGATCACGTCGTCGGGCGAGATGTCCTTCCACGGTCCGACCCACGTGTAGAAGCACAGCAGGCGGTTCAGGAGCGGCGCGATCGTGTCGTACAGCGCGAGCCGTTTTTCGATCAGCTTCTGGTTTGTCCACTGGACGAGCTCGAGCTGCTTGAGCCGATGGCTGACGAGCCAGCCGAACGCGGCGACGGAAACCGGCGTGAGCACTTCGGCGGCGAGCTTGACGATCTCCAGCGAATTCCACGGATGGTCCGGCGACATGCGGGCTCCTCGTCGAAAGCCCCAATGTAGCATTGGCTGGGCGCCGCGGCGTGTCAGGCCGCCTGCTCGTACAGCGCGCGCACGTAGCGCAGGTGCCGCTCCGCCGCCGCGCGCGCGCGTTCCGGGTCCTTCGCGGCGATCGCCTCGTAGATCTCGGTGTGCTGCTCGAGCAGCGCGCGCTCCATCGCGTCCGCGTGGTTCACGAGCCGGTGCGACTTGTGCATCGATTCCTGCAGCAGCCCGTGGATGCCGTGCATCACGTGGATCAGCGCGACGTTGTGCGTCGCGTCGGCGATCGCGAGGTGGAAGTTCGCGTCGACCTCGGCGAGCCGGCCCGGCTCGTGCTTCAGCGAGTGGCCGGCGAGCGTGTCGAATGCCTCCTTGATCTTCGCGAGATCGCCGGGCGTCGCGCGCTCGGCCGCGTACGCGGTCGAGATCGTCTCGAGGCCATGGCGCAGCTCGAGCACGTCGTGGCTCGCCTCGGGGTTCTGCAGCAGCAGATCGGCGAGCGGGCTGGACACGACGGGCGCCGTGATGTCCGAGACGACGAAGCCGCCGCGTCCGACCGAGCCGATGAAGCCGTCCGCCTCGAGCCGCACGAGCGCCTCGCGCAGCGACGGGCGCGACACGTTCAGCTGCGCGGCGAGCTCGCGCTCGGTCGGCAGCTTCTGGCCGGGCAGCAGCTTGCCCGCCGAGATGAGCGACTTGATCTGATCGGACACCACGTCGGACAGGCGCACGCGGGTATAGGACTCGACAGGCTGAAACGTCATGCACGGGCCTTCTGGACGGTTAGGTGGCGCGGGCGCCGGCTCGCGCGGCCGGCTCGTACGCGCTTCGGCCGACGCGCGCCGACGCGCGCCGGGGCGTGCCGGGGCGTGCCGCGGCCGCGCGCAATTATACCCGGCGCGCCGCGGACGGCCTTCCGGGCCAATGCCGGCGCGGGTTTCGGCGTGATCGGCGGGTGGCCGATCGGCGTTTTCCCTGATCGTCGCGACATTGACAGCCGGCCGGCATCTCACTATCTTGGCCAGCGTGGTCAGACCAACTTGACCAAAGTATAGGGCATCGAAGGGGGGCGGCGCGCTCACGCGTCGGTCAGCCCAAGCGCATGCGTCGATGCACATCCGTTGAAGCCAAGCAGCGGCCGCGACGAGCGGCCGGGATCAAACACATGGACTCATCCCCGCAGACCGCCGGCGCGCCCGGCGGCACCCGCGAGACGCCGCGCGTCGGCCTGTTCGTCACGTGCCTCGCGAATCTGTTCCGGCCGAGCGCCGCGCTCGCGGCCGTGCAGTTGCTCGAGGCAGCCGGTTGCGCCGTCGACGCGCCGCGCGCGCAGACCTGCTGCGGCCAGCCCGCGCTGAACAGCGGCGATTTCGATGACGCGCGCGGCATCGCGCGCCGCACGATCGAAGCGTTCGAGCGCTACGACTATGTCGTCGCGCCGTCCGGCTCGTGCATCCGCACGCTGCGCCACGACTACCCGGATCTGCTCGCGAACGATCCCGCCTGGCGGCCGCGCGCCGAGCGGCTTGCCGCGCGCGCGCACGAGCTGACGAGCTTTCTCGTCGACGTGCTCGGCTGGGCGGGGCCCGAGCGCGCCGCGGTGCCCGAATGCACGCTCACCTATCACGACACCTGCTCGGGCCTGCGCGGCCTCGGCATCAAGGCGCAGCCGCGCGCGCTGCTCGCGCGCGTCGAAGGCGTCGCGCTGACCGAAATGAAGGATGCCGAAGTGTGCTGCGGCTTCGGCGGCACGTTCTGCGTGAAGTATCCGGAGATCTCGACGAAGATCGTGTCCGACAAGACCGCGAACGTCGCCGCGAGCGGCGCGACCGTGCTCGCGGGCGGCGATCTCGGCTGCCTGATGAACATCGGCGGGCGGCTCAAGCGCGAGGGCAGCGCGGTGCGCGTCTATCACGTCGCCGAAGTGCTGGCGGGCATGAACGTCGAGCCGATCTGCGGGGAGGGCGAATGAGCGCGACACCCTTGAATGCGCCGGCGACGTTCAAGGCGCGCGCGCGCGCCGCGCTGCACGACGCGCAGCTTCAGGAAGCGCTCGGCATGCTCGGCGAGGGCTGGATCGAGAAGCGGCGGCGCGTCGTGTCGCTCTTGCCCGAGTTCGAGATGCTGCGCGAGCGCGCGAAGGCGGTGAAGGACCACGTGCTCGCGAACCTCGACACGTATCTCGAACGCTATGAAGCGGCCGTCACGCGCGCGGGCGGCGTCGTCCACTGGGCGAGCGACGCGGCGCAGGCGCGCGAGATCGTGCTGAGGATCTGCCGCGACGCGAACGCGAAGACCATCACGCGCGGCAAGTCGATGGTCGGCGAGGAGATCGGGCTGCCCGCCGCGCTCGAGGGCGCGGGCATGGAAGTCGTCGAGACCGATCTCGGCGAATACATCGTGCAGCTCGCGCACGAAGGGCCGAGCCACATCGTGTTTCCGGCGCTGCACAAGACGATCGGTCAGGTAACCGAACTGTTCGCCGGGAACCATTCGAGCGCGCAGTACGACGGGCCGCGCGAAACCGTTGCGGACGTCGTCGGCGAGGCGCGCCAGGTATTGCGCGAGAAGTTCTTCGTCGCGGACGTGGGCATCACCGGCGCGAACTACCTCGTTGCCGAAACGGGGTCGAACGTGATCTGCACGAACGAGGGCAACGGCGATCTGACGTCGACGCTCGCGCGCGTGCACATCGTCACGGCGGGCATCGAACGCGTCGTGCCGACGCTCGACGACGTCGCGCTGTTCGTGCGCCTGCTCGGCCGCAGCGCGACGGGGCAGGAGATCACGTCGTACACGACGTTCAGCACGGGCCCGAGGCGCGGCGACGATCTCGACGGCCCGCAGGAATACCACGTGGTGCTCGTCGACAACGGCCGCACGCGGATGCTCGCCGGCGAATTCCGCGACATGCTGCGCTGCATCCGCTGCGGCGCGTGCATGAACCATTGCCCGGTGTACGGCGCGGTCGGCGGCCATGCATACGGCTGGGTCTATCCGGGGCCGATGGGCGCCGTTCTCACGCCGCTGCTGCAGGGCATCGAGCACGATACCGATCTGCCGAACGCGTGCACGCTGAACGGGCGCTGCGCGGAAGTGTGTCCGGTGAAGATTCCGCTGCCGACGCTGCTCAAGAAGCTGCGCGGGATGCAGTTCGACGCGCGGCTCACCGCGCCCGGCACGCGTTTCTTGTTGCGCGCGTTCGGCGCGATCGCGCGGCGGCCGGCGCTCTATCACTGGCTCACGCGCGTCGGCGCGCGCGCGCTGCGCGCGCTCGGCGGCAAGCGCGGCAGCATCGCGCGCGTGCCGTTCGCCTCCGGCTGGACCGATTCGCGCGAATTGCCGAAGCCGCCGCCGCGCACGTTCTTCGAGACGTGGGACGCGACGCGCACGAATCAACCGGAGGTGCGTCGATGAGCGCGCGCGACGACATTCTCGGCCGTATCCGCGCGGCGCTCGGCAGCGAGCGCGCGCGGCTTGCCGCGCAGTTTCCGGCGCCGGTGCAAGCGAAGGGCGCGGGTGCGTCCGCGGCGCCGAATGCGAATGCCGCGTTCGCCCCGGACGCCTCGCTTTCCACCGCGTCTTTCGCCGCGCGGGACTCGGCGATTTCGCTCGGCGACGTCGATCTCGTCGCGCGCTTCGTCGCGAAGGCGCAGCAGGTGTCGGCGACGTGCACGCATATCGCGACGGCCGCCGGCGCGCCCGCGGCCGTCGATGCCTATCTGCGCGACGCGGGGCTTGCCGATGCGCCGCTCGTCGTCGCCGCGGCGCTCGACGCGCTGCCGTGGCGCGCGCATCGCGCGCTGCCCGGCGTCGATCTGCGCCGCGACGGGCTCGTCAGCGTCACGCCGTCGTTCGCGGCGATCGCGGAGACGGGCAGCGTCGTGTGCCTGTCGTCGAGCGCGACGCCGACGTCGCTGAACTTCGTCGCCGCCACGCACGTCGTGCTCGTGAACCGCAGCGCGATCGTCGCGACGATGGAGGACGCGTGGGCGCGCGTGCGCGCGACGATCGCGACGCTGCCGCGCGCGGTGAACGTGATCACCGGGCCCTCGCGCACCGCCGACGTCGAGCAGACCGTGCAAGTCGGCGTGCATGGCCCGAAGCGCGTGCTCGTGCTGATTTGCGACGACGCGTGAGCGCTCGCGCCGGCCGCGCGGCGGCTGCGTGCGGCGCGCGAACGCGGCGCGCCGATCGAGCGGCGGATGCGCAACGAATACGTAACGAATACGCAACGAATACATAACGGGGCGGCGGCGGATAAGCAGACGATGAGCGGCGGATGAGTGTCGATGGGGCCGGCGAAACAGCGCTTCGCCGGCCCGTCGATCCGCCGGCATCGCTTTTCCCGCCATCGAAGGACGACCGCAACCGACAGCACGCGACGCGCGACGGCGAACGACGCGCGCCGCACCGACAACAAAGCGCCGGCACCGACCGGCGCGCCGATACGAACGGCCCGCGAGGCCGTCGCCCATTCAGGTTCATTCAAGGAAGGAGACACACGTGCAGGTTTGGAACCAGGTCTATCTGCCGCTCGGCGGCGTCGGCTGGTCGGCGCTCGCCGCCGGCGCGCCGATCATTCTGTTCTTCGTGTCGCTCGCGGTGCTGCGGCTCAAGGGGCACGTCGCGGGCGCGCTCACGCTCGCGCTCGCGCTCGTCATCGCGATCGCCGTCTACGGGATGCCCGCCGAGCGCGCGTTCGCATCGGCGGCTTACGGCTTCGCGTACGGCCTTTGGCCGATCGCATGGATCATCGTCACCGCGGTGTTCCTCTACAAGATCGTCGTGAAGAGCGGCCAGTTCGACGTGATCCGCAGCTCGATCGTGTCGCTGACCGACGATCAGCGCTTGCAGATGCTGTTGATCGGCTTCTCGTTCGGCGCGTTCCTCGAAGGCGCGGCGGGCTTCGGCGCGCCGGTCGCGATCACGGCCGCGCTGCTCGTCGGCCTTGGCTTCAATCCGCTCTATGCGGCGGGCCTGTGCCTGATCGCGGATACCGCGCCCGTCGCGTTCGGCGCGCTCGGGATTCCGGTGATCGTCGCGGGGCAGGTGTCGGGCCTCGATCCGATGGCGGTCGGCGCGATGGCGGGACGCCAGTTGCCGTTCCTGTCGTTCTTTTTGCCGTTCTGGCTCGTGTTCGTGATGGACGGCGTAAAGGGCGTGCGCGAGACGTGGCCCGCCGCGCTCGTCGCGGGCGGCAGCTTCGCGCTCGTGCAGTTCTTCACGTCGAACTACATCGGGCCCGAGCTGCCCGACGTGACCTCGGCGCTCGCGAGCCTCGTCGCGCTCGCGTCGTTCCTGAAGGTGTGGCGGCCGTTGCGCGCGCGCGAGGCCGCGCGCGCGCAACGGCTCGTGTCGGCGGGCGGCGGCGCGCTCGCGCTCGGCGGCATGCCGGGGGGGCTGGGCGGCGCGCGCGCGACGGGCGGCCGGGAGCCTTCGCCGTATTCGTTCGCGCAGATCGCGCGCGCGTGGTCGCCGTTCGTCGTGCTCACCGTGATGGTGACGATCTGGAGCATGAAGCCTTTCAAGGCGCTGTTCGCCAAGGGCGGCGCGCTCGCGTTCACGACGCTGCAGTTCCACGTCGCGCATCTCGACAAGCTCACGCAGAAGATGGCGCCCGTCGTCGCGCATCCGACGCCCGTGCCCGCCGTGTTCAACTGGGATCTGCTCGCGGCGACGGGCACCGCGATCCTGCTGTCGGCGATCGTATCGATGGCAATCCTGAACGTTCCGGCGCGCACCGGCGTGCGCACGTTCTTCGAGGTGCTGAAGGACCTGAAGCGCCCGGTGCTGTCGATCGGCCTCGTGCTCGCGTTCGCGTTCGTCGAGAACTATTCGGGGATGTCGACGACGCTCGCGCTGCTGCTCGCGGGCACGGGCGCGGCGTTCCCGTTCTTCTCGCCGCTGCTCGGCTGGATCGGCGTGTTCCTGACGGGCTCGGACACGTCGTCGAACGCGCTGTTCTGTTCGCTGCAGGCGACCACCGCGCAGCAGATCGGCGTGCCGAGCACGCTGCTCGTCGCGGCGAACACGACGGGCGGCGTCGCGGGCAAGATGATCTCGCCGCAGTCGATCGCGGTCGCATGCGCGGCGGTCGGCCTCGTCGGCCACGAGGCGGATCTGTTCCGCTTCACGCTGCGGCATAGCCTGTTCTTCGCGCTCGTCGTCGGTGTGATGACCTGCGTGCAGGCGTATTGGCTCACGGGGATGATCGTGCACTGAATGCGGACGGAACGCGCGGGCGGCGAGCGCGTTCGCGTGTTCGCCGTCGTTCGCGGCCGCGCGCGGTTTTGTTCGAATCGCCCGAATCGCCCGAATCGCCCGAAGCGTTCGAAGCGTTCGAAGCGTTCGATCCGGCGGTGCACACGGGCGGCGAGCGGGCGCGCACGCGCCGCACCGCTGCGTTCACACGCGTTTCGTACGGACTGCCGTGTAAAGATTTGCTACAACCTTTTGCTTGGAACGACGGACGAGACCTCCTATTCTGGCGGATTTACGAGATACGCCGCGCACGGCGCGGTGTTCGTCGATTGATCAGAGGAGGTCACGCATGACGCGTTCCGTCGATTCCGGCGTCATTTTCTTCGCACGGCTCCTGCTCGCCGTGCTGTTCCTCTGGGGCGGCGCGATGAAGCTGATGGGCTATGGCGAGTTCGTCGGGTATCTGAAGGGGCTCGGCGTGCCGTTCACGCAGGTCGCGGCGCCCGTGATCGTCGCGCTCGAGGCGATCGGCGGCGTGCTGCTCATCGTCGGCTACCAGGTGAAGCCGCTCGCGCTCGTGCTCGCGCTCTACACGCTCGCGGCCGCGCTGATCGGACACAATTTCTGGGACGCGACCAGTTCGGCTCTGCAGCGCGACATGGTCGTGCATTTCTGGAAGAACGTCGCGATCGCGGGCGGCTTCCTGCTGCTGTACGTGACGGGCGCGGGCGGCGCGAGCATCGACGGCGCGCGGCGGCCCTCGTCATCCTACGGATCGCTGCGCTGAGCGCTTCGCGGCATGCGCGGCGCGCGCGGCGCGCCGCTTGAAGCGCAGGCGGGCGCCGGCCGCGTTCGGCAAGCGCGCGGCGTACACCGCGTCGATCCCGTTGCCCGATGGTTCCCTTTTCCGCGGGCGTTTTTTCGCTTTCGCACCCGCGTCCTCGCTCATGACATGACGCGCGCGCGGCGGGTTCGCGCCGCGTCAGCGTGCGTTCGCGTTCGCCGGCTTGCCCGCCGCCGGCTGCGGCGCGCCGTGCACGAAGGCCGCCATCGCCGAGGCGAACACGAAGAGCGCGGCCGATACGTACGCCGACGCGTGCAATCCCGACACGATGTCCGGCGGCCGCGCGCCGCTCGCGAGCGCGCCGAACGCGGCGACGCCGATCGCGCCGCCCGCCTGCCGCGCGGTATTGAGCACGGCCGACGCGGTTGCGGCGCGCGCGCGTTCGACCGAGGCGAGCACCGTCGTCGTCATCGCGGGCACCGCGAGCCCCATGCCGCCCGGAATCAGCAGGAACGGCACGACGAGCATCGCGATCGGCGTATCGGCACGCACCGCGCTCAGCAGCGCGAAACCGGTCGCGCCGATCAGCGCGCCGGCGATCATCGGCCGGCGCGGGCCGTAGTGCGCGGTCGCCCAGCCGCTCGCGACGTTCGACAGCAGGAAGCCCCCCGTGAGCGGCAGGAACGCGAGCCCTGCCTCGAGCGGCGTGTTGTGGCGCACGCGCTGCAAATACAGGCTCAGCACGAAGATGATCCCGTAGTACGACAGATTCATGCAGACACCGAACAGCACGGCGACGCTGAACGTGCGCCGCCTGAACAGCGCGAGCGGCATCATCGGGTGCGCGCTGCGCGATTCGACGAACACGAACGCGGCGCCCGCCGCGAGCGCGATCGCGACGAGCGCCGGATGCCAGTCGATCACCGCGCCGGTGAAGAGCGTGAGCGCGACGACGGCGAGGCACTGGCCGGGCAGGTCGAGGCCGCGTGTTCCGGCGCCGGCGGCGCGCTTGGGCGCGGGGGCGCAGGCATTCGGGCCGGATGCGCGCCGGTCCGCCGCCGGGTGAGAATGGTGCGCGCCGTCGGCGGCGGATGAAGCGGACGAGGCGGACGAGGCCGACGAAGCGGCCGCCGCGCGCGTGTCGTCGCTGTCGATCCACAGGCGCGTCGCGGCGAGGCCCGCCGCGCACAGCGGCAGATTGACGAAGAAGATGCTGCGCCAGCCGAACTGCGCGATCAGCACGCCGCCGATCACCGGGCCCGCCGCGATCGAGATCGCGCCCGACGCGGTCCACCAGCCGACCGCGCGCGCCCGCAGCCGTGGATCGTGCGCGCACGCATGGTTGAGCAGCGCGAGCGAGTTCGGGAGCATCGCGGCCGCCGCGAGCCCTTGCAGCGCGCGCGCGGCGATGAGCGTCGCCGCGTTCGCGGCGATGCCGCAGACGAACGATGCGACGGCGAAGAGCGCGAGCCCGGCGGCGAACGGCCGGCGCGCGCCGAACCGGTCGCCGAGCGCGCCGGCCGACAGCATCAGGCCCGCGAGCGCGAGCGTGTAGGCGTCGACGATCCATTGCAGGCCCGCGACGCTCGTATGCAGATCGATGCCGATGCGCGCGAGCGCGACGTTGACGATCGTCACGTCGAGCTGCGTGATCACGAAGCCCGCGCTGACGGTCGACACGATCCGCACGAGCGCGGCGCGGGAAAGGGCGGGGTGGGGAAGGTGCGTGTCCATGCACGCATCGTAGGGCGGCGCGGGACGGCGACGTTACGGGGTCTGCTGAAATGTCGATGCGGCGCGCACGGGCGGCCGTGCCCTTTCGGCGGCGGCTTGCGCGGCGCGCGCTACGCGCGCGCCCGGAAGCACGGCCCAAACGCGACCGGAGCGTGACCGGAGCACGACCGAAAGCGCCGAAACGCGGGAAGCCCCCAAAGCACCCAAAGCACCGGAACGCCGAAGCACCCAAGCACGACGCGTGCCGCGCCGCGCGCGCAACCGGCGTTATTCGGCGTCCTTCGAGAACAGCATCGCGACCGCGCCGAGCACGCAGATCGCCGCGACATAGTGCGCCGGCGCGAGCGAGTGCGATTTCATCAGCAGCGACACGATTACCGGCGTGAGCCCGCCGAACACCGCGTACGCGACGTTGTACGAGAACGAGATGCCCGAGAAGCGCACGACGGCCGGAAAGCTCTTCACCAGCACGAACGGCACCGCGCCGATCGTGCCGACGGTGAAGCCCGCGAGCCCGTAGAGCGGCACGAGGCGCGCCGCGTCGACGGCGATCTGCGTGTACATCGCGTAGTAGCACGCGGCGAGCGCGACGCCGCCGATCGACAGCACCGCCTTCGCGCCGAAGCGGTCGGCGAGCGAGCCGGCGGTGATGCAGCCGGCCGTGAGGCACAGCGTCGCGATGCTGTTCGCGAACAGCGCGGTCGCGGGCGCGATGTGGAACTGCTTTTGCAGCAGCGTCGGCGTCATCAGGATCACGACGACGATTGCCGCCGACAGCATCCACGTGATCAGCATCGATACGATCACCGCGCGGCCGTGGTCGCGGATCACGGCCTTCAGCGGGATTTCGGCCGCGAGCGTCTTGCGCGCCTTCATTTCGGCGAACACGGGCGTCTCGTGCAGCCAGCGGCGCAGGTAGACGGAGAACAGGCCGAACACGCCGCCGAGCAGGAACGGGATGCGCCACGCGAACGCGGCAACCTCGGCCGTCGAGAAGCGGCTGTTGACGGCCGTCGCGACGAGCGAGCCGAGCAGGATGCCGATGGTCAGGCCCGCCGTCAGCGTGCCGCACGCATAGCCGATGCGTTGCGGCGGCACGTGCTCGGAGACGAACACCCACGCGCCCGGCACTTCGCCGCCCACCGCCGCGCCTTGCAGCACGCGCAACAGCAGCAGCACGACGGGCGCGAGGATGCCGACGCTGTCGTAGGTGGGCAGCAGGCCCATCAGGAGCGTCGGCACCGACATCAGCAGCACGCTCAACGTGAACATCCGCTTGCGGCCGACGAGGTCGCCGAAGTGCGCCATCACGATGCCGCCGAGCGGCCGCGCGAGATAGCCGGCCGCGAAGATGCCGAACGTCTGCAGTTGGCGCAGCCAGTCGGGAATGTCGTGCGGAAAGAACAACTGGCCGATCGCGGGCGCGAAGAACACGAAGATGATGAAATCGTAGAACTCCAGCGCGCCGCCCAGTGCGGCGAGGCCGAGCGTCTTGTAGTCGCGGCCCGTCAGGGCGCGGGGCGGGGCGCTCGAGACGGCGCTCAGTTCGGAAGCGGGCATGGTCAGGGCGATCTTGGTTCGAATGGTTGTGTACCGCGCGAAAAAACGGGGCCGGGCGGCGGGCCTCGTTGTCGAACAGACGGTGCAACGCGCGGGGTGGCGCACGGGACACGAACCGCGCGGCGGCCGGACGGGAGCCGCGCGGAAGACGAACGTGACGCAATGCCGGCGATTCTACAGGACTGACGAATAGCCGACGGCAGCGGCGGCATCGTGGAAATCGGCAATTGCCGACCGGCCGTAAACCGTGTGGGGGCGCCGCCCAACCGCCCAACCGCGCGGCGGCGCGCGCGGGCGGCTGCGGGCGGCTTCGGGCGGCTTCGGGCGGCGCGGCGCGCCCGTCAGTCGAGCAGCGCGACGATCTCGTCGTGGAGCCGGGCCGGGATCCGCACGCCGTGCGCGGCGCTGCGCGCGCGGGCGTCGAAGCGCCGCTGCGACGGCAGCCGCGCGCCCTGCGCGACGATCGCCTCGAACATGCGCTCGCCGCGTGCGAGGCCGGCGTCGAGTGCGTCGCCGAGAAACGTCTTCGGATCGAGCGCGATCACGAGCTCGCCATGGCACGGCGTCGCGCTGGCGCCTTCGTCGAACGCGAGCGACTCGGCGCTCGTCATGTCGCCGATCAGCGCGCCGGCGAGCAGCTCGATCATCGCCGCGAGCGCCGAGCCCTTGTGCCCGCCGAACGTGCGCATCGCGCCTTGCAGCGCGGCTTGCGGATCGGTGGTCGGCGCGCCGTTCGCGTCGATCGCCCAGTGCGGCGGAATCGGCTTGCCCGCTTTCGCGTGCAGTTCGAGGTCGCCGCGCGCGATCGCGCTCGTCGCGAAATCGAACACGAACGGCGTGCCGCCCGGGCGCGGCCACGCGAACGCGAGCGGATTCGTGCCGAACACCGGCCGCGTGCCGCCTTCCGGCGCGACCCAGCCATGGCTCGGATTCATCGCGAGGCCGGCAAGGCCGTGAGCGGCGAGCGCCTCGACCTCCGGCCACAGCGCCGAGAAGTGGTAGCAGCGGTTGATCGCCATCGCGGCGATGCCGTGCCGGCGCGCCATCTCGACGAGCACCGGCAGGCCCGTCTCGAACGCGAGCAGCGAGAAGCCGCGATGCGCGTCGACCGCGACGATCGACGGCGACAGCCGGCGCAGCGTCGGCACCGCTTGCGGGTCGACCTTGCCCAGGCGCAGCGAGCGCGCGCAGACGAGCAGCCGGTAGACGCCGTGCGAATGGCATTCGTCGCGCTGGCCCTGCGTGATCACGTTCGCGATCGCGCGCGCGTGCGCGTCGGACAGCCCGTGGTGCGCGAGCACGCGCAGCGCGAGCGCGCGCACGTCGTCGAGCGACAGGACGACGTCCGGCCGCGCGAGGTCTGGCCGATCATGCATTGCGCGCCTCCCGCGGCGCGAGCGCGCCGTCGATGCGTTGCGGCACGCGCAGCGGGTTCGCGTCGCGCAGCGCATCGGGCAGCAGCGCGTCGGGCACGTCCTGATACGACACCGGCCGCAGGAAGCGCTCGATCGCGCGCGCGCCGACCGACGTCGTGCGCGGGTCCGACGTCGCCGGGAACGGTCCGCCGTGTACCATCGCGTGGCCGACCTCGACGCCCGTGCCGAAGCCGTTCACGAGGATGCGCCCGGCGCGGCGCTCGAGCGTCGGGCGCAGCGCGGCGAACAGCGGCGCGTCGCGCTCGCCGAGATGCGCGGCGATCGTCAGCTGGCCTTCGAGCGACTTCAGCACGCGGTGCAGCGCGTCGGCATCCGCGCAGCGCACGACGAGCGACGCGGGGCCGAACACTTCGTCGCGCAACTCGGCGTGCCAGAGCAACGCGTCGGCCGTCGTCGCGAACAGTGCGGCGCGCGCGGCGAAGGGCCCGCCGGCGGGGCCTTCGCCGAGCCGCTCGACCGCGCGGTGCGACGCGAGCCGCGCGACGCCCTCGCGGTAGCTCGCGTGGATGGGCGGCGTGAGCATCGTCTGCGCGGCGGCGGCGTCGATCGCGGCCGCCGCGGCCTTCTCGAACGCGCGCAGCGCCGGGCCGTCGATCGCGAGAATCAGCCCCGGATTCGTGCAGAACTGGCCCGCGCCGAGCGTGAGCGACGCGACGAACTGCTGCGCGATCGCGTCGTGCCGCGCGGCGAGCGCGCCGGGCATGAGCACGACCGGATTGATCGAGCTCATCTCGGCGTAGACGGGAACCGGCTCGGGCCGCGCGGCGGCGATGCGCATCAGCGCGACGCCGCCGCGCCGCGAGCCCGTGAAGCCGACCGCCTTGATGCGCGGATCGGCGACGAGCGCCTGGCCGATCTCGCGCGACGCGTCGAACAGCAGCGAGAACACGCCCGCCGGCAGCCCGCATTCGCGCACCGCCGCCTGGATCGCGCGGCCGACGAGCTCGGACGTGCCGGGATGCGCGCCGTGCGCCTTGACGATCACCGGGCACCCGGCCGCGAGCGCGGACGCCGTGTCGCCGCCCGCGACCGAGAACGCGAGCGGAAAATTGGACGCGCCGAACACGGCGACGGGGCCGATCGCGATATTGCGCAGCCGCAGGTCGACGCGCGGCAGCGGCTTGCGCTGCGCGCGCGCGGGGTCGATGCGCGCGTCGATGAAGCCGCCGTCGCGCACGACGGCCGCGAACAGCGCGAGCTGCCCGACGGTGCGCGCGCGCGCGCCTTCGATCCGCGCGCGCGGCAGCCCCGATTCGGCCGCGCAGCGCTCGATCAGCGCGTCGCCGAGCGCGACGATGTGCCGGCCGATCGCGTCGAGAAACGCGGCGCGTGCGTCGAGGCTCGTCTCGCGGTACGCGTCGAACGCGTCGTCGGCGAGCGCGCACGCGGCGTCCAGGTCCTGCAGGCTCGCGCCGCCGAACGCCGGCTCGAGCGGCGCGCCCGTGGCCGCCTCGATCGCGCGGAACGCGCCGTGTTGTCCGAACGTCGCCGATTGGCCGATCAAAAGCTCGCCAGTGAGTCGCATGGTTCTCCTCGCAGAAAGTGCGGGCCGCGCGTCGCCGCGCGGCCGTTGAAAAAGCGGATGCGCCCGCGCCGCGCGTCAGTTCTCGTCGTCGTCGAGCTGCAGCTTCGCGGACGGCACGCCGGTATGCGCGCCCCAGTAGTAGATGACGAGCGCGACGGCCGCGACGGCGAACGTGTCGTACGGGTGCGCGAGCTGCCCGGTGCCGCCGAAGCCGCCGAAATACGACGCGACGATCATCAGCGCGTAGAACGCGATCAGCCACGCGCACGAGCGCACCTGCTCGGCGAGGCTCAGATGCGCGGTGGGCACCCGGCGGCGGCACGCGAGATAGACGGCGAACATCGCGATCTGCAGCCCGAGCAGCCACGACACGGTGCGCCAGCCGGACCAGTAGACGATCAGCGCGGCGATCACGAACGAAGCGGGGCCGGTGAGCGCGAACGCGCTCGCGCGAAACGGCCGCGGCAGCCCGGGCGCGGTGCGGCGCAGCGCGGCGACCGATACCGGCGCGACCGCGTAGCTCAGCACGAGCGCGGCCGACACGGTGTTGATGAGCGCCTCCCACGACGGGAAAGGCAGCGTCCAGAAGAGCGCCAGCGCGAACGTGAGCCACAGCCCCGCGCGCGGAATGCCGGAGGCCTCGTCGACGCGCGCGAACACCTTGAAGAACGTGCCCGTCTTCGCCCAGCCGTAGACGACGCGCGGCGTCGCGTTCATGTAGATATTGCCGCAGCCGGACGGCGAGATCATCGCGTCGGCGACGACCATGTACGCGAGCCAGCCGCCCGCGAGCATCGCGCTCGGGATGCCGCCGAGGAACGCGAGCTGCAGCAGCACGTAGATCAGCGTCGAGAGCACGATCGACAGGATCAGCGCGATCGGAATCGTGCGCTGCGGGTCGCGCACCTCGCTCGCGACCGAGACGATCGGCGTGAGGCCGAGATACGCGAAGATGATGCCGCCCGCGGACACGGCCATCTCGACGCCGGGCATGCCGAACGGCGCGAAGCCGTGCAGGGTGAGGTTCGCGGGCTTGAAGAACGCGAACAGCACGACGATCACCGCGAGCGGCACGACGAACTTGAACACGCTGATGACGTTGTTCGCCTTCGCGAACGTCTTCACGCTCGAATAGTTCAGGTAGAAGAAGAAACAGAGCAGCGCCGCCTGCACGAGCCAGCCGAGCGTCGTCGGATTGCCCGAGCCCTCGACGGTCAGGCCCGCAAACCACGCGGCCGCATACTGGCGCGCGGCGACGACTTCGATCGCGATCAGGCTCGAGAACGCGATCAGCGTGATCGCGCCCATCAGGTAGCCGAGCAGCGGGCCGTGCGAGAACACCGGATAGCGGACGACGCCGCCCGCGCGCGGCAGCGCCGCGCCGAGCTCGCAGTAGACGATGCCGAGCAGCAGCACCGCGAAGCCGCCGAGCAGCCACGAGAGGATGCCGGCCGGGCCCGCGATCGTCGATACGTGGCTCGCGGCGAACAGCCACCCCGAGCCGAAGATCGCGCCGAGGCCGATGAACGTCAGATCGGTGAGCGACAGCTGTTTCTTGAACTTGCCGTGGCCGGCGTCGGTGGGCGCGGGCCGCGCGAGCGGCGCGGTTCGCTGGGCATTGCCTTGGGCGGGCATGGGCTTGTCTCCTTGATTTGATGGACGGGTTTCGATCGTCTCGAGCGGCGGGCGGGGCGCGGCGGCGCATGGGAGGGCCGCGGCGGGCGGAGCTGACGGCGCGCCCGCCGCGGCCGCCTCGGCCGTTACAGCCGCGCTTGCGTGGCGGCGGGCGGGGCGGCCCGTGCGACGGCGAGGCGCGCGCCGATCCGCGGCGGCGCGCCCGGCCGATTCAGCCGAATCGTGCTGCGGCGCGCGGGCGAGCCGTCGCGGCGGTTTCGCGCGGCATCGCCTCCGCGCGAAACGCAAGGCCGGCGCCCGATCGGCGGCGTCGCGCATCGCGCATCGCGCACGCAACGCGGCGCGTGCGGCGATCGGCGGCGGGCGCATGACGGCGCGTTCCGCGCCGCGCACGTCGCCCGAGCCGGGGCGGGGCTCAAGCCGGCGCCGGAATCCCCGCCGCGCGCCGCATCCGCGTCGCTCAAAGGCCGACGTCGGGCAGCGTCGGACGCGTTTCGAGCGCCTTCGCGACGATCGCCTTCACGTGCGCCAGCGTGTCGCCTTGCAGCGCGAGGCGCGGCGGGCGCGTGAGCGCGCTGCCGCGGCCGACGAGCTCCTCGCACAGCTTGATGCACTGGACGAGGTCCGGGCGCGCATCGAGGTGCAGGAGCGGCATGAACCAGCGATACAGCGCGAGCGCCTCGTCGAAGCGCTTTTGCTTCGCGAGGCGAAACAGCGTCTCGCCTTCCTTCGGGAACGCGTTGGACATGCCGGACACCCAGCCCTGCGCGCCAACGGCGATGCTCTCGACGACGACGTCGTCGAGGCCCGCGAACAGCACGAAGCGATCGCCGACCGCGTTGCGCAGGTCGACGAAGCGGCGCGTGTCGCCCGACGAATCCTTGAAGCAGACGATGTTCTCGCAGTCCTGCAGCGCGATCAGCACGTCGGGCGTCACGTCGTTCCTGTAGATCGGCGGGTTGTTGTAGACCATCACCGGCAGATCGGTGCTCGACGCGACCGCGCGAAAGTGCGCGGCCGTCTCGTGCGGCTTCGCGGAGTAGACGAGCGCGGGCATCACCATCACGCCGTCCACGCCCACGCGCTGCGCCTCGCGCACGGTGTTGCGCGCGAACTCGGTCGTGAACTCCGCGACGCCGGCGATCACGGGCACCTTGCCGCCCGCCGCGTCGCGCGCCGCTTCGATCACCGCGAGCTTCTCGGCCGTGCCGAGCGACGTGTTCTCGCCCACCGTGCCGCAGACGACGAGGCCCGACACGCCGTCGTTCACCAGGTTCTTCACGACGCGGTGCGTCGCGTCGACATCGAGGGAGAAATCCGGCTTGAACTGGGTGCTGACGGCGGGGAAGACCCCGCTCCATTGAATCGCGTGACGGCTCACTGAGTATCTCCTACGTTCGAATGAGATGGCCGACGGGGGCGTCGGTGCGTGAACCAGTATCGCCGTCGGCGCGCCGCGAGGCTTGAGCCTTTTCCAACCGTGAAAAGATGAAATCGGCACAATCGGGGCGGGATCGCCGCCGCGCGCGCCGGGCTGTGCCGATTTCGTCGCGCGCGTCATCGAAAACCCACAAGCGGCGCGATCCGCGACAAGGGAAGCTATGCGCATTTCCACCCTGGATCGACGCGACATGAAGCACATCCACATCATCGATTCGCACACGGGCGGCGAACCCACGCGCGTCGTCGTGTCCGGCTTTCCGGCGCTCGGCGGCGGCACGATGGCCGAGCGTCTGGCCGTGCTCGCGCGCGAGCACGACCGCTACCGCGCCGCCTGCATCCTCGAGCCGCGCGGCAGCGACGTGCTCGTCGGCGCGCTGCTGTGCGAGCCCGTCTCGGCCGGCGCGGCGGCGGGCGTGATCTTCTTCAACAACGCGGGCTATCTCGGCATGTGCGGGCACGGCACGATCGGCCTCGTGCGCACGCTGCACCACATGGGGCGCATCGGGCCGGGCGTGCATCGGATCGAGACGCCGGTGGGCGACGTCGAGGCGACGCTGCACGACGATCTGTCCGTGAGCGTGCGCAACGTGCTCGTGTACCGGCACGCGAAGGACGTCGTCGTCGACGTGCCGGGGCACGGCGCGGTGACGGGCGACGTCGCGTGGGGCGGCAACTGGTTCTTCCTCGTGAGCGATCACGGCCAGCGCGTCGCGGGCGAGAACGTCGCGGCGCTCGCCGCGTACGCGTCGGCGGTGCGCGCGGCGCTCGAGCGCGCGGGCGTGACGGGCCGCGACGGCGCGCCGATCGATCACATCGAGCTGTTCGCCGACGATCCCGAGTACGACAGCCGCAGCTTCGTGCTCTGCCCGGGCCACGCGTACGACCGCTCGCCGTGCGGCACCGGCACGAGCGCGAAGCTCGCGTGCCTCGCCGCCGACGGCAAGCTCGTGGCGGGCGTGACGTGGCGGCAGGCGAGCGTGATCGGCAGCGTGTTCTCGGCGAGCTACGCGGCGGCCGAAGGCGGCGTCGTGCCGACGATCCGCGGCAGCGCGCACCTGAGCGCGGAGGCGACGCTCGTGATCGAGGACGACGATCCGTTCGGCTGGGGCATCGCATCGTGACCGATTCGCCGACCGACGTCATCGTGATCGGCGCGGGCATCGTCGGCGCCGCGTGCGCGCACGAGTTCGCGCTGCGCGGGCTGCGCGTCGTCGTCGTCGACGACGGCGGCGGCGGCGCGACGGCCGCGGGCATGGGCCACCTGGTCGCGATGGACGACAACGCGGCCGAGCTCGCGCTCACGCATTACTCGATCGGGCTGTGGCGCGCGCTGCGCGACGCGATGCCGGAAGGCTGCGCGTATCGCAACTGCGGCACGCTGTGGCTCGCGGCCGATGCGCACGAGATGGACCTCGCGCGCGCGAAGCAGGCGGCGCTCGGCGCGCTCGGCGCGCGCGGCGTCGCGGGCGAGCTGATCGGCCGCGCGGCGCTCGCCGCGCTCGAGCCGATGCTGCGCACGGACCTGGGCGGCGCGCTGAAGATTCCGGGCGACGGCATCCTGTACGCGCCCGCCGCCGCGCACTGGTTGCTGCACCGGCTGCCGGGCGTCGCGCTGCGGCGCGCGAGGGCGGTCGCGCTCGAAGGCGCGCGCGTCGCGCTCGAAGGCGGCGACGTGCTGCGCGCGAACGCCGTCGTCGTCGCGAACGGCGTCGCCGCGCGCGCGCTCGTGCCCGAGCTGCCGCTGCGGCCGAAGAAGGGCCATCTGCTGATCACCGACCGCTATCCGGCGCGGGTGTCGCACCAGCTGGTCGAGCTCGGCTACGCGGCGAGCGCGCACGCGAGCGACGGCACGTCGGTCGCGTTCAACGTGCAGCCGCGGCCGACGGGGCAATTGCTGATCGGCTCGTCGCGGCAGTTCGACACCGAAGACCCGCGCGTCGAGGCGCCCGTGCTCGCGCGGATGCTGCGGCGCGCGCTCGGCTATCTGCCCGCGCTCGCCGGCCTGAACGGCATCCGCGCGTGGACGGGCTTTCGCGCGGCGAGCCCCGACGGCCTGCCGCTGCTCGGCGAGCATCCGTCGCGGCGCGGCGTGTGGCTCGCGCTCGGGCACGAGGGGCTTGGCGTGACGACCGCGCCGGGCAGCGCACGCGTGCTCGCCGCGCTGATGTTCGGCGAGCGCGCGGCGATCGACGCCGAGCCGTATCGGCCGGCGCGTTTTCTGTCGACTTCGAAATCGGCCGCGGCCGGAGAGCTTCGATGATCATTTATCTGGACCGCCGCGCGCTCGAGGTGGTCGACGGGACGACCGTCGCGGCCGCGCTCGCGCTCGCCGGCGACGACACGGCGCGCACGTCGTGCACCGGCGCGGCGCGCGCGCCTTTTTGCGGGATGGGCGTGTGCCACGAGTGCAGGGTGACGATCGACGGGCGGCGCAGGCTTGCATGCCAGACGCTCTGCCGCGAGGGCATGCAGGTGGAGCGCACGCGATGACGAACGAGATTTTGACGGTCGACGTCGCGATCGTCGGCGCGGGGCCGGCGGGCCTCGCCGCCGCGCGCGCGGCGGCGCGCAGCGGCTGCACGGTCGCGATCGTCGACGACAACCCGCGCGCCGGCGGACAGGTGTGGCGACACGGGCCGCACGCCGCGCCCGGCGCGCTCGCGCGCGCGAGCTTCGGCGTGCTGCGGCAGCCGAACGTGCGCCATCTGGCGGCTACACGCGTCGTCGCCGCGCCGCGGCCCGGCGCGCTGCTCGTCGAGGACGAGCAGCGCGCGCTCGTGCTCGGCTACCGGAAGCTGATTCTGTGCTGCGGCGCGCGCGAGCTGCTGCTGCCGTTTGCCGGCTGGACGCTGCCCGGCGTGACGGGCGCGGGCGGCTTGCAGGCGCTCGTCAAGGGCGGCGCGCCGGTGCGCGGCGAGCGTGTCGTGATCGCGGGCAGCGGCCCGCTTCTGATCGCCTCGCTCGCCACCGCGCGCGCGGCGGGCGCGCGGGTCGTCGCGCTCGTCGAGCAGGCGCCGCCCGGCGCGCTCGCGCGCTTCGCGCTGTCGCTCGCGGCGACGCCGTCGAAGCTCGCGCAGGCCGCGCGGCTCACGCGCGGCTTCGTCGGCACGCGCTATCTGACGGGCGCGGTCGTGCGCGAGGCGCACGGCGACGCGCGCGTGCGCGCGGTCACGATCGAGCGGGGCGGCGCGCGCGAGACGCTCGATTGCGAGCGTCTTGCCTGCGGCTTCGGCCTCGTGCCGAACCTGACGCTCGCGCTGGCGCTCGGCTGCGCGGTGCGCGAGCGTGCGATCGCGGTCGACGACGCGCAGCGCACGTCGGTCGAGCATGTGTACGCGGCGGGCGAATGCACGGGCGTCGGCGGCGTCGAGCTCGCGCGGATCGAGGGCGAGCTCGCCGGGCTCGCGGCGGGCGGCGCGCACGCCGCGCCGCACGGCCGCGCGCGCATGGCCGCGTTGCTGCGCCGCCGCGCGAGATGGCGGCGCTTCGCGGCGCGCGTCGCGCGCACGTTCGCGCTGCGCGACGCGGCCCGCGCGCTGCCGCCCGACGATACGCTGCTGTGCCGCTGCGAGGACGTGACGATCGGCGCGGTGCGCGCGCATGCGTCGGCGCGCGACGCGAAGCTGCTCACGCGCTGCGCGATGGGCGCGTGCCAGGGGCGCGTATGCGGCGCGGCCGCGCACGCGTATTTCGGCTGGGACGACGCGCCGCCGCGCCCGCCGTTCTCGCCCGCGCGCATCGACACGCTGCTCGCCGCGTCCGACGACGCGCTCCTATAATCGACGCCAACCGTGTGACGACGCGCGAGACCCGTATGATGACTTTGCTTGCCGTGCCGCCCGAGAAGTTGTCCGCCGCATCGGCCGCCTCCACGGCCGCCGGCCCGACGCCGGCGGCCGGGAACGGCGCGTGTGCTTCGCCGCCGTCGTCGGGCGCCGCACTCGAAGGCGACGACGACGGCTTCGCCGCGATGCTCGCGCACTTCGCGCAATTGGAGCCGGTGTTCGACGCGCTGCCCGACGTCGCGTTCTTCGTGAAGGACGTGCGCGCGCGCTACGCGCTCGTGAACCGCACGCTCGCGCAGCGCTGCGGCTACAAGGACAAGCGCGACCTGTACGGCAAGGCCGCGGACGAAGTCTTTCCGCGCCGCTTCGGGCGCAGCTACGTCGAGCAGGATCTGACGATCATCGCGGGCGGCCGGCAACTGACCGATCAACTGGAGCTGCATCTGTACTCGGGCCGCCAGCCCGGCTGGTGCCTGACGTGCAAGGAGCCGCTGCGCAACGCGCAGGGGAGGATCGTCGGGATCGCGGGGCTTTCGCGCGACCTGCGCGCGCACGAGAGCTCGCATCCGGCGTACAGCCGCATCGCGGACGTCGTGCGCTACATCCACGCGCATTACGTGCAGCCGCTGAACCTGAAGCATCTCGCCGGGATGGCGGGCATGTCGGTTGCGCAGCTCGAGCGCTATTTTCACAAGGTGTTTCATCTGACGCCGCGGCAGATGCTGCTGAAGGCGCGGCTCGACGCGGCCACCGCGCTGCTCGTCACCCACGACAAGGTGACGGACGTCGCCGCGCTGTGCGGCTACACCGATCACAGCGCGTTCACGCGGCAGTTCAAGGCGACGGTCGGCGTGACGCCGACCGAGTATCGGCTGATGCTGCAGGAGGGGCGGGGGGCTTGACGCGCAGGCGCCGCGCCGGCCGCCGGGCGTGCCCGCGCGGAGCGGACGGCCGACGATCCGGGGGCCCGGGCGCGTGGCTCGGCGCCGAGCGCGCAAAAGCGAACCGGCCCGTCGGGCCGGTCGGGTCGGCGGAGCGGCCGCGACGTTGCGCCGCCGCCGCGTTGCCGCGCCGTCGAGGACGGGCGGCGAGCGGCGCGTTACCGATAGCCGAGGCCCTTGAGCACGGCGCTGCCGTCTTCCGTCAGACGAAAGGATGGCGCCGCGTCCATATCCGAGCGGATCATTTCGACAAGGCCGGCTTCCTGCAGCGCGGGCAGCTCCGGCTTCGCGTTCGCGCCGATCGGCGCGTGCAGCAGGATCAGCAGCGTCGCGATCTCGTGATGGCTGAGCAGCCGACGCAGCATGGTTTTCGGTTTGGCCGAGGGGGCGGCCGGGCGGACGGCGGCGGACGTGTCGACGGTGCTCATCGGGAACCTCCTGAAACGGTACTGGCCACGGATGGTGCCGGCCGAGTCTTAAACGATTCTTAAAGCGGCCGGCGGCGGCCCGGCGAAAGGTTTACGGCATGTAACGGCGTGGGCGGGCGCGCGCTACATCGGGGCGGGATCGCTCCGGCGCACGGGCGCGGCGCCGCGCGGCGATGTTGCGGCACAGCACGCGCGGGTGCCCTATGTCTTTCGTCAAGCGTCAGGGGCTGACTTGGGTGGGTAAATGGTGCCGTCGCGCAGCATGGCAAACAGGACGTCGCAGCGTCGCCGTGCGAGCGCGATGAGTGCTTGGTTGTGGCGCTTGCCCTGCTGGATCTTGCGCGAGGAATAGGCCCGTGAGACTGGGTCTCGTAAGGCAGCGAAGGCGGAGAGGAACAAGGCGCGTTGAGCACCTTGTTGCCCCGTCTGGACGGGTGTTCGCCCCGGATCGACGAGCCTGAGCGCCGGGTGACCGGCGCGAGGCCAACGTAGGCCGCCAGATGAGTAGCCGTGGCGAAGGCTTTTGGGGCGGCTTCGGTCAGGCGTCTGGCAGCGGTCCTGACGCCGACTCCCGGCATGCTGGTCAGGACCGGCCAAAGAGGGTGAGCAAGCACCAGCCGCTCAACTTCGGCAGCGATTTCGTCACGCTGCTTGTGACCTGCCCCCTTCGATAGGGCCAATGGGCTTCTAGCAAAGTCCCTTTAAACCAACTCCTGGAAAGCGGCAGGAGCGTCCGCGGTTGCCCGATGTTTCGCCGCAAACTCTGACGGCGCAAGGTAGTTCAGTGCGCTGTGCGGCCTTTGCTCGTTGTAGTCCTGACGCCATGCCGCGATGACTGCCCGAGCGTGCGCGAGCGTCGTGAACCAGTGCTCGTTAAGGCATTCGTCGCGGAACTTGCCGTTGAACGATTCGATGTACGCATTCTGCGTGGGCTTGCCCGCCTGAATCAACTTCAGCGTGACGCCGTTCGCATACGCCCACTGGTCAAGCGCGCGGCTCGTAAATTCGGGTCCCTGGTCTGTTCGCACCGCCTTGGGATAGCCACGGAAGCGAGCTGCACGGTCCAATGCCCGAGCGACATACAAACCTGAGATGCCATGGTCGACGACGATGTCGACAGCCTCTTTCGTGAAATCGTCGACGACGGTCAGGCACTTCACGCGCCGGCCGTTGGAAAGCGCATCCATCACGAAATCGATTGACCATACCTCGTTGGGTGCGCCCGGCAATGCCAGTTGCTCGCGCTCAATCATGACGCCGTGGCGCTTGCGACGGCGCCGCACAGCCAGCCCTGCCTCACGGTACAGGCGATAGATGCGCTTGTGATTGGCGTGCGTGCCTTCGCGTTCCACCAGGGCGTGCAGTCGGCGGTAGCCGAATCGACGACGTTCGTGCGCCAACTTCACCAGACGCGCCGCGAGCACCTCATTCTCGTGGTCCGGCTTCGCGTCGTAATGCAGCACGCTGCGAGAAAGCCCGACAAGCCGGCAGGCGCGGCGCTCGGAGATGTTGACCTTCTCCCGAATCGCCAACACTGCTTCGCGTTTGGCTTGCGGGCTCAGGGCTTTCCCTTGACGACAACCTTCAACGCTTCCATATCGAGCATTGCTTCGGCCAGCAGTTTCTTCAGTCGGGCATTCTCCACCTCGAGGCCCTTGAGCCGGCGGGCTTCCGAGACTTCCATGCCGCCGAACTTCGCGCGCCAGGTGTAGAACGACGCGTCACTGAACCCATGCTTCCTGCACAGTTCCTTGACCGGCATACCGGCCTCGGCTTCCTTCAGAAACCCGATGATTTGCTGTTCCGTAAAGCGCTTCTTCATGTTCGTCTTCTTCTCCGAAAACGAACTTTACTAGACTCCGGCTGGCCCTGTTTGTAGGGGGCAGGTCAGATCTGCCACACGCCCGCGACCACCGCCACGTCGACGTTCGAATCGAGCAGCGGCGCGCCGTGATCGGTGATCGTTTGCGTGCCGCCGTCGCGTTGCACGACGCGCAGCGACAGCGATGCGCGATCCTCGCCCGCGATCTCGGCGCGCCAGTAGTCGCGCAGCGCGTCGCGGTCGTCGGCATGCACGCGTTCGAGCACGAGCGGCACGCTCGCGATCTGCGCGGCGTCGACGCCCACGCCGAATACGCGCTCGACGTCGCCGCTCCAGTCGATCCGCCCGGATGACGGATCGAGCACGTACGCGATCTGGCCGGCGCTCGCGAGCGCGAGCTCCATGTTGTTGCGCAGCACCTGCGCGTGTTCGTGCACGCGCTCGCGCGTCGTCTTCAGCGTGCTCACCGTCAGCACCAGCAGCGACGCGACCGCGAGATAGAGCTGCGCTTCGAGCAGCGAACGGCCATGATTCGCGTCGAGCGACGCGAACGGGCCCTCGCCCTGCGCGGTCTGCATGATCACGATCAGCGCGAGCACGAGCACCGACGACGAGCCCGCGCGGCCACCGAGCAGCAGTGTCACCGCGACGGTCAGGAACAGCGGAATGTAGGTCATCGCGAAGCCGGCGCCGATGCCGAATTTCGACGCGCTGTCGCCGTCGAAGATCGCGAAGGCGCCGATCGCGACCAGCGCGAACGCGGCGATGCCGAGCATCAGGTCGAAGCGCTCGTGATCGCCCGAGCGGTGCGCGCGAAAGCGCGACCACGACGCGAGCACCGGCGTGACGAGCAGCACGCCGATGAAATCGGACGCCGCCCACACGAGGCCGACGTCGACGAACGACGCGCCGTTGACGACCGTGTACCAGGCCGCTCCGCCGAGCGCGCCGAGCACGCCCGCGATCACGCCGGCCAGGATCACCGAGCGCAGGAAATACAGGCCTTCGAGCGAGAAGCGGATGCGCCGCACGAACCCCACCGCCAGCGCGGCCGCGCCGAGCTCGTCGATCGCGAACAGCGCCGCGTTGAACGGGTTGCCGTGCTCGATGCCCGTCAGCGCGAGCTGCGCGGCGACGAACGCGGCGGCCAGCATCGGCCATTCGCGCACGGGCCGCAGCATGAACGCGCCGACCGTCACGCCGGCCGGCAGCCAGATGTAGCCCGTCAGCCGGACGGGACCGTTGAGCGCGTGCGAGAGATAGCCGCTCGCGAGATACAGTGCCGCCCAGAGCAGTGCGGCGACGAGTTCCGGCCGGGAACGCTTGGTGTTCATCTAGGATTCCTGTGTGCTGCGCCGCGCGGGCGGGCGCGCCTGTCCATTCGTCGGAGGCGGCGCGCGCCGGTGGCCCTGCGGATGCGCGATGCGCGAATGATATGCGGCCGGCGCGCGCGTTGGAATACCGAAGCGGGCGGCGGGCGCGCCGGCATCGGTGCCGCGGCGCGCCGATGCCGGCGCGGCGCGGCGAAAGTCCGCGCGCCGCGCTCGGCGACGAGCGTATCGCACGGACGGTCGCGCGCGGCGCCGGGACCGTATGCCGACGGATCGATTTTGATCGGTTCGGCGGCCATGCGAACGCCGTTTCGGCGGCAGTGCGCGGCCGAAACGGATCGATTCGACCGGGGAACTCGATGAACGGCGCGCAACGGATGATCCGTGCGTACGCGGCGCCTGACAGTGCGCGCCGCGTCGATAGAGGTGTCGGGCTTTCGCTGAAGTCCATCACTCCGCGAAGCGAGCGCGTCGATGCTCATCGGCAATGGAGCGAACAGAGGTGTCCGCCGGATGTCGAGACTTGGGTTGCTTGGGTTGCTTGGGTTGCTTGGGTTGCCTGGGTCGACGGGCGGACGGGCGGACGGGCGGCGCGTTGCCTCGCGCGTGAGCGCGCGCCATGCCGATGATTCGACGAGCGGAATCGCCGCACGGCGCCGCGCGCGCCGCCGACGCGAGCGACGGTGTGCGAGCCGAAGGCCGCTTTTTCGGCCGACGCGACTGACGCCTGCCGGCGCCATTCGACCGACCGCGCCGTTGCGATGCAGCGCCGCCGCCGGCCGATTTCAGATCCGGACCATGCGGGGGAGGGCGAACCGAGACGGTCGCTCCGGCGGTTTTTCGGGCAGGCCGCCGACGCGCGACGCCGTGCGAGCGTACGAAGCCCGGTTTGCGTTGGCGCTCGCGTGCGCCGATTCCGCCGGCGTGCGCCGCCGTTTTCACCGTGTCTGCCGGCGCATTCCCTATCGCGCCCCAGGCCCATTTTCCGTTGCTAGACGACTGGTCTAATCCCGCGCTATCATCCACCCTCATGAACGCCGCAACCACCGCCGACGTCCGGCAGCACATTCTCGACACCGCCAAGCCCATCATGCTCTGCAAGGGCTTCACGGGCGTCGGCCTGAACGAGATCCTGGCGGCGGCCGGCGTCCCGAAGGGGTCGTTCTACCATTATTTCGGGTCGAAAGAGGCGTTCGGCGAATCGATTCTCGAATCGTATTTCGACGATTACGTCGCGCATCTCGACGAACTGCTCGTGCGCGGCCCCGGCGCCGCGATCGATCGGCTGATGCGCTACTGGACCCAGTGGCAGCAGATGCAGATGGGCAACGACCCCGAAGGCAAGTGCCTCGTCGTCAAGCTCGGCGCCGAGGTGTGCGATCTGTCGGAGGCGATGCGCGCGGCGCTCGAGCGCGGCACGTCGCAGATCGTCGCGCGGCTCGCCGCGTGCATCGCGGCGGCGCTCGACGACGGCTCGCTGAAGGTCGATCTCGAGCCGCAGCAGACGGCCGCGATGCTGTACGAGCTGTGGGTCGGCGCGACGCTCATCGAGAAGATCCGGCGCGACGGCGAGCCGCTCGCCGTCGCGATGGCGAGCACGCGCCGGGTCCTCGGTCTGACGGGCGCGCGTTGAACAGACAGGGAATGCGCGACGGCGCGTACGATGGAAAGCGCGCCGCCGCGTTTTTTCACGATCATTTTCTAGACGACCGGTCTATTAGCGGGCATGCAACATGCGACGTTTCGACGAGTGCCACGCGAACCGGCTCCGGTTCGGCAGGCGGATCGATTCGCGAGAGGGCGACGTTCGCCGAGCATCGAAAGGCTCGACGCGAAGCCGCGCACGTTCGACGATGGCGGGGAGGCCGGCCGGCGCGCCGTCGGGCGCGGGCGCCGGGCGATCGTCGGGGCGACCGTGTCCGGCGGCACGCGCGATGCGCGCACGCCGCGTCGAAGCCCGAGCGCCCCGTTGCCGACCGAAGCGGCGCGCGGCATGACGCGCAGCGAGGCGGGACGACACGGCCGGACGGTCGCGCCGCGCCCGATGCGCGCCGCGGCGGCGGCCGCGCCGTTCCGCTCGCGCGCGAGCGGGACGCCGGCCGCTTCGAAGACGTACGACCGGCGGGCCCGTCCGGGCCGCGCCGCCTGATTCTCAAGACGCCAAGGAGGGCATCCAGATGAAGATTCTCGTGGTTCTCACTTCGCACGACGAACTCGGCACGACCGGCAAGAAAACCGGATTCTGGCTCGAGGAACTGGCCGCGCCGTACTACGCGCTGAAAGACGCCGGCGCCGAGCTCACGCTCGCGTCGCCGCGCGGCGGGCTGCCGCCCGTCGATCCGAAGAGCGACGATCCGGCTTCACAAACCGACGCGACGCGCCGTTTCGCGAAGGACGCCGAAGCACAGGCCGCGCTCGCGTCGACGCGCAAACTCGCCGACGTGTCGATCGACGATTACGACGCGGTGTTCTATCCCGGCGGCCACGGCCCGCTGTGGGACCTCGCCGAGGACCGTCATTCGATCGCGCTGATCGAGCGCGCGATCGCGACGAACAAGCCCGTCGCGGCCGTCTGCCATGCGCCCGGCGTACTGCGCAACGTGAAGGATCCGTCGGGCGCGTCGTTCGTGAAGGGCCTGAATGTCACGGGCTTCTCGAACAGCGAGGAGGCGGCCGTCGAGCTCACCGAGGTCGTGCCGTTTCTCGTCGAGGACATGCTGAAGACGAACGGCGGCAATTACTCGCGCGCGGCCGACTGGGCGCCGCACGTCGTCGTCGACGGGCTGCTCGTCACAGGGCAGAACCCGGCGTCGTCGGAGCCGGTTGCCGAGGCGCTGCTCAATCTGCTCGAGACGTAATGCGCGGCGCGGGCGGACGCGTCGCGCACCGTTCGCCGCGCTGTTGCCGAGCCCTGTTCGCGTCGAGCCGCGCCGACGTCGGCTCGCGTTCGGCGGCCTCGCGCCGCGTCACGCCGTATCGAATCGCTTCGCGATGCGCATGCTTCGCCGCACGGCGCCGTCGCCTTGCAGGGCCGTGCCGCAATCGCACGCCGCAGCGCCGTATCGCAGCATCACCGCATCGCCCGAATCACCTGAATCACCCGAATCACCCCACCGACCGCAACACGAATACCGAAGGAGTAGTAGATGGCCGCATTGTTCGAACCGTTTCAGTTGAAGGACGTCACGCTGCGCAACCGCATCGCGGTGCCGCCGATGTGCCAGTACGTCGCCGAGGATGGCGTGCCGAACGAATGGCATCACGTGCATCTCGCGGGCATCGCGCGCGGCGGCGCGGGGCTCGTGATCGCGGAGGCGACCGCGGTGTCGCCGGAAGGCCGCATCACGCCGGGCTGCACCGGTCTCTGGAGCGACGGGCAGGCCGCCGCGTTCGCGCGCTCGGTCGCGGCGATCAAGGCGGCGGGCGCGGTGCCGGGCATCCAGCTCGCGCATGCGGGCCGCAAGGCGAGCGCGAACCGGCCGTGGGAAGACGACGATCACATCGCCGACGGCGACCCGCGCGGCTGGCGGACGATCGCGCCTTCGGCGGTGCCGTACGGCGCGCATCTGCCGAAGGTGCCGCGCGAGATGACGCTCGACGACATCGCGCGCGTGAAGGCCGATTACGTCGCGGCCGCGAAGCGCGCGCTCGACGCGGGCTTCGAATGGCTCGAGCTGCATTTCGCGCACGGCTATCTCGCGCAGAGCTTCTTCTCCGTGCATTCGAACCGGCGCGCCGATGCGTACGGCGGTTCCGCGGAGAACCGCGGGCGCTTCCTTGTCGAGACGCTCGCGGCCGTGCGGGAAGTGTGGCCCGAGCGCCTGCCGCTCACCGCGCGCTTCGGCGTGATCGAGTACGACGGCCGCGACGAGCAGACGCTCGCCGAATCGATCGAGCTCGCGAAGCGCTTCAAGCTCGAAGGGCTCGATCTGCTGAGCGTGACGATCGGTTTCTCGACGCCCGCCGCGCGCATTCCGTGGGGCCCCGCGTTTCTCGCGCCGGTTGCCGAGCGCGTGCGCCGCGAAGCGCAACTGCCGGTGGCGTCCGCGTGGGGGATCGATGCGCCGGCGCTCGCGGAACGCGTCGTCCGCGAGGGGCAGCTCGATCTCGTGATGGTCGGCCGCGCGCATCTGGCCGACCCGCACTGGCCGTATCGCGCGGCGCTCGAGCTCGGTGTCGATCGCGCGCCGTGGACGCTGCCCGCGCCGTATGCGCACTGGCTCGAGCGGTATCGGGCGGCGTGACGGCGCGGCGCCCGGTGCGACCCACGCGCGGCGCGCATGCCGCGTCAGTGGACGGGGCGTGCGCGCGTTAGCCGTGGCGGCCGCGGGGCTTCGAATGCACGATCGCGCATGCCGGTCGGTTGCTTGCCGATCGTGTCGGTCGGTCGTGAGGCGATCGTGGGCGATCGTGGGGCGATTGATGGGTTGATCGATTGATGGTGTGCCCGCCGCTTGTCGGTCGGTTGCTTGCCCGTCGTTGCTCGGCCCTGCGCCGCGAATGAGGGGCGCGCGCCGGGGCGCAGCGCCGCTCATGTCCGATCGGCGTGGCCGCCGCGTGGGCGGCGCGGTGTGACGGCAGGCGGCGCGCCGCCGTCCGCGCCGAACGAAATGGCCGCGCCCGATCGCGACGAAGCGCGGCGGCCCGCCGGGTGGGAATCGGGCCAGCTCGGTCGACCGATGCCGGCCGCCTGCATCGGGGCGTGCGCGTCGCCGTCGCGCATTGCGCTTCTATCCCGCTTCCATCCTGTCGCTCACCGCATCCGCACACTCTCCCCGCTCGTTGCATCCGCTCATTGCATTCGCTTACCGCCTTCGCTCGCTGCGCCCGCTGATCGAGCCCGCTTGCCGCGCCCGCTCGGTGAACCCGCATCGTCGGCGTGTTGCTCGCCTCGCACGCGCAACGCGCCCGCGTTCCCTTTCTCCGCTCGCTGCGCATCGCGCCCGGCGTGTCGTCTTCATGAAACGAATCGCGCGTCGCATCCGGCAAGCGAAATGCGGTGCGCGTTTGCCGCTTCGATTGATGTCGATCAACGCGCGGTCCGCATCGATCGCCGACAGTCTCCGGGCGAGCGGCGCGAGGCCGCCTGCTCGGCGAACGCCGAACGCAGCCGGACATACGGCGCGTGAATGCGCCGTATGCACGCATCCTCGTGCGATCCGAATCTCCGAATCGCGCCGCATGCCCCGTCGAACGACTCCCGAAGGAGATCCCAATGCGACTTCAGCACAAGCGTGGCCTCATCATCGGCATTGCAAACGAAAACAGCATCGCGTTCGGCTGCGCGCGGGTCATGCGCGAGCAGGGCGCCGAGCTCGCGCTCACTTACTTGAACGAAAAGGCCGAGCCCTATGTCCGTCCGCTCGCGCAGCGTCTGGACAGCCGGCTCGTCGTGCCGTGCGACGTGCGCGAGCCCGGCCGGCTCGAGGACGTGTTCGCGCGCATCGCGCAGGAATGGGGGCAGCTCGACTTCGTGCTGCACTCGATCGCATACGCGCCGAAGGAGGACCTGCATCGCCGCGTGACCGACTGCTCGCAGGCGGGCTTCGCGATGGCGATGGACGTGTCGTGCCATTCGTTCATTCGCGTCGCGCGCCTGGCCGAGCCGCTGATGACGAACGGCGGCTGCCTGCTGACCGTCACGTTCTACGGTGCCGAGCGGGCTGTCGAGGACTACAACCTGATGGGCCCGGTGAAGGCGGCGCTCGAGGGCTCGGTGCGCTATCTCGCCGCCGAGCTCGGGCCGCGGCGCATCCGCGTGCACGCGCTGTCGCCCGGGCCGCTGAAGACGCGCGCCGCGTCCGGCATCGACCGCTTCGACGCGCTGCTCGAACGCGTGCGCGAGCGCACGCCCGGGCATCGCCTCGTCGACATCGACGACGTCGGCCATGTCGCCGCGTTCCTCGCGAGCGACGATGCGGCCGCGCTGACGGGCAACGTCGAGTACATCGACGGCGGCTATCACGTCGTCGGCTGACGGCGGCAAGGGGGGGCTAGGGGGGTTAGGGCGGCTAGGGCGGCTAGGGCGGCAAGGGCAGCAAAGGCAGCAAGGGAGGTGGACGTAGCATGAGCGGCAGATGCGGCGGGTGCGGCGGGTGCGGCGGGTGTGCGGCGGGTGTGCGGCGGGCGCATCGTCGCGTCCAAACGCGCCACGCACGCAATGGCGCGCGATAAGCTGGCCATCCCAATCGAATTCCGATTCGATCAGCTGTCCGCTCCGCCCGAAGGACCGCCCCGCCGAACGTTACCCTCGTCGTCACCGATCGCCCCGAATCGGTCGACATCGATTTCATCGGCGCGGGCCTTGCCGCGTACCACGTCGAGCGCGCCGGCGTGATCGACGAGCGCGCGCTCGTGGTGTTCGCGCGGGATCCGTGCACGGGCGCGCTGCTCGGCGGCCTGACGGGCTGCACGTTGCTCGGCCTGAGGTTCGTCGACGTGTTCTATCTGACCGGCGCGCTGCGCGGCGACGGCGTGGGCGCGAGATCCCGCGGCTTGCCGGGGACGAGGCGCGCCAGCGCGGTTGCGGCGCGGCCGTGCTGTACACGATCAGCTTCCAGGCGCCCGCGTTCTACGAGAAGTTCGGCTGGCGACGCTTCGGCGACGTGCCGTGCGATTCGCGCGGCACGAATCGCATGTTCATGACGAAAACGCTGCGCTGGGCGCCGGCCGCGCGCGCCGGCGTTCGCGCGCGCCGCGGTGCGCGCTGAGGAGCGCTTGCAAGTTCTGGCGAGCCCGGACGAGTCCTACGCGCCCTCGAATGTCCTCGAGCGTCCTTGGGCGCCCTCGCGCGTCCTTTAAGATGGCGGTGTCCGCGGCGGCGTGCGCCGCTTTTTCACTTTTCGCGAAGAGTCCTCATGGTCCAGAACGCGTCTGTCCCGCCGGCGTCCGCCGGCCGCCCGAAGGCCCAATCGATCGCGCTCGGCGCGCTGTATGCGGCGCTCGTCGCGCTTGCGTTGTGGGTGATCCGCGATTTCATGCCGGCGATCGCGTGGGCGTGCGTCGTGGCGATCGCGCTGTGGCCCGCGCTGCGCCGGATCGACGCGCTGCCCGCGTTGCGCGGCCGCGCGACGCTCGTCGCCGCCGTGCTGACCTCGGCGGTGGCGCTGCTCGTCGTCGTGCCGATCGCCGCGGGGCTCGTCGAGGCGGTCGACCAGAGCCACGAACTGCTCGGCTGGCTGCATCGCGTCGAGCAGACGGGCATTCCCGAGCCTGACGTGCTGTCGCATCTGCCGTTCGGCTCGCAGCAGGCCAGCGCGTGGTGGCTGGCGAATCTCGCGAAGCCGCTGCATCCGGCGACGGCGGTGAAGGGCGTCGACGGCGCAAGCGTCGTCACGTTCGGCCGGCATTTCGGCTCGCGGCTCGCGCATGCGGCGGTGCTGTTCGGCTTCATGCTCGTCACGCTGTTCGTGATCTTCCAGGCGGGCCCGCGCCTGTCGGGATCGCTGCTCACCGGTGTGCGGCGCGCGTTCGGCGACAGCGGCGCGGCGCTGCTGCAGCGGATGGCGGCCGCCGTGTACGGAACGGTGACGGGGCTCGTCGTCGTCGGCTTCGGCGAGGGCGTGCTGCTCGGGCTCGCGTACGCGTTCGCGGGCTTGCCGCATGCGGCGCTGCTCGGCCTCGTCACGGCGATCGCCGCGATGCTGCCGTTCTGCGCGCCGCTCGTGTTCGGCGGCGCGGCGCTGTGGCTTTTTGTGCAGGGCGCGCTCGGTTGGGCGATCGGGCTCGCGGCGTTCGGCTCGGTCGTCGTGTTCGCCGCCGAGCACTTCGTGCGGCCGGTGCTGATCGGCAACTCGGCGCGGCTGCCGTTCCTGCTCGTGTTGTTCGGCATCCTCGGCGGCGCGGAGACGTTCGGGCTGCTTGGCTTGTTCGTCGGTCCCGCGCTGATGACGGTGCTCACCGTGCTGTGGGCGGAATGGGTCGATTGACGGCGCACGCCGAACGAACGGGGCGTTGTTTTTCTGACTGTTTTTAGAAAATTCAACAAAAAGACGGCGAAACGTCGATTAGCATGCAGTTTTCCACTGCGACGGCACCGCCGAGCTAGAGCCGCATGTCATTCCAGACGACGAACCGCACCGTTTCCGCCCTCGCTTGCCCGTTTGCCGCCGCGCTGCTGATGAGCGGCTGTTCGTGGTTCGGCGGCTGGTTCGACTCGTTTTCGTACGCGAGGCTGCCGCTGCCGAAGGCGGCCGCGCAGCCGGGCGCGACGCAGGCGCAGATCGTGAAGGCGGGCGGCAATCCCGCGAGCGTCTGGATGGTGCGCAACGGCGCGGGCGTCTGCTACAACTACGATTTACGCCACGGCAACGACCATCGGCCGTACTACGTCGTGTTCGACCGGCGCGGCATCGTTTCGCGGCACGGTTTCTCGACGTGCGCGCAAGCCGATCGCGAAGGGCTGCTGCGCGGCGGCGCGCGCTCGACGCGCGACGAGCCGCGCGCCTGAGCGCGCGCCGCCGCGCGTTTCGGCTGGTGGCGCCTCGTGGGAATCGGGCGGTCTGTCTGGGCCGTACGGTGCGTGCGGGGCCGTGCGGGTAGCGCGGACCGTGCGAGTCGTGCGGGTAGCGCTTGGTACGGGCCGGTGTGGCTCATACGATTCTTGAGGCCCTTGAGGCCCTTGAGGCCCTTGCGGCTCTTGCGGCTCTTGTGGCTCTTGTGGCTCTTGTGGCTCGTTCGAGCCAGGCGGGATGAGCCGGCGCCGAACGCGCCGGCCGTTCGGTTCGTCAGGCGATCGTGTCTACGACGCCGCCGTCGACGCGCAACGCCGCGCCCGTCGTCGCCGACGACTGCGGCGAGCACACGTAGACGACGAGGTTCGCGACTTCGTCGCAAGTCGCCGGCCGCTGGATGATCGAGCTCGAGCGGTGCGTGCGCACGAAATCGACCCCCGCCTGCTCGATGCTCGTGTGCTCGGCGTCGGCCGTCGCCTTGAGCATCGCCTTCACGCCGTCGGACATCGTCGGGCCGGGCAGCACCGCGTTCACCGTCACGCGGCTGCCGGCCGCGAGCTTGGCGAGCCCGCGCGAGATCGACAATTGCGCGGTTTTCGTGAAGCCGTAATGGATCATGTCGGCCGGGACATTGAGCGCCGATTCCGACGAGATGAAGACGACGCGCCCCCAGTCGCGCTCGAGCATCCCCTTCAGATAATGGCGCGCGAGCCGCACGCCCGACATCACGTTCACCTGGAAGAAATGTTCCCATTCGGCGTCGTCGATGTCGAAGAACGGCTTCGGGCCGTAGATGCCCGCGTTGTTGACGAGAATGTCGGCCGACGGCGCGGCGTCGATCACGCGCCGCGCGCCGTCAGCGTCCGACAGATCGGCGACGACGCCTTGCGCGTGCGCGCCGGGCGCGGTGACGCGCAGGTGCGCGAGCGCCGCCTTGACGGACGCGTCGCTGCGGCCGTTGATGAACAACTGCGCGCCGGCGCGCGCGAGTCCCTCGGCGATCGCGAGGCCGATGCCGGCGGTCGAGGCGGTCACGAGGGCGGTCTTGCCGGTGAGGTCGATGTGCATGGGCAGACTCCGCAAAAAGGAGAGAACGATCCGCCGCGCGGCGGCGGCGGACGCGAGCGACTAGCTTAGACGAAAGCCGCGAAGTCGGCAGTCGGGCGAGGCGGTGGAAAGGGTGGAGCGGTGGAGGTCGTGAAGACGCTGGTGGGGGCGAAGGTTGTAAAGTCCGCAAGGACCGCGAAGACCGCGAAGACCGTGAAGACCGTGAAGACTGTAAAGACTGCGAAGACTGCAAAGACTGCAAGGCGATAGAGGCGATAGAGGCAGCGGCGGCTGCAGAGGATGCAGAGGCGATAGTGGCCGCCGACGAAGCGAAGACGCCGCGCTCGCGCGCCGCCATGGGGTTCATCTCGCGGCGTCGCGCGGCGCCTGCGTCACCTCGCGCAGCGCATCGTCGATCGCGGCGCCGAGCCGCCGCACGCAAGCGTCGATCTGCTCGGTCGGCACCGCGCCGTAGCCGAGCACGAGGCCGTTGTATGCGGCGCGATCGGTGCCCGGCAGGCAGAAGCGCGACAGCGGCCGCACGGTGATCGCGCGGGCGAGCGCCGCGCGCGCGACGTCGACGTCGGCGACAGGCGCATCGAGCCGCGCGGACAGATGCATGCCGCCCGCGCCGCTCGACACCGTCAGCGCGCCGCCGAGATGGCGCGCGAGCGCGTCCTGCAGCGCGTCGCGCCGCTCTTCGTAGAGCCGGCGCATCCGGCGCAGATGCCGGGTGAAATGGCCCGCTTCGATGAAGTCGGCGAGCGCGAGCTGCTCGGCAAGGCGCCCGCGCGGCGCGAGCGCGCCGATCGTGTGGCGCAGTTGCGGCGCGAGCGCCGCCGACGCGACGACGAAGCCGATGCGCAGCGTCGGAAACATCGTCTTGCTGAACGTGCCGAGATAGACGACGGGCGCGTCGTCGCCGAGACTTTGCAGCGCGGCGAGCGGCGCGCCGAAGTGGCGGAACTCGCTGTCGTAATCGTCCTCCACGATCCACGCGCCCGCCGCGCGCGCGTTCGCGACGAGCGCGACGCGCCGCTCCACGCTCATCACCGCGCCGAGCGGATACTGGTGCGACGGCGTGATGTAGACAAGCCGCGGCGGATGCGCACGCCAGTGCTCGGCGCTCGGCGCGAGGCCGTCCGCATCGACGGGGATCGGCACGAGCCGCAGGTCGGCCGCCTCGAACGCGGCGCGCGCGCCGGCGTAGCCGGGATGCTCGATCCAGACGGTATCGCCCGCGTCGGCGAGCGTGCGCGCGCACAGATCGAGGCCGTGCTGCGTGCCGTCGGTGATGAACACCTGCTGCGCATCGCAGCCGATGCCGCGCGACACGCGCAGATATTCGGCGATCGCCTGCCGCAGCCGCAGATTGCCGCCGAGCGGCGCGTGACCGAGTTGCGCCGGACCGATTCGCCGCCATGCGCGCTCGACCGCGCGCCGCCACGGCGCGAGCGGAAACTGGTCGAGCGCGGGCATGCCCGGCAGGAACGGCAGCGGCTCGCGCTCGTCGTCGGCGTCGATGTCCGGCAGCCCGGTGACGCGCCGCGCGAGCGCGGGCCGCGCGTGCGTGGGCGAGGCGGTCGCGCTCGCCGCGGGCAGCCCTACACGCGCGACCATCGTGCCTTGCCGCCGCGCGACGACGAAGCCCTCGGCGGCGAGCCGCTCGTAGGCGTAGAGCACCGTGTTGCGCGCGATCCGCAGCGTCTCGGCGAGCGCGCGCGACGACATCAGATACGTGCCGGCTTCGAGCGTGCCGTTCAGGATCGCCGCGCGCAGGCACGCGTAGAGCCGGTGCTGCTGCGACGCGCGCGCGAGCGCGTCGCGCGCGGTGTCCCGTTCGAAGTTCGACAGCAACACACCGTAGTCCATCGTGGCTCCAAAATTCAGTAATCGCATGGATCTATCCATGGTGCCACAGATTTTCTATCGTCGAGCTCTTCGAAACGAACATGCCGATGCAGGAGCCCCGCCGATGACCTCGACCGCAGCCGATTCCGCAATCCCCCCGGGCGCGCCGAGCGCGCGCACCCGCGTGCGCCGCGCCGCCTATCGCGGCCACTACGATCGCCCGACGCTCGAGGCGATTCTCGACGATGCGTACGTGTGCCATGTCGCCTTCGCCGACGACTCGGGCGTGCACTGCATCCCGACCGCGTGCTGGCGCGAAGGCGATCATCTGTACATCCACGGCTCGAACGGCAGCCGGATGCTGAAGCTCGCGGCCGCGGGCGCGCAGGTATGCGTGACCGTCACGCATCTGGACGGCCTCGTGCTCGCGCGCTCGGCGTTCAATCATTCGATGAACTATCGCTCGGCGGTGATCTACGGCGAGTTCGAGGTCGTGCCCGACGCGCGGAAGGCCGCGGTGCTCGACACGTTCGTCGAGCGGATCGCGCCGGGCAGGAGCCGCGACGCGCGGCCGGGCGATGCGAGCGAGCTCGCGGCGACGACGGTGCTGCGCATCGCGCTCGACGAGGTCGCGACGAAGGTCCGCACGGGCGGCCCGAAGGACGACGAAGCGGATCTCGGCCTGCCGGTATGGGCGGGCGTGCTGCCGATGCGCGAAGCGCACTTCGCGCCGCTCACGGACGCCGCGCCCGCCGGCGTGCCGGACTACGTACGGCGCTGGCAGGATGCGGTGCCGCTTCGCGAGACGCAGGACGAGGAGGCGAGGCGGGCCGCCGCGCGTTGAGCACGTCGATCGCGCCGGGCGACGGCGCGGCTTTCGGCACGCGCGCGCACGGGCGGAGCGGGCTGCGGCGAGGTCCGGCGTGGTCCGGCGCGGGTGGGGCGCGGGTGGGGCGGTGAGCCGCGCGCTTGCTTCATACGTGCCCGCGTTGCATGCGCATGCGAGGCCACGCGCGGGCGATTGACGGCAAGAGCGCGCGGGAGGGCTGGCATCGCGCCGTCGCCATCGCCATCGCGCTTCGTCGGGCTCGTTGCGCTGTCGCGCGGCATCGCGCGATAGCGGCTACGCCATGGTGCGTTGCCTGACGCGTTTGCTGCGCCAATGCGCCGATGTGCCAATGCGCCAATGCGCCGATGTGCCGATGTGCCGATGTGCATATGTGCATATGTGCGTATGTGCGTATGTGCGTATGTGCGGATGTCACGACCCGCCGATGCACTGATGCGCCGACGCACCGGCACAACGATGCAACGACGCCCCACCACTCAAGTCGTCTTCAACGCCGGCCGCCGCGCGGCCGCCGCCGGCCGCGGGTCGTGCGCGTGCGGGCCCGTGCCGGCCGGTTGCGCGGCGACCGATAAGCCGATCGCGTTCCAGCCGTCCTCGTACGACACGAACACGGCGCCGCCGTGCATCTCGGCGACTGCCTTCACGATCGACAGCCCGGGCCCGTGATTCTCGTCGCTGTTCGCGCGCGCCTGCTCGATCCGGTAGGAGCGCTCGAACAGATGCGCGCGCGCGGCCGCGTCGATCGGCTCGCCCGGATGGGACACCGCGATCTCCACCGTCTCGCCGCGCGGATCGTGTTCTCCGCGCGCGTGTGCTGGATCGCGTTGATCAAGAGGTTCGTCATCGCGCGGCCGAACAGCGACGGATCGACGCTCGCGCGTGCGTCGCCCGTGAGCTTGGCGCGCAGTTGCGCGTCGTCGAGCGACATCTCGAGGAACGCGAGCATGCGCGTGAGCTCGGCCGCGAGCGACACGTCGGCGAGATCGGTCGCGCGCTCGCCGCGATCGCGGCGAGCAAGGAACAGCATGTCGTTGACGATGATGCGCCGCCGCTCGAACGCTTCGAGATTCGATTCGAGCGTCTCGCGCAGCCGCTTGGCCGAGCGCTCGCGCGCGAGCGCGACCTGCGTCTGGCCGATCAGGATGCTCACGGGCTCCGTGTGCGCGGCGGCTCGATGCGCCGGAGCGGACGGCGGCGGCGACAGCGCAGGCCGCGCGTGGCCGCGACCGGTCGGCATCATGGACGGCGAACGCGATGGCGGCCGCGGTCGCCAACCGGGCCGTCAGATCTGCTCCATCCCGAACGCCGCGAGCTTCGGCAGATCGAGCACGTCGATCTGGTTGTACGCGAGCCGCACCGCGCCGAGCCGCTCGAGATGCTGAAGCGCCTGATTGATTCGCTGCCGCGACACGCCGACCAGCATCCCGAGCTCCTCCTGCGAGATCGCGAGCGTCGCGCCGGTGTCCGGATACAGGTCCGGGTTGAACAGCTGGGCGAGCGACTGCGCGACGCGCGCGTTCACGTCGAGCAGCCGGCTGTTCTGGATCGACGCGATGAATTCGCCCATCCGGTTGTTCAACTGGCGGATCACGAAGCCCGTGAACGGCAGGTTGCTGTCGAGGAGCGCGTGGAACGTCGCGCTCGGCACGAACAGCACGAGCGAGCGCTGGATCGCGATCACGTCGTACTTGCGCAGCTCGCGCTTGATCACGCTGCCTTCGCCGAACCAGCCGCCCGACGGCACGCCGGAGAACGTGCAGCCGCGCCCGGACGCGTTGTAGATCGCGAGCTTCACGAGCCCGCGGTGCACGCCGATCCAGTATTCGGAAGGCGCCTGCCGGCGCGCGACCCAGTCGCCCGCGTCGCGGTACTCGGCGTGCGACTGCGCGACGACGAGCGCCTGATGCTCGGGCGCGAGCGTGTTGAACCAGCCGCAGCGGGAGAACAGCGCGCGCAGCTCGCCCGCGCCGGCCGCCGCGGCCGCCGCGGCCGCCGCTCGCACGGGCGCGGCGGCTGATGTTTCGACGGGCGCTTCGGCCGGCGCCGAGGCAGGCTCTGCGGCAGCCTCGTCGGCGCGGGCCGCTTCATCCGCGGCGAGCGGCGGGCGGTGCGGGGCTTGGACGTCGTCGGTCATCACACAGGGTTTGCGAGGATAGGGAATACGCGCGGTCGTGGCCGGCGAGTCTGTCGCTTGCATGACAGACGGCTCACAATGGCCGCGAGTAGGCTTGTCCAATTGGACCACAAACCAACGACATCGAGGCGCACGCCTTGCAGGAGACGACATCATGACGCAGAAGTTCGAGGAGGGGCTCGGCAGGCGCGAGGCCAACTACGTGCCGCTCACGCCGATCGATTTCATCGCGCGCGCGGCGGAGGTGTACGGCGAGCGCCTCGCCGTCGTGCACGGCGAGATCCGCCGCACGTGGAGCGAGACCTACGCGCGCGCGCGACGGCTCGCGAGCGCGCTCGAGCGCGCGGGCGTCGGGCGGGGCGACACCGTCGCCGCGCTGCTGCCGAACATTCCGGCGATGATCGAGGCGCACTTCGGCGTGCCGATGGCGGGCGCCGTCCTCAACGCGCTGAACACGCGGCTCGACGTCGCGTCGATGCTGTTCATGCTGCGTCACGGCGAGGCGAAGGTGCTGATCGTCGATACCGAGTACGCGGAGTTCGCGCACCGCGCGGCGCTCGAGGTTCCGGGGCTCGCGATCGTCAGCGTGGCCGACGCGATGCCCGCCGATCCCGCGCGCTTTCCCGCGGCGCTCGATTACGAGGCGTTCCTCGCCGGCGGCGATCCCGCGTACGCCTGGACGCCGCCGTCCGACGAATGGGAGGCGATCGCGCTGAATTACACGTCGGGGACGACGGGCGATCCGAAGGGCGTCGTCTACCATCATCGCGGCGCGTATCTCGCCGCGATCAGCAACCTCCTCGAATGGGACATGCCGAAGCACGCGGTCTACCTGTGGACGCTGCCGATGTTCCACTGCAACGGCTGGTGCTTTCCGTGGGCGGTGGCCGCGCGCGCGGGCGTGAACGTGTGCCTGCGCAAGTTCGACGCGAAGCGCGTGCTCGAGCTGATCCGCCGCGAGCGTGTCACGCACTACAGCGGCGCGCCGATCGTGCAGAGCGCGATCGCGAACGCGCCGGCCGAATGGCGCGCGGGGATCGCGCACGAGGTGCATGCGTTCGTCGCGGGCGCCGCGCCCGCGCCGGCCGTGATCGCGAAGATGAAGGAGATCGGCTTCGACCTCACGCATGTCTACGGGCTCACCGAAGTCTACGGGCCCGCGACGGTCTGCGCGAAGCAGGCGCACTGGGCGTCGCTGCCCGACGACGAGCTCGCGCAGCTCAACGCGCGGCAGGGCGTGCGCTACCACCTGCAGGCGGGCGCGACCGTGCTTGATCCCGACACGATGGCGCCCGTGCCGGCGGACGGCGAGACGCTCGGCGAGATCATGTTCCGCGGCAACCTCTGCATGAAGGGCTACCTGAAGAACCCGCACGCGACCGACGAGGCGTTCGCGGGCGGCTGGTTCCACACGGGGGACCTCGGCGTGCTGACGCCCGACGGCTACATCCGCATCAAGGATCGCCGCAAGGACATCATCATCTCGGGCGGCGAGAACATCTCCAGCATCGAGGTCGAGGACGCGCTGTACCGGCATCCGGCCGTCGAGGTCGCGGCCGTCGTCGCGCTGCCGGACCCGAAGTGGGGCGAGGTGCCGTGCGCGTTCGTCGAGCTGCGCGACGGGATGAGCGCGACCGAGGAGGAGATCATCGCGCACTGCCGGCTGCTGCTCGCCGCGTACAAGATTCCGAAGACGGTGCGCTTCGGTGAGCTGCCGAAGACATCGACCGGGAAGATCCAGAAATTTCAATTGCGCGCGCAGGTCGGGTCGAGCTCGGCGATCGATCTGGTGGCGGCGGCCAGGAAGCCAGGGTAGGCGCGACGCGTCGCGCGGTCACGTGACGGGCGGCGAGCGGCCGTTGCGGGCCGCGTGCGCCGCGCGCTCCCCGCCTGCCGGGCACGTGGCGCTCGGCGTTTCGATCGACGGCGCGCGCGCGTCCCATGCGCGACGCGCCGGCCGCCGACTTGTCGATGGCGCGGCCGACCGCGCGATTCGCGCGCCGCACGGCCTGCAATGCGCGGTTCGCGGCGCGCGAGCGGCGGCGCATGCATGCACGCCATCCGCGATGCATCCTCGCAGCGCGCCCGCGCGACAAGCGGCGAGCGTGCGCCTCGCCGCGCGGCCGCGCCCGGTCAACGCGCGTCGAGCGTGGGTTCGTCCGCCGCGAGCCTGAATACGCTGACCGCTTGCGCGAGCTGCGCGGCCTCGTCGCGCAGCGCGGCAGCCGCGCGCTCGGCGTCGGCGATCAGCGTCGCGTTCTGCTGCGTCGCCGCGCCGATCTGCGTGACGGCCAGATTCACCTGCTCGATGCCGCCCGACTGTTCGCGCGACGCCGCGCTGATCTCGGCGATGATCGCGCGTACCTGATCGACGCGCGCGACGATGTCCTGCATCGCCGCGCGCGCGTCCTCGGCGATCCGGAAGCCGTGCTCGGCCGTCGTCGCCGATTCGCCGACGAGCGCGTCGATCTCCTTGGCCGCCGCCGCGCTGCGCTGCGCGAGCGCGCGCACCTCGGAGGCGACGACCGCGAAGCCGCGGCCGTGCTCGCGCGCGCGCGCGCGGCCTCGACGGCCGCGTTCAGCGCGAGGATGTTGGTCTGGAACGCGATGCCTTCGATCACGCCGGTGATCTCGGCGATCCTGCGCGCGACGCCCTGGATGTCGCCCATCGTCGCGACGACGCGCTGCACGGCCGCGCCGCCCGTCGTCGCCGCGCTCGACGCGCCGGTCGCGAGCGCACTCGCCTGCGCCGCGTGATCGGCGTTCTGCTGAACGGCCGCCGTGATCTGCTCCATGCTCGCCGCGGTCTGCTCGACGCTGCTTGCCTGCGTCGCGATCCGCGCGGCCATGTCGCTGCTGCCGGCCGCGATCGTCACGGTGCCGTGCGCGATGTCGGCCGCGCCGCGCCGCACCTGCGCGACGATGCGCGCGAGGCCGTCGCCGATGCCGTCGACCGCGCGCACGAGCCGGCCGATCTCGTCGCTGCGGCCGCTCGCGGGCGGCCGCGCCGCGCCGTCGCGCGCATCGTGCTTGTCGTGCTTGCCGTGCTTGCCGTGCGCGCCGTGCGCGCCGATCCGCACGCTGAGGTCGCCCGCGGCGAAGCGCTCGGATGCATGCGCGGCCGCATCGAGCGGGCGGCTGACGACGCGCTTGACGACCGCGACGAACAGCGCCGCGAACGCGAGCACGAACGCGCAGCCGATCGCCGCGAAGCGGTTGCGCGTCGCGCGCATGTCGGCCATCACTTCGTCGTCGATCGCGATGCCGCCGACGAGCCATTGCCACTGCGGAACCGTCACGAACGACACGAACTTCGCGCGCGGGCCGTCGTCGCCGGCGGCGGCGTCGGTCGACGTGTAGGACAACTGGCCTTCCCTCGCGGCGAGCATTTGCGCGTAGGGCGCGGCCGCGTCGTCGGCGCGCTGGCCCGCGCGCGCCGGATGGACGAGCAGGGTGCCGCGCGCGGGGCCGTCCGATGCGTCGAGCACGAAGTAGTAGCCGTGCTCGCCGATCTTCAACTGGCGAATGCCGTTTTCGACGAGCCGCATTTCCGCGCCGACGTCGATGCCGACGAACAGCGCGCCGACGATCGCGCCGCTCGCGTCGGCGATCGGTTTGTATTGGGTGATGTAACGCTTGCCGAACAGCGTCGCGAGACCGGTGTAGGTCCGGCCGGCGACGAGCGGCGCGTACGCGGGGCCCTTGCGGTCGAGCAGCGTGCCGATCGCGCGGCTGCCGTCCTGCTTCTTCAGCGAGGTCGTCACGCGGACGAAATCGTCGCCGCGGCGCGCGAAGATCGTCGCGATCGCGCCGCTCTTTTGCAGGAACTGGTCGGGAATCGAGAAGTCGAGGTTCAGCGTCTGGCCGCCCGCGGTGAGCGTGGGCGTCGCGGTGCCCGCGACGTCGATCGTGCGCGCGGCGTCGAGCGCGTAGCCGGCCGGCAGGAAGCTCGCGAAGAGCGTCATCGCGCGGCTCGCCTCGGCGGTGAGCGCTTCGTCGAAAAGCGCGATCATTGCGGCGATCGAGCGATCCTTCTCGTCGATGCGCGCGTGGACCTGATCGGCGATCTGGCCGGAGGCCGCGTGGGTCAGCGCCCAGACGAACGCGGCGAAGAGCAGGGCGAAGAGCGCGCTCGATAGCGCCGCGAGACGCGCGCCGACGCTCGCGCGCCGCAAGAAAGGCACGTGCATGAATGACTCCGGAGTGCGGTGGCGGGTACGTTGGCGGAACGCACGCGTCACCGCTCTCTGATGGCGTGGTTGTCGGCACGCGCGGGCGAATCTTTAGGATTTTGTAAGGGGCGGCGCGGCGGTCCGGATCGCGAAGCGCGGGCCGTGTGCCGCGCGTGCGGGGCGCCGGGGGGCGTGGCCGGTTCGCGGCGCGCCGACGCGAACCGGCGCGCTCGGCCGGGGCATCGATCGAGCGCGGCGGCTTCGAGCGCGTCGCGGCTGCGGCCGCGCGTGCGGCGGGCGGCGCGCTCAGCGCGGCTGGCGCGGTTGGAGCGGTCTTTTGCGCGGTTTATCGCGTCGCTTGCAGGGGGGCGTGCGTTGCGTCGATACCCGTCGCGATGTTGTCGCCTTGCTTACGGCTGAAAAATCGGCGGTTGGGCCGTTTGCGGTGGAACTGCCTCCGGTTGAGCCGCCGGAGCGGATTGCGGCGCCTGTTGTCGAGCGGCGGGCGGCTGAGCCGTTCGGAGTGGTGTCGTCCGCGCTTGAGTGATCGGCGCGGCTTGCGCCGTTTGCGGTTGAGAGGTTGACGATTGGGCGATAGGAGGCTGGACCGTTCGCAGTGGAATCGTCTGCGACTGAGCAACCGGCGCGGCTTGCGCCGTTTGCGGTTGCGCGGTTGCCGGTTGGGCGATCGGGGGCTGAACCGTTCGCGGTGGAACCGTCTGCGATCGAGCAACCGGCGCGGGTCGCGTCGTCTGGGGTGGAGTGGCTGCCGGTCGAGCCATCGGCGCGGCCTGCCCCGTCCGCGGTTGCGCGGCCGCCGCGCCCGCCGACTCGACCCAGCCGCCGCCGAGCGCCTTGTATAGCGTCACGCGGCTCGTCAGCCCGGCAAGCTTGTAGGTGACGAGCAGTTGCTGCGCGGCGAACAGCTGGCGTTGCGCATCGAACACGCCGAAGTAGTCGTCGACGCCGTTGCGAAAACGCATGTCGGCCAGCCGCTTCGTCTCGGCCAGGTCGCGGATCATCGCCTCCTGCGCTTTCACTTCCCGCTCGTAGGTCGCGCGTGCGGCCAGGTTGTCGGCGACCTCGCGGAACGCGTCCTGGATCGTGTGCTCATAGCCGGCCACGTTGATGTCGCGGCGCACCGTCGCGAGATCGAGATTCGCCTGATTGCTGCCCGCGTTGAAGATCGGCAGCGTGAGCTGCGGCACGAACAGCCACGCGACGCCGCCGGAGAACAGCCCCGCGAGGCTCGCGCTCGCCACGCCGAGCGCGCCCGTCAACGTGATCCTCGGGAAGAACGCCGCGCGCGCCGCGCCGATATTCGCGTTCGCGGCGATGAGCCGATGCTCGGCGGCCATGATGTCGGGGCGGCGCTCGAGCAGCGTCGACGGCAGGCCCGCCGGGAACTCCGCGAGCAGCGCGCGATCGCCGAGCGGCGCCGCGCGCGACACGCCGGCCGGCAGCGGCCCGCCGATCAGCACGGCAAGCGCGTTCTCGTCCTGCGCGATCTGCCGCGTGTATTGCTCGGCGGCGACGCGTGCGGTCTGCACCTGCGTGTCCGCGCGATGCTCGTCGAGCTGCGCCATCGCGCCCGCCTGCTTGCCGCGGTGGATCATGTCGGCGGCGTCCTGCTGGCTCCTGAGCGTGTCCTGCGCGAGCGCGAGCAGCGCGCGATCGGCGAGCAGCGTCAGGTAGGTGTTCGCGACTTCGGCGACGAGGCTGATGTGGACGCTGCGCCGCGCCTCCTCTGTCGCGAGGTATTGCTCCTGCGCGGCGTGGCTCAGGCTGCGCACGCGGCCGAACAGGTCGATCTCGAAATGGGTGAGGCCGACGCTCGCGTCATAGCTGTTGATCGCCGCGGACTGCCCCGGCGCGCGCAGCGCGGGGCTCATGCGCTGGCTCGTGAGTCCGACGCTCGCATCGATTGCGGGAAACTGCGCGGCGCGCTGGATGCGGTACAGCGCGCGCGCTTCGTCGATGTCGAGCGTCGCGACGCGCAGGTCGCGGTTGTTCGCGAGCGCGAGCGCGACGAGCTGCTGCAACTGCGCGTCGGCGAGGAAATTCCGCCAGCCGAGCTCGGCCGCCGCCGGCTCGCCCGGGTTCGCGCGCGGCGCGCCCGGCGTCGCGTAGGCGGGGCCGTTCGGATACGCGGACGGCATCGGCGCATCGGGCCGCTGGTAGGCCGGCTCCATCGAGCAACCGGCGAGGCTGAGCGCGAGCGCGATCGGCAGCGCGCGCTTGGGCGATGAAAGAAACGGTGGGCTATGCATGGTCGGCGGCTCCTCGCATCGAGAATCGAGACGGTGGGCAAGCGGCGCTCGCGGCGTTCAGCCGGACAGCGCGCGCTGCATCAGGCGCGAGATCGCGAGCCGGGGTCGGCCGCGAATCGCGATGTTGTGAGGCGGATCGCCGAACAACAGCCGGATCAGGCCGTGCCGCGCGGCGGTGTCCGCGCCGAGCGCGACGCCGAGCAGCGCGCCGTCGCGACGCACGATGCGGCACGGGATCCAGCCGATCGGCGCGAGCCACAGCGCGCCCGCCGCATGCAGCGGCAGCGACGCGGCCTGCGCCGTCGTCACGGCGGCGCCGTTGCACGACAGATCGCGCGTCGCGACCGCGTACTCGCGATCGCCGACGCGCAGCCGCGCCCGTGCGCGATACGGGAAGCGCTCCTCCCTGCGCGGCCGCGGCAGCTCGATGCACACGAGCAGCGACGCGAGATAGAGCGCGAGCGAAATCGCGGTCCACGCGGCGTTGAACGCGAGCCCCGGCGCGCCGGGCGCGCTCGCGAGCGCGCGACCGAGCCCGAGCGCGGACAGCACGAGCAGGCCCGCGTAGAACGCGGCGAACCTGCCGTGGACGATCAGCTTCGAGCGGTCGAGGCCCTTGTTCGTCACCTTGAACGGGCGACCGAACGGCCGCACGAGCGCGCTCGCGAGCGACAGGCTGACGGCGAGCGCGCAGACGATCTGCGTGACTTCGGTGAACACGGGCAGCGCGCGCCGGCCGGTGATCCACATGCTGTAGCCCCAGTAGGCGATCAGCGCGGGCAGGCCGTAGGCGAGAAACTGCAGCGGCTCGCCGTAGAGCGTCGGGATGTCGAAGTACCAGTACAGGAGCGGGCCGAGCAGCAGCATCAGCGTGAACGGGCGGCTCAGCCAGTGCAGCATGCCGTGCACGTAGTGCAGCCGCTGCGCGAACGTGTAGCCGCGGCCGCGCAGCGGGCCGTCCGGCGTCAGCGCGACCTGGATCGTGCCGAGCGCCCAGCGGCTGCGCTGGCTGATGTATTCGGGCAGCCCCTCGGCCGACAGGCCGACCGACAGCCGCTCGTTGAGCCAGCGCGTCACGTAGCCGTGCCGCATCAGCCGATACGTGAGGTGGATGTCCTCGGTGACCGTGCCGGTCGGAAAGCCGCCGATGCGCTCGACGAGATCGCGTCGCACGACGAACGACGTGCCGATGCAGAACGCCGCGCCCCATGCGTCCTTCGCGGGCTGCATCACGTCGAAGAACGCGCGCTGCTCGTCGACCCAGCATTCGGCCGAGCGCAGGTTGTACTGCACGGGATCGGCGTTGTAGTAGAACTGCGGGGTCTGCACGATGCCGACCGTGCGATCGGCGAAGAGCCCGACCGTGCGCAGCAGGATCTTGCGGTGCGGCGCGAAATCGGCGTCGAGCACCATGATGTACGGCGCGCCGCCGCCTTCGCTTCGCGCGCTCAGGCGCAGGCCGTTGTTGAGATTGCCGGCCTTCGCGTGCGCGTTGTCCGCGCGCGTCGCGTAGCGCGCGCCCACCTGGTCGCAGAACGCCTTGAGCCAGTCGCGGCGCGTGTCGTCGAGCACCCACACGCGAAAATCCGGGTAGTCGATCGCGAGCGCGGCGACGGTCGTCTTCTCCAGGATGTCGAGCCCCTCGTTGTAGGTCGCGATGAAGATGTCGACGCGCGGCGGCGCGGCCGCGCGCCGCAGCGCGGCCTCGCCGGCGTCGGCTTGCGGCGTGCGCTCGGTCGTGCGCGTGAGCACGGCGACGGAGATCAGCGTATACGCGAGCGCCATGCATTCGAAACCGAAGAACACGTGCGCCCATGCGCTCGGAAAATCCATGCGCGGCTCAGGCAGCGTCTGCGTCGCGCGCCACGCCAGATAGACGAGCAGCAGCACGACGGTCACGCCGCCGAACACGATCCGGTCGGCCGCGCGTTCGCGCCTGCCGGCGCGCGTGAGCAGCAGCACGACGAGCAGCACGCCGCCGTTGATGTCGAGGAGCGAGCGGTTGGCGAGAAAGAAGTCGAACATCGTCATGCTCCGCAGGCAGGGGCGGCGTCGCCCGGGTAGCCCGCGGCGAGGCAGCCGCCGGGGCGAAACGGATTCCAGCCCGCCGCCGCGAGCACGGCCCACGCGGTCGCGCTCAGGTGCGGCAGATGGAAGTAGCGGAAATCGTCGGTCTTGGACGTCGGCCCGATCGACAGGCCGGTGCGAATGCTCGGCTCGGGCGTCGCAAACAGCAGGCCGGACGGCGCGCGCTGCGACATCAGCAGCGCCCACAGCGGCCGCGCGTCGTCCGAGCGGCCGGCCGCCTGCAACGCGAGCGCCGCCTGCGCGGTGCCTTCGGTCCAGACACCGTCCGGATGCGCGTTGAAGCCGTAGCCGCCGTCGATGCGATGCGCGCGCTCGACCCACGCGAGCGAGCGGCGCCAGTCGGCGGGCGCATCCGGCATCGCGAGCAGCGGCCAGAGCGACGCGTCGAGCGCGGACGGCCCGGTGTTCGGCGTGTGCCCGTCGTCGCGCGTGCCGATCAGGAAGCGGCCGTCGCCCGGCTCCCACATCGCCGACACGAAGCGCCGCGCGCGCCCGGCGACCGCGTGCCAGCGGGCGTCGCCCGTGCGCGCCGCGAGCCAGCGGAAGACGGCGTACGCATCGACGTTGTGCTCGGTGGATTTCCAGCCCTGGCGGAGCGGCTGCGGCTCATGGCCGAACTCGCCGCCGACGTAGCCGGCCGGCGCCGTCGCGTCGAGCCGGCCGGGGTCGACCCAGCCCATCAGCGCGGCGGCGCCGTCGAGATAGCGCCGCTCGCGCGTCGCTTCGTACACGGCGAGCAGCGACAGCGCGGCCCACGCGACGTTGCCGGTCGCGGTGCCCGCCTGATAGGCGTCCTCGAACCAGCGCTTGCTCGGCGTGTCCCACCAGCCGGGCAGCGGTGCGGGCCCCGGCGGCAGCGCACCCGCGCGGTACGCGTTGCGCACGCGCGCGTCGCGGTAGTGGCGATCCTGCCGGCTCGCCTGCAGGATCGCGTCGGCGATGCGGCGCGCGTCGCCGGGGCGGTGGCAGGCAATGAGCGCGATGCTCGCGAGCGCGTTGTCATAGACGAACGCGGCCTGCGTCAGCGCGCCCGCGAGCGCCGCGCCGCCGGGCGCGGGCTCGTAGCTGCCGAGAAAGACGGGCCCCGAGCCGGGAAGCGCGTGCACGCGCTCGGCGAGCGTCTTGCATCCGGCCGCGAGCAGCGCCGCGCGCGGCGGCTCGGCGCCGGCGGCGCCGTGGGCGACGAACAGCAGCGAGGCCATCGGCCCGATCGCGAACGATGCCGCACGGCCCAGGCGGCGGACGAGGTGAAATCTCATCGGCATGGGGCTGCGCGCGCTCAGGCCGCCGATTTCAGATCGTCGAGCCAGCGTCGGGCCGCGCTCGCCCGCTCGTTCAGCCAGCGCCGCCCGTCCGCGGCCAGCTCGCCGAGCCGGCGGGCGGCGTTCGTCGCGAAGTCCTCGAGCCGGCGCCGGGCTTGCACGCCGGCGTCGCGCAGCCATTGCCCGCCGCGCGCGAGCGCCGAACGCGCGCCGGCGGTCCAGTTCGGATCGACGTTCGCGAGACCGGACACGTTGCTCGCGAGCCAGCCCCGATCGAGGCTGACTCTCGCCCAGCGCCCCATCGCGCAGCGCGCGTCCGGCCGGGCGCTCGCGCGGCGCGACAGCGGCGCGAGCGGCTCGTCGAGCTTCGCGATCACATAGATCTCGTTCTTCTCGATCGGCGGGAAGGGCACGAAGTAGCGCGCCTGCTCGCCTTCGGACGCGCGCGGCAGCACTTCGGCGATCGACGCGGGCAGCACGGCCGGCACACCGTCCATCCGCACGTTCAGATGCGTGCCGGGCAGCAGGTCGTCGCTCAGGCTGCGCGGGAACACGGCGACGACACGCGAGCGCGCGCAGTTGCTCGCACGGATCAGCGTCGCGCCGGCGGCGACGCGCGTGCCGGGCGGGGCGAGCACGTCCTCCACGACGCCCGGCTCGCCCGAGCGGATCTCGATGCGGCTCAGCCTGTCGAGCCGCTGCTGCTCGGCGGCGATCAGCTTGTCGACCGACTGGCCGTAAGCGTCGAACTGCGCGATCTCGGCCTTGCGCTGCGCGATGTCCGCGCCGAGCAGCCGGCCGCGCTGCGACAGCGACGCGGCCGGCCCGTCGGTGGCGGACGCGTAGACCTTGCTGCGCGACGCGTCGCCGTTCGCGACCGCGTGCTCGAGCTCGGCGGCCGCGGCCGCTTTCGCGTTCGACAGGATCGATAGCTGATAGCGCGACGCGCTGGTGTACGCCTCGCTCACGGCGCCTGCCCACTGCATCGCCTGATTGCGGTTGACGATGTCTTCCTGCTGGTCCACCTGCGCGCGCGCGACCGCGAGCCGCGCCTCGAGCGCGCGGATGGTCGCCGCGTGCTCCTTCTGTGCCACGGACTGATAGCGCTGCAGATCGTGCTCGGTCGACGCGAGCTGGCTCTCGTCGCCCGCGAGCTCGGCGCGCGCCGCGTCCTCGCGCTGCTGGTTGTCGAGCTTCTTGCCCGTCAGGTCGATCAGCAGCGCGCGATCGACGTTCGGGTTCTGCACGGTCGCGAGCGGCTGGTTCGCGTCGAACGGCTTGCCGGCCGTCACGTGCTGCTCGGTCACGACGCCTTCGACCGGCGACGTGACGAGCGTCACTTCGTTGTTGACGACCGCGCGCTCGGACGAGCGCGTGAAGACGTTCGGAAACATGATGGTCAGCACCATCCAGATGACGAAGAACACGACGCCGTAGCCGGCGGCGCGCGGCACGAGCGTCCAGAGCGGACGCGGCGCGCGGCACCGGTTCGTCGTGCGTGACGAGCGACGAAGCGTGCGCGTCGGTCGGGGGATTCTCCCGTGACGGGTCGGACATGTTGCCCTCCTGCATCGCAAAAGCGCGAACGATGAGACAAAAGACAGGCGCGCACGCGCGGCCCGGTGCCGCGCGCGTCGACGTCGACGGGATCGACGGCGACAGGCGGGCCTCCTTGCGAACGTGCGTTGGCGCGCAAAACGGCTTTCTGTCTAATAGTTGGCTGCTGCAGGGCGCCGTGTCCGAGCATTTGTCGAATCGACGCACTGTCTGAACGGGCCGGCTGCCGGCCCTGGATCAACTCCGTGACCGTGGCGCGCGTGCGCACGCGGACTTCGGACTTGAATGGCATTGGAGACTCGAGCGGCTCGCGCGAGAGGCATGCGGCCAAGGCGCTGCGAGTCGATTCAGGCTAGTGAAATCGCAGGCGCGCTACTGTAAGAATGTGTAAAAGGTGATTTCACTAGGACCCCAAAGGACCATCTTTATGCAGCCGCCGAATTCGACGGTTCGCGGATCCGCTCGCTTTCGTCGGACGACAACGCGCGGCGCGCGCCATCCGTTGCAACGCACGCGCGCGGGCGGCAGGCGCTTGCATGGTTCGACATTCGACGCTCGGCCGCCGCGCGACCTTCGGGCACGGATTGGCGCCATCGGATGGCGCGGCGAGCCGCGCTTCGCATGCCGAACGAACGTGGGCGGAACGGGTCACATGGATGTCGGGCCGCGGCGCGCGGCGGCAACGGGCGCGATGTTTCATCGATGATACGTGTCGCGATGTCCCGGTGGACCGTGCGCGCGTTACGTAACGTCGGTGAATCATTTTGGCACGCGGATTCGCGTGCGCAGCGGGTGCGCATGTAGGCGCACGTGGCCGGGCGAGGCCGCCGCGTTGCGTTCCGGCAACGCCGGAGCGCGGCCGGGCGGCCGTCGCGCGCGGATGTCGCGTGGCGGCGCGATCCACTGGCGTCGCGCTGGCACGGTTTCTGCGTGATATCGGGGGACGAGGACCGCGCCGGCCGAACCGCGCGGATACAGTGAACTTTGTCGGGCGCCCCTATCGGGTTCGCTCGCTCATTTGCAGCACGGAGCAAGACATGGACACGCTCCCGAACCAGTCCGACGCGCAGTTCCAGGCTTTCCTGGCGAAGCTGCTCGAGCAGCCGCAGCCCGCCGTATGGGGCGAAAAGCAGCAGATCGAACTCGACATGGCCCGCGAGCTGGCCGTCGAGATGCTGCAGCTCGCCGAACGCATGAACGCGGCCCACACCCCCGATCTCGAAAACTGCCTCGTGCTGCTCAGACACGCGAAGGTGCTCGACTTCATCCTGTCGTCGCTTGCCGCGCGCCGCGATATCCATCCGCGTACGCTGCGCACGATCTTCAAGCTCGCGAAGCTCAAGGTCCACGATTCGTATCCGGAGTGAGCCGGATTCGCGCGGCGCATGCGTCGCCGGCGCCGGTATGCGCGATGCGTGCCGCTTGCCGGCTGTATCGACTGCGGCCGGCGTCCCTGATCGACGGCACCGTGACGCCCGGGGCGCGTCGCGCCATGCGGGTGATCGAGACGAGTGGCGCGCGAGAAGCGTCGGGCCGACGGCGGCACGCCGGTTAGTCGTGCCTGGCGCTCGTCCGCGTCGCGATCGGGCCGCGACGCTCGCAGCCGGCGCGGCCCGTTTCATGTGCGACGCCCGCCGCGCCGGCCTGCCGGCGGCATGTCGAGCACGACTCGGCGAACGGCCGGTTCGACGCGCATAGTCGTGTGTGGCCGTCCCGGTATCCGGCATCTTGGACGCTGCGTGCCCAGGGCTTCGCTCGCCCGCATTTCCATGGATGAACCGTCTTTGCCGCGACGCGAGCGTGCGAGGCGGCCGTGCAATGCGCCGCCGAGACCGGTTCGCCGCCGCGCGCCGCCGCGGCGAACCGCTCGAGCGGCGGCGCGCCCGGAAGCCGACGATTCGGTTCGCGGCGCATGTCGAGCGTCGGCGGCGAATCCGGCCTTGGGGCGACGCCGCGTCCGTTCTCGTGATTCTCAGCACTGCTCGCGATTCGCGTGATCCGCATGATCCGCATGATCCGCGCGATTCGCGTCGCAGGCGGCGACGTCGCGCGCATCGGCGACGTGGCCGACATCCTGGTGTGCAAAACCGGCATCGAATCGCTGCGTTCGCGCTCGCCTCGCCTTGCCGCGCGGTCGCCGTGCCGCGCAACTGCCGGGCGTTTCGCCGGCTTGCGGGGCTGCCGCGCGTTACCGGCCGCTCGGCGGCTCAGCGACTGAGCCGCTGAACCGGCGCGCGCGATGCGCGCCCGTTCAGCGCGTCACGAACGGCGCTGCGGCATCCGGCGCGCCGCGCGCGAAGCGGCGCTCGCGCAGCAGCGCGACGCGGCAGTTCTCGCGCGCCGTTTCGCGGCCGGCGTCGTCGAGCAGCACGAGATCGCCGCGCATCACGTTGAACGTGACGACCGCGCCCGTTTCCGAAGCGAGCGCCTCCGGCGTGTGATGCGAGCCCGCCGGCTCCAGCACCGCGCTGCCCGGGCGCGCGATCCAGTCGTATTCGCGATAGCGCCACTCGCCCTGCAGCGTGTAGACGAACACCGCGCCGTCGTGCCGGTGCCGCGGCAGCGCGAGTCCGACCGGCATCTTCAGCAGCACGGTCATCTCGTCGTCGGCGACATTGATGTGCAGATACTTGATCGCGAGCCCGGGCAGGCTCGCGTCCATCGGCAGCCAGGGGCGATCGTCGTCCTGCAGGCACGAGATCGGCGGCAGGAACGCGGCGGGGGCGGGCGGCAACGGTGAATTCATGGCGGGGCGCGGCGCCTTCGCGGCGCGCAGGGATGCGGGAAAACGCGATTATCGCAGAGCGGGCGGCGGCGATGGACGGCGCGCGCAAGGTTCGCCGAACCGGTCAAGGCCGCCGCCCGTCGCGCCGGCCATGCGCTTTCGCGCGGCCGCTCACCCGTTCTTCGAGAACGAGAACAGCCGGCGCAGGCCGCCTTGCCTGCTCTGGACGATGTCGCCGTCGGCGACGCGGTGCGCGTGGCCGGGTATCGATGCGTCCTGCGGAATCCTCCCGGTCTTCACGCCGTCTTCCGACGATACGTCGGACGGGGCGACGTGAACCTCCAGCTTGCCGTCGGCGGTTTGCGGATCGTGCCGGACATAAATGTCATGCGGACGAACGGTCGCTTCGGTTTCGACGAACCCGACCTGCGCGTCAGGCGCGAGCTTGTGGATCCGGGCCGTGATGTTCGCCCGCGTATTGAACTCCGAGTTTTCGGTGCGCCCCTTGGCCTCCTGGATCGGCCCCGCCACCACGACCTGCGCGCAGTTCTTCGCGTCGATCGCCTCGAACATCGTCTCCATGTCCTTTTGCTCGAAGCCTTCAGGCGTGGTCAGGTGGACGCCGCGCAGACTGCCGTTCCTGGAAAGCGCCGAGACGCTCACGCAGGAGCTGATGTTCGGATAGCAGAGGTTGGCCGCCCCGCCGGGAGGAATCCGGCCGACGCTGTTTTCCGGAACGACGACCCCGACGCCGCTGCCGTCCCTGTTCGGCTGGACCGGGCGCTGAAACACCGGGGAGCCGCCGAGCCTGAATTTGGTCCGCTGCAATTCGCGGAGTTCGGAAGGGATCGTGCGCGACGTGCCCGATGCATGGCTCGCCGCTTGGGGTTCGGCCGTTGTCGACGTCGCGGCGTAGGTTGGGTCGACGCCGCTGCCGCCGGTGACCTTGGGATTCATTCAGTCGCTATGAGCGTCTCCCGGCCGGGCGATGCGGGGCGCGCCGGCCGCCGGCGAGCGCGGCGCATCGGCGCGCCTCGCGTGGAAATCCGCGAGCGCGCCGCGCGTTGCGTCCCGTCGCCGTGTCGGGCGCCCGCGGGCGCGGCCTTTCGGCGGCTCATCCTGTCGTAAGAATTGATCTTCCACGCGGCGCGCGCGATCGTAATCGCGCCGATTGCGCGCAAGCGCGGTCCGTTCGGGCGAACGCCGTCCGCGAGTGGCGCATTCGCGCGCCGGCGTCCCGGCCGGCGCGGCGTCGCGTCTCGCGCACGGGCGTGCGAGGCGGCGCTCGCCGCCGTCGCCCGTCGTGCATCGAGCGACGCCTGCCCGACCGTCGTCAGTATTCGGCAATCCCGTGCGGCGGCCCGCCGGGCATGCGAAGACATCGCCGGAGATCCGAACGGGCGGCGCGGCGGGCGACGTCGCCGCGTGGGCCGTTGGGGCGGGATTGGCGGCGATAATCGGTATCGGCGGGTGGGCCGGCGCGCGCCTGCCGTGCCGCGCCTCCGTTGGGCGGGATTGCGCCGTGCGCTCGGCGGCGCGTGGTGCCCGCCGGCCGTCGGCCACGGCGGCGGAGCGCCGAGCGACGGGCATCACGTATTCATGCATCGCTCATCGCTCATCGCTCATCGCTCATCGCTCATCGCTCATCGCGCGGGCGGGGGCCGCGCGCCGCACGCTCGGCTTCATGCGTTCGATTCGTGTGCCGGCTTGGCGAATCGACGGGTGAAATGACGAATGAACCGGCTGGCGAAACGGTTAGTGAATCAATGGGTGAAACGGCTGCCGAACCGGCTGGCGAATCGGCTCCGCACGCCGGGCGGACGGGGGCGTCGGGCACGTCGGGCACGTCGGGCGCGCATATCGAACGCGCACGCCGGATCGGCGCGTCGATTCAGCCCATCGAATCGCGCTCACGCTTTCGCGCGGTGCCCCGCATGCGCGATTTCAAGGCATTCCTGAAACAGCAGCGCCGCGCGCGACGGCCGCGGCGAGCGCCGCAGCAGGCTCACGAACCGGCATGAATAATGAAAGCGCTGCGGCGCGACGGGCCGCATCAGCCCCTTCGCCTCGAAGCTTTCCGCATAGTGATCGGGCAGGAAGCCGAGATACCGCCCCGAGAGGATCAGCGTCGCGATCGATTCCTGATCGGACGCCGTCGCGCTGCGCGTGAGCTTCGCGCGATGGCTCACCTCCATGTTCGGCGAGTGGTAGCCGAGCCCCGCGAACGCGTAGCCGCGCACCTGGCGCCACGTGAGCTTCGTGTGCGGCGCGTTGAACAGCGCGTGGCTCGCGCCGCAGTACAGCAGCATCCGCTCGTCGAAGAGATCGGCATAGACGAGGCTGCCGGAGCTGCGATGCGCGGGAATGATCCCTACCTGATAGCTGCCGTCGATGATCCCGCGCTCGACCTCGTTGATCGATGCGACGTGCAGATTCAGCGCCACGTCCGGCGCCTCGTCGTGAAAGCGCCCGATCGCGTCGCCGAGCCGCGCGTGCGGGTTCGTCGCGGTCTTGTCGAACACGGCGATCTGCAGTTCGCCGCCCATCCGGTCGTGAATCCCGTCCACGCGGCTCCTGAACGCCTCGACCGACGCGAGCAGCCGCAGCGTCTCCTCATAGACGGTCTGGCCCTCGGGCGTGAGCGTGAAGCCGGCGCGGCCGCGCCGGCACAGCACGAGGCCCAAGCGCGTCTCGAGATCCTTCACGTGCCGGCTGATCGTCGAGATGCCGATGTTCAGCTCCAGCTCGGCGGCCGCCATCCCGCCGCACTGGACGACGCTCCTGAACACGCGCAGCAGCCGCAGGTCCATGTCGGTCAACTGGCCGAGGAGCGCACGGCTCTTCGGTTTTCTTGCTTGCATAAATGCTCAAGTAAACATTGATATTGCGATATTCAAAAGACTATTCGCCGACTCGACAATGCGCAACATCTTCATTCACTCGCGCATCGCCGCGCCGACCGACATGAACGCTCCGACCGAACCGACCGCCCCCGACACGACCGTGCGCACCGATGCCGAGTGGCTCGACGCGCACTGGATGCCGTTCACGGCGAACCGCCAGTTCAAGCGCGACCCGCGCATCATCGTCGAAGGCAAGGGCGCCTATTACACGGCGGCCGACGGCCGCCAGATCTTCGACGGCCTGTCCGGCCTCTGGTGCTGCGGGCTCGGCCACGGCCGCGCCGAGATCTCGGATGCGGTCGCGCGCCAGGTCGCGCGGCTCGACTATTCGCCGGCGTTCCAGTTCGGTCATCCGCAGTCGTTCGAGCTCGCGAACCGGATCAAGGCGATGACGCCCGCCGGCCTCGACTACGTGTTCTTCACGGGTTCGGGCTCGGAGGCGGCCGACACGTCGCTCAAGCTCGCGCGCGCGTACTGGCGCGCGAAGGGCAAGGGCACGAAGACGCGCCTGATCGGCCGCGAGAAGGGCTATCACGGCGTGAACTTCGGCGGCATCTCGGTCGGCGGGATCGGGCCGAACCGCAAGCTGTTCGGCCAGGGCATCGACGCCGACTTCCTGCCGCACACGCAACTGCCCGAGAACCGGTTCTCGCGCGGTCTGCCCGAGCGCGGCGCCGAGCTCGCCGAGCGCCTGCTCGATCTGATCGCGCTGCACGACGCGTCGAACATCGCGGCGGTGATCGTCGAGCCGTTCTCCGGCTCGGCGGGCGTCGTCGTGCCGCCGAAGGGCTATCTGCAGCGGCTGCGCGAGATCTGCACCGCGCACGACATCCTGCTGATCTTCGACGAGGTCATCACGGGCTTCGGCCGCACGGGCGCGATGACGGGCGCCGAAGCGTTCGGCGTCGTGCCGGACATCATGAACGTCGCGAAGCAGGTGACCAACGGCGCGCAGCCGCTCGGCGCGGTGATCGCGAGCAAGGACGTCTACGACGCGTTCATGGCGGCGGGCGGCCCCGACTACATGCTCGAATTTTCGCACGGCTACACGTATTCCGCGCATCCCGTCGCGTGCGCGGCGGGCGTCGCCGCGCTCGACCTGCTCGTCAAGGAGGACGCGCTCGGCCGCGTGCGCGAGCTCGCGCCGTATTTCGAGGCGGCCGTGCACGGCCTGAAGGGCGTGCGCCACGTCGCCGACATCCGCAACTGCGGGCTGGCCGCGGGCCTCACGATCGAGCATGCGCCGGGCGAGCCCGCGCGGCGTCCGTACGAGATCGCGATGCATTGCTGGAAGAACGGCTTCTACGTGCGCTACGGCGGCGACACGATCCAGCTCGCGCCGCCGTTCATCGCCGAGAAGCGCGAGATCGACAGTCTGATCGGCGCGCTCAACGACGCGCTGCTCGCCACCGACTGACGGCGCGGCCGCGCGCGCCGGGCGGCGGCCGAATCGGCTTGCGCCGTGCGCCGGAGCCGCGCGGCAGGCATGCGTTCGGCGCCGGCGCGGCGGACCCGGCCCGATCGGCGTCGGTCCGCTTCGATCCGCGCGGTGCGCGTTCCTCGCGCGCGCGCCGGCGCCGGCAGCGCGACCCATCCCACGCAACATACGAATTCAGGAAACACCGCGATGAAACACGACAGCAACGTCACTCCCCCCCTCGGCCATCTGATCGACGGCAAGCGCGTCGACGGCGGCGAGCGCGTCCAGCCCGTGTTCGATCCGGCGACGGGCGCATCGACGAAGCGCGTCCGCATGGCCGACCGCCCGAGCGTCGAGGCGGCGATCGCCGCCGCGCAGGCCGCGTATCCGGCCTGGCGCAACACGCCGCCGCTCAAGCGCGCGCGGGTGATGAGCCGCTTCAAGACGCTGCTCGAGGAGCATGCGAACGAGCTGTGCGCGCTGATCACGGCCGAGCACGGCAAGGTGCTCGCCGATGCGATGGGCGAGTTGCAGCGCGGGATCGAGAACGTCGAGTACGCGAGCTACGCGCCCGAGCTGCTCAAGGGCGAGCACAGCAAGAACGTCGGCCCGGCGATCGACTCGTGGAGCGAGTTCCAGGCGCTCGGCGTGGTGGCGGGGATCACGCCGTTCAATTTCCCGATCATGGTGCCGCTGTGGATGTGGCCGATGGCTGTCGCGTGCGGCAACACGTTCGTGCTGAAGCCTTCCGAGCGCACGCCGTCGTCGACGCTGCGCATGGCCGAGCTCGCGCTCGAAGCGGGCCTGCCGCCGGGCGTGCTGAACGTCGTGAACGGCGACAAGGAAGCCGTCGACACGATCCTGACCGATTCGCGCGTGAAGGCGGTGAGCTTCGTCGGCTCGACGCCGATCGCCGAGTCCATCTATGCGACGGGCTGCGCGCACGGCAAGCGCGTGCAGGCGCTGGGCGGCGCGAAGAACTTCGCGATCGTGATGCCGGACGCCGACATCGGCAACGCGGTCAACGCGCTGATGGGCGCGGCGTACGGTTCGTGTGGCGAGCGGTGCATGGCGATTCCGCTCGTCGTCGCGATCGGCGACGACACGGCGGAGCAGGTCGTCGACGGCCTGAAGGCCGAGATCGCGAAGATGAAGGTCGGCCCGGGCACGGGCGAGCAGGTCGACATGGGGCCGCTCGTCACGCGGCAGCACTTCGAGAAGGTGACGGGCTTCGTCGAGGCGGGCATCGCCGCGGGCGCGACGCTCGTCGTCGACGGGCGCGGCGTGAAGGTGGACGGCCACGAAGGCGGCTATTACCTCGGCCCGTGCCTGTTCGATCACGTGAAGCCCGGCATGCCGATCTATCAGCACGAGATCTTCGGGCCGGTGCTGGGCGTCGTGCGCGTCGCGTCGCTCGCCGAGGCGATGGCGCTCGTCGACGCGCACGAGTACGGCAACGGCACGTGCCTCTTCACGCGCGACGGCGAGGCCGCGCGCTTTTTCAGCGACAACATCCAGGTCGGGATGGTCGGCATCAACGTGCCGCTGCCCGTGCCCGTTGCTTATCACTCGTTCGGCGGCTGGAAGCGCTCGCTGTTCGGCGATCTGCACGCATACGGACCCGACGCGGTGCGCTTCTATACGAAGCGCAAGACGATCACGCAGCGCTGGCCGTCGGCCGGCGTGCGCGAGGGGACGGTGTTCAGCTTCCCGTCGAGCCGCTGAGCAGCAGGTTTGTGGTTGGCCTAGCCAGGCCGTTCGGCGGCGCGTTGCGTCGACGGCCTGTTTCAAAGCCCGCGCAGCACGCGGGCTTCTTCTTTGCGCTTCGCGCATTGTCGGGAAACGTGGGGCGGCTGGTCGGCGATCCGCGCATGAGGCGCCATTTGACGAAGCTGCTAACGACATGACCGAAAGTCCGATTCCCTCTATACGGCTGCCGTTTCGTCACTAAGAACGCGTTGGCATAATCGATCATGTGGTCGGCGTATTGAATCGAAGGGAGACGCGCATGCTGGACTGACCTGCCCCCTTCGATAGGGCCAATGGGCTTCTAGCAAAGTCCCTTTAAACCAACTCCTGGAAAGCGGCAGGAGCGTCCGCGGTTGCCCGATGTTTCGCCGCAAACTCTGACGGCGCAAGGTAGTTCAGTGCGCTGTGCGGCCTTTGCTCGTTGTAGTCCTGACGCCATGCCGCGATGACTGCCCGAGCGTGCGCGAGCGTCGTGAACCAGTGCTCGTTAAGGCATTCGTCGCGGAACTTGCCGTTGAACGATTCGATGTACGCATTCTGCGTGGGCTTGCCCGCCTGAATCAACTTCAGCGTGACGCCGTTCGCATACGCCCACTGGTCAAGCGCGCGGCTCGTAAATTCGGGTCCCTGGTCTGTTCGCACCGCCTTGGGATAGCCACGGAAGCGAGCTGCACGGTCCAATGCCCGAGCGACATACAAACCTGAGATGCCATGGTCGACGACGATGTCGACAGCCTCTTTCGTGAAATCGTCGACGACGGTCAGGCACTTCACGCGCCGGCCGTTGGAAAGCGCATCCATCACGAAATCGATTGACCATACCTCGTTGGGTGCGCCCGGCAATGCCAGTTGCTCGCGCTCAATCATGACGCCGTGGCGCTTGCGACGGCGCCGCACAGCCAGCCCTGCCTCACGGTACAGGCGATAGATGCGCTTGTGATTGGCGTGCGTGCCTTCGCGTTCCACCAGGGCGTGCAGTCGGCGGTAGCCGAATCGACGACGTTCGTGCGCCAACTTCACCAGACGCGCCGCGAGCACCTCATTCTCGTGGTCCGGCTTCGCGTCGTAATGCAGCACGCTGCGAGAAAGCCCGACAAGCCGGCAGGCGCGGCGCTCGGAGATGTTGACCTTCTCCCGAATCGCCAACACTGCTTCGCGTTTGGCTTGCGGGCTCAGGGCTTTCCCTTGACGACAACCTTCAACGCTTCCATATCGAGCATTGCTTCGGCCAGCAGTTTCTTCAGTCGGGCATTCTCCACCTCGAGGCCCTTGAGCCGGCGGGCTTCCGAGACTTCCATGCCGCCGAACTTCGCGCGCCAGGTGTAGAACGACGCGTCACTGAACCCATGCTTCCTGCACAGTTCCTTGACCGGCATACCGGCCTCGGCTTCCTTCAGAAACCCGATGATTTGCTGTTCCGTAAAGCGCTTCTTCATGTTCGTCTTCTTCTCCGAAAACGAACTTTACTAGACTCCGGCTGGCCCTGTTTGTAGGGGGCAGGTCAGTTCCCGCTGCTGAAGGCGTGCGGGCAAGCGCATCTGGACCGGCTCTTTTTCCTGACCGCGAAGACGCCCGGGCGCGCGCTCGCGCTCGACGCGGCCGATACGCTGCGCGCGGCCGCGGGCGGCGTGCTGCCGCTGCGGGTGCTCGAGCTCGTCGCGCGCGACAAGGCGTGCGAGCACCCGGACGCGGCGTGTCACGGCGAATCGTGCCCGCTCGCGCGCGGCTTCTACGATCGGCTCGCGGCCGCGCGCGCCGCCGCGCTCGAACATGGGCGGCTCGATCGTGCGGCCGTGCGCGCGGCCGCGCTCGCGCACGACGTGTGCCCGTACTATCTCGCGCAGGAACTGGCGCGCTGGTGCGACGTCGTCGTCGGCGACTACAACAACTACTACGACGGCAGCGCGCTGCTGCACGCGCTCACGTTGCAGAACCAGTGGCGCGTCGGCGTGCTCGTCGACGAGGCGCACAACCTGCTCGACCGCGCGCGCGGGATGTACAGCGCGGCGCTCGACCAGCGCGAGCTCGCCGGCGTGCGCAAGCTCGCGCCCGCGCCGCTCGCGAAGGCGCTCGAGCGCCTGAATCGCGAATGGAATGCGCTCGATCGCGAACAGGCGGGGGCGTACGTCGTGCATCCGGACGTGCCGCAGCGCGTGCTGTCGGCCGCGCAGAACCTGATCGGGTGCTTCTCGGAGTTCGCGGCGCAGGCGCCGCTCGCGCTCGACGACGCGGTGCTGCGCTTCTGTTTCGACGCGATCCATTTCGTCGCGCTCGCCGAGCAGTTCGGCACCCATTCGATCTTCGACGCGACGCGCGTGCGCGCGGGCGCGCCGCGCCGCGGCGGCCATGCGTCGATCCTCTGCGTGCGCAACGTGATTCCCGCCGACTTCCTCGCGCCGCGCCACGGCGCCGCGCGCGCGACCGTGATGTTCTCGGGCACGCTCAGCCCGTTCGATTTCTACCGCGACACGCTCGGGCTGCCGGGCGATACCGGCACGCTCGACGTCGAGGGGCCGTTTCGCGCGGAGCAACTGACAGTGAAGGTCGCCTCGCATGTGTCGACGCGCTGGCGCGACCGCGAGCGCTCGCTCGAGCCGATCGTCGAGCTGATCGCCGAGCAGTACGCGGCGCGGCCGGGCAATTACCTCGGATTCCTGAGCAGCTTCGAGTATCTGCAGCAAGTGGTCGCGCGGCTGCGCGAGCGCCATCCGGCGCTGCCCGTCTGGGAGCAGGCGCCCGGCATGGACGAGGTCGCGCGTGACGCGTTTCTCGCGCGCTTCGAGCCGAACGGGCGGGGCATCGGCTTCGCGGTGCTGGGCGGTGCGTTCTCGGAAGGCGTCGATCTTGCCGGCGACCGGCTGATCGGTGCGTTCGTCGCGACGCTCGGGCTGCCGCAGGTCAACGGCGTCAACGAGGAGATGCGTCGCGCGATGGACGCGCGCTTCGGCAGCGGCTACGACTACATCTACCTGTTTCCGGGGCTGCGCAAGGTCGTGCAGGCGGCAGGGGGGGTGATTCGCACCGAGCACGACGAGGGCGTGCTGCATCTGATCGACGACCGCTTCCGCCGCGGCGAGGTGCGGCGGCTGTTGCCGCGGTGGTGGCGGCTGAGCTGACGCGGCGGTTGCATGGGCTGCGCCCGCGCGGCGGGTGCGCGCGTGCGCCGGTTCGGGCGCGCGTCGCGCGTATCTCGCGCAGGTGCCGCGCGCGGCATGCGTGTCATACGTGCTGATGCGCGCCATGCACGCCATACGCGGTGCCGCGGAGCGTGCGGATTCGACCGACGCCGCGCGCCTGCCGGCGGTGCTCCATACGTTGAAGCGGCAAGGCGTGACGGGCGCGATCGCGTTCGGCGGCGAAGGCAATCTGCGGGACCCGGCGTTCACGATCTATCGGGCGGGCGGCCGCACATGGGCGGTGGTCGGCGTGCTCGGCGGTGTCGGCGGTGTCGGCGCGAGCGGCAACGCGGCGGCCTGCGTCGCGGCGGGCGTGTCCGGCTTGTCCGGCGGTAAGGCCGCCCGGCTTGCCCGGTTTCGCGAAAGTCGCGAACGCATCGAAAGACGCATCGAAATGGCAACCAGTCCAGGAGGCAGACCGATGACGACTATTCCGATCCACCCGGCCGCGGGCGGCGCGGCGCACGACGAGCCGCTCGGCATCCTCGCGCGGCGGCGCATCGAGGCCGAGATCATCAAGCCGATCTACGAGATCATGAAGCGCGAGTTCGGCCTCGAGCGCGCGCAGGCGGTGATCGCGGAGGCCGTGCGCGGCGCTCGACGCGGGGCGCGCGTTTGCCGCGAAGGAGCCGGGCGGCACGAGCATCGCGTCGTTCGTCGCGCTGCAGGTGCTATGGGAGAAGGACGATGCGCTCGACGTCGACGTGCATCGCGCGGACGACGCGCATTACGACTACGACGTGCGCCGCTGCGCGTACGCGCAGATGTATCGCGAGATGGGGCTCGCCGAGATCGGGCATCTGTTGAGCTGCGCGCGCGACAGCGTGTTCATCGAGGGCTACGATGCGCGCATCGCGCTCACGCGCACGCGCACGCTGATGCAGGGCGGCACGCATTGCGACTTTCGTTACCGGCTGGCGCAGCCGCCGCGAGACGGCGCGGCGGACGCAACGCATGCGGCGCCGGGCGGGCTCGCCGGCGGCATGCGCGAGGCGCGGGTGCGGGAGAACGAGCCGGCCGGACAGCCGGAACCCGCGCCGGGGGATCGGGCGGGGCCTTCGCCGGAATCGCCGCCGCGATCGCGGACGGAATCTCGAACGGAACCCGGAACGGAACCCGGGACGGCATCCCAGGCGAGCGGCGATGCGCCGGGCATTCGTCGAGCGTCTTCCCCCACGTTCGATCGGCGCGCCGTCGCAGCGTCGTCCGCCGGCGAGCACACACGCCCGGAGGCGGGCGATGCGGCGCGATGACGGCTTGCGCGTCGACGGCGCGCGCCTGTGGGCGTCGCTCGAGCCAATGGCGCAAATCGGCGCGACGCCGAAAGGCCGGCGTGTGTCGGCTCGCGCTGACGGGCGACGATCGGCGCGCGCGCAACCGGTTCATCGATTGGGCACGCGATGCGGGCCGCGCGGTTCGCGTCGATGCGATCGGCAACATCTTCGCGGTCGCGCGGGCCGCGATCCGCATGCGGCGCCCGTGCTGACGGGCTCGCACGCGGGCACGCAGCCGACGGGCGCCGCTACGACGGCATCTGCGGCGTGCTGGGCGGCCTCGAGGTCGTGCGCGCGCTGAACGACGCGGGCGTCGAGACGGCGCGGCCGATCGACGTCGTCGTCTGGACCCACGAGGAGGGTTCGCGCTTCGCGCCGCCGATGATCGCCTCCGGCGTGCTCGCGGGCGTCTATTCGCTTGACTACGGGCTGTCCCTCGCCGAGGCGGCCGGCGTGGCGCTCGGCGGCGCGCTCGCGCAAATCGGCCATGCGGGCGATGCGCCCGTCGGCGGCGCGCCGTTGCCGGCCGCCTGCGACCGTGCTGTCGCGGCCGCGCCACATGCGCCGCGACCGATGCGCGTCACCGCCCCGAGCGGCGCGATCCCCGCCCGGATGCGCCGCCGCGCCCGGCATTCGCCCCAGCTGAATCGGCGCTTACAACAATCTTCACAAACCGATTCCAATAATTGCGATATGCTTTCATATTACGAATGACCATGAAGTAAACCAACCACACAAGACGGGGGTAATTCGATGGCGATCACCCAGACGGGGACCACCTCGCAAAGCGATGTCTGGTCGCAAATTCAGGACGCCGCGCAGTCGCTGATCAACGGCGCGACGGGCAAGACGTCGATGGACGTGAGCGGGCTCGTATCGGTGCTCGTCAACGCGAAGACGGCGGGCCAGGCCGCGGAGATCAAGAACCAGGCGGCCTGGAACAGCACGCAGATCTCGGCGCTCGGCGCGCTCAAGCTGGCGCTCAGCAACCTGAAGACGGGCGTCGAGCCGCTGTCGGACGGCACGTTCGCGCAGAAATTCACGTCGAAGGCGAGCGGCAAGGGGCTCGGCGCGACGATGGACAAAGGCACGGTGGCCGGCAGCTACCAGGTCGAGGTCAAGCAGGTCGCGCGCTCGCAGACGCTCGTGTCCGCCGGTTTCGATCCGAAGCACACGCTCGGCTCCGGCACGCTCACGCTCAAGCTCGGCGATCGCTCGACGTCGATCGACATCGACGCGACGAACAACACCCCGGCCGGCATCGCGGCCGCGATCAATTCGGCGAAGAACAACCCCGGCGTGACCGCGACGGTCGTGACGGGCACCGACGGCGCGCACCTCGTGCTGCGCTCGACCGCGTCGGGCAGCGCGAACGTGATCAGCATGAGCGTCTCGAACGTGAAGGACGACGCGGGCCTGTCGGGGCTCGCGGTCCAGTCGACGGCGGACGACAAGGGCGGCAAGTCGGCGATCACGTCGGCGGGCGACGCCTGGAAGCAGAGCGATTTCGCGCAGGACGCGATCGTCACGGTGGGCGGCGTGATCACCGCGCGCAGCGCGGACAACGCGGTCAAGGGCGTGATCGCGGGCGTGACGATCAATGTGACCGAGGAGGCGATCGGCGCGCCGCAGACGCTGTTGATCGCGCGCGACATCGACGGTCAGGCGCGCGCGGTGACGAACTTCGTCGATCTGTACAACTCGATGATCGGCACGATGGCGCAGCTCACGTCGTTCGACAAGACGGCGAAGCCGGGGCAGCAGGGCGGCCCGATGATCGGCGATTCGATGCTCAACGGCATTCGCAATTCGCTCGCGCACATCGTCGGCGGCGGCGTGCCGCACGGCGAGAACAAGCGCGCGTCGCTCGCGGCGCTCGGCATCACGTTCGCGCGGCCCGGCGACAAGCAGCCGGAAGGTTCGCTGATCGTCGACAAGGCCAAGCTGAACGAAGCGCTGCAGAACGATCCGCAGGCGGTCGAGGCGCTGTTCAACAAGACGAACGGCATCGGCACGCAGATCACGAAGGCGCTCGATGTGCATCTGCGCAAGGACGGTTCGTTCGACGTGCGCTCGAATGCGATCGACCGCGACATGAAGAGCATCGCACAGCGCCAGGCGCGGCTCGAAACCTACGCGTCGCAGCTGACCGCGCAGTACAAGGCGCAGTTCACCGCGCTCGACGCGCTGATGGCGCGGATGCAGCAGAACACCAACTATCTGACGCAGTTGTTCGGCGGCGCGAACAGCTCGGGCGCGCTCGCGAACAACAAGTGAGGCGAGCGGGGCGCGGCGGGCAAGGCCCGGCGTGCTCCGCGGCGGCGGCCGGGCTCGCGCGAGACGAGCCTCGCGGCTTTCCTCGACCCGACGGCGGCCATGCGCGGCGGTAGCGCGCGTGGCCGCCGTTTTTCGTCGCCCGATGTCGATGGGCGCTGTCGCTTCTTGTCGATGCGCCCGCTTCGTGCGAAAGCGGCCCCCCGTTGCGCCGGCACTTGGCGGTTTGTTGCGGGGTGCGTGCCGCTTCGCGCGGGCTCTGTGCCCGTTTTGCGGCGCATCGCGTCCGCTTCGTTCGGCCGGGTTCGGCTTCGTCCGCTTCGTCCCGCTTCGCCTGGCCGCCCGGTCGCGCCGCTGCCGAGCGGCGGCGCTACGGCGCGGCGCGTCGAAGTCGCGCCGTCATGCGTCCCACGCGGGCGTATCGCCGAAACGCTCCGCCAGGAAATCGATCATCGTGCGCATTGCGAGCGGCATCTGCTTGCGCGATGCATAGACCGCATAGATGCCGAGCTCGGGCGCCGCGCAGTCGGGCAGCACGCGCACGAGCGCGCCCGTGCGAATCGGCTCGGCGGCCGCGAATGTCGGCAGCAGCGCGATGCCGCCGCCCGCGGTCGCCGCGCGCAGCAGCACGAGCGCGTCGTTCGCGCTCAGATTGCCCTGCACGGGCACCGTCGCCGGCTCGCCGTCGCGCGTCAGGTGCCACAGGCTCTGCCCGAAATACGCATACGTCAGGCAGTTGTGCCGAGTGAGATCGTGCGGCCGCTTCGGCGCGCCATGCTCGGCCAGATAGCCGGGCGACGCGCACAGCGCCGAGCGGCACGTGCCGAGCCGGCGCGCGATCAGGCTCGGGTCGACTGCGTTCGTGATCCGGATGGCCAGGTCGATGCGTTCGTCGACGAGGTCGGCGGTACGGTCGGTGACGAGCAAGTCGACCGACACGGTCGGGTAGCGGGCCAGGTAGTCGAGCACGGCATCGGTCACGTGCGTCTGCGCGAAGATCGCGCTGGCGGTGATCCTCAGCGCGCCGCGCGGCGCATCGCCCGGCTCCGCGACGACGGTGGCGACATGCTCGGCGAGCCCGAGCATGTCGCGGCAGAGCGGCAGCATCTGCGCGCCCGCGGCGGTCAGCGTGAGGCGCCGCGTGGTTCGGTGCAGCATCCGCGCGCCGGTCCACTGCTCGACGAACGCGACGTAGCGCGACGCCATCGCGCGCGACATGTCCAGATGCTGCGCGGCGGCCGACACGCTGCCGCGCTCGGCCGTCTCGACGAACACCTGCATCGCGGTGATTCGATCCATATTCGCTCAATCCATGCAACAAATTGTCGACCGGTGCATTGTATTTGATCGATTGGATATCGAATAGACTCGTTTCACTTTCATTTTTCTTGAGTGAACGCATGACCGCGATGAACCCGTTCCGGCTTCAATATTTCTTCGATCCGCTGTGCGGCTGGTGCTACGCGAGCGCGCCGGCGCTGGCCGGGCTCGACGCCGCGCATCCGGGCGTGCTCGAGCTGATGCCGTCGGGGCTCTTCGCCGACGAAGGCGCGCGCGAGTTGACGCCTGAATGGGGCGAGTACGCATGGCGCAACGATCAGCGCATCGAGCAGATGACCGGCCAGCGTTTCACGCACGCATATCGCGAGCAGGTGCTGCGGCGCGGCGGCGTGCGTTTCGATTCCGGGCCCGCGAATCGCGCGCTGAGCGCGCTGCGCGGCGTCGACGCGCGGCTGGAGCGGCCGCTGCTCGAGGCGATCCAGCTCGCGCGCTATGTCGATGGCCTCGATACCGCGCGCCCGGACGTGCTCGCGCGCATCGCGGCGGGCGTCGCGGCGAACGCGGGTGTGACGACGGTCGACGCCGACGCGCTCGCGCGCCGGATCGAAGGCGACGCCGCGCTCGCGAGCGAGACGGCCGGGCGCATCGCCCGCACGCAGCGGGCGATGCGTCAACTGGGTGCGTCGGGCGTGCCGCAATTGCTGCTGACGGTCGGCGAACGCGGCTACGTGCTGCACGGCGCGAGCCTGTACGGCGGCGCGCAAGCGGCTGTCGCGGCGGTCGAGCGCGTGCTGCAGGAGGCGTGATCGCACACCGTCGCCAGCAGGCGAGCAGCCCGTTGCGCGTGAGCCTGCCCGTATCGCTCGGGCGGCGTCGGGCGCTGCCCGCGCTGCTCGATGTCGCGCAACGGCATCCGTTGCTGCGGCTCGATCTGTCGTTCACCGATCGGCGGAGCGATCTCGTCGATGAGGGGATCGATCGCGCGGTGCGAATCGGCGATCCAGGGGGGGCGGCAGCGCGAGCCTTGCGTGCCGCGGCCTCGGCCGCCGGCGCTCGGCGTCGTGCGCGTCGCCCGCTTTTTGTCGTTCACCGATCGGCGGAGTGATCTCGTCGATGAGGGGATTGATCGCGCGGTGCGAATCGGCGATCCAGGGGGCGGCAGCGCGAGCCTTGCGTGCCGCGGCCTCGGCCGCCGGCGCTCGGCGCCGTGCGCGTCGCCCGCTTATCTCGCGCGGCGCGGCAGGCCTCGGCGCAGTGGCGCGGGCGCGCGGCGTCGCACGCGCGCGCCGGGCGGCCGGCGGCTTGGCGATCGCTTGTCGGCGCACGGTCTTTCGAAATCGGGTTTAATCGGTTTGAAGCGCGCCGGCCGCGCGTTAGCATGAATGGCGTGAAGCCGCGCGCCGGCCGGACGCTCATCATCGAACGGAGAGAAAAGATGGCACTACGCTCACTCGGTACCTCGACGATTCAAGTTTCGCCGCTCGTGTTCGGCGGCAACGTGTTCGGCTGGACCGCCGACGAGAACACGTCGTTCTCGCTGCTCGACGCGCTCGCCGACGCGGGCATCAATTTCATCGACACGGCCGACGTCTATTCGGCGTGGGTGCCCGGCAACCAGGGCGGCGAATCGGAGACGATCATCGGCAAGTGGCTCAAGCGCTCGGGCAAGCGCGACCAGGTCGTGATCGCGACGAAGGTCGGGCTGCTCGAAACGCGGGCCGGCCTGTCGCGCGAGAACATTCTGAAGGCCGCCGACGATTCGCTGCGACGCCTGCAGACCGACTACATCGATCTCTATTTCTCGCACCGCGATCTGGCCGACACCGCGCCGCTCGAGGAAACGCTCGGTGCGTATCAGACACTGATCGAGCAGGGCAAGGTGCGGATCATCGGCGCGTCGAACTACAGCGGCGCGCGGCTGCGCGAGGCGGCCGAGTTGAGCCGCCGCACCGGCCTGCCCGCGTATCAGGTGATCCAGCCCGAATACAACCTGTACGACCGCGAGGCATACGAGCGCGATCTCGAGCCGGCGGCAACCGAGTTGAGGCTCGGCGTCGTCACCTATTACGCGCTTGCGAGCGGCTTCCTGTCGGGCAAGTACCGGTCCGAGGCGGACTTGAAGAAGAGCGCGCGCGGCAGGCGCGTCGAGCAATATCTGAACCCGCGTGGCTTGCGGATTCTCGCGGCGCTCGATGCGGTCGCGGCGAAGCACGGCTCGACGCAGACGTCGGTCGCGCTCGCGTGGCAGATGGCGCGGCCGAGCGTCACCGCGCCGATCGCGAGCGCGACGTCGCTCGAACAATTGAGCGCGCTCGGCGCGGCGATCCGGCTGCAACTCGATGCGCACGACATCCGGCAGCTCGACGACGCGAGCGCGCCGTAGGCGGGCGGGCTCGGGCGCGCCCGGCGCGGCGGGCGGGCAGGCGCCCCGCCGCGGTTGCGGCGATGCGCGAGGCGCAGGGGGGCGAGCACGTATGCGGCGCGGATCGCGTCGACGAAGCTCGCCGCCGCGCGAGTCGCGAGCGCGGCGGCGAGCTTCCCGAGCTTCCCGAGCTTCCCGAGCTTCCCGAGCTTCCCGAGCTTCCCGAGCTTCCCGAGCTTCCCGAGCTTCCCGAGCTTCCCGAGCTTCCCGAGCTTCCCGAGCTTCCCGAGCTTCCCGAGCTTCCCGAGCTTCCCGAACTTCCCGAACTTCCCGAACTTCCCGCGCCGCCTCCGATTCGCACGCGCTGCGCAGACGCTCGCATTCGACTGCGGCGGTTTCCTCCGTTCAACCTTTCGGTTGATACCGCTTGGCGCCGCGCGCGGGCACCATGATTGCCGTTCGCGATTGCGCCGGTGCGCGCATCGCTCAATCGGAGGAAAGCATGGGAGCAGATCCGGTCTTCATTCAAGTCGGCGCGCTGGCCGAAGGTTTCGCGCCCGACAGCCATATACTCGCGCCCGTCGACGACCTCGCGGGGCGCACGCTCGCGCTTGCCGCGACGCACGGCGCGACGCGCGAATACACGTTCGCCGGTCGATCGACGCTGCGCTGGCGCGAGCGGCAAGCGGCGCGCGACATCGACGGCCCGGCGCGCGATACAAGCGACACGCGCGACGCGCGCGGCGAAGCCGCGTATCGCGCGACGCAACTGCGCGAAGGCGTCTATTTTGTCGACTACGTCGACCCGGCCCGGCGCGCGACGTCGGTGAGCCTCGTGCTCGATCTGCGGCGAGGCGTCTGGACGTCGGTCGAAGGCGTGCTGCCGGCCGAGGCCGACGTGCGGATCGATTCGTTTTCGCGCGTCGCGAGCGGGTTGCCGCTGACGGGCGTCGACACCAGGTTCCGCCACGGCGCGATCGTCGGCGCGGCCGCGCCGGGGCCGCTGCACGCGCCGACGCGCGAGCTGATCGGCAAGCGGACGATGTACCGCTACAGCCCGACCGAATGCTACGAGCACATCTATCTGAACGACGACTTCTACGCGTGGCATTGCTTGGCCGGCGTCGAGCGCGGGCTCGCGGACGTCGACCGCTGCCACTCCTTCAAGCTCGCCGAAGCGCTGTACCTGTTCGTGTGGCGCGAGAAGGTGGTGCCGACGCTCGGCGTCGTGCTGATCGATCTCGACCGGTGCAAGACGGACGGCAAGATCTTCGGCTATCGCGAGGGCGATTTCGGCGCGCTGTCGAATTTCGCGATCGGCGCGCACGCGCAGGTGCTGAACGAAACCATGCATCCGCTCGCGCGATGAACGGCGTCGATTCGAGGCGCGCGGCACCGCCGCGCGGCGGGCTCGCCGCCGATTTTCGCGGCCGCACCGCGCTCGTGACGGGCGCGGCGCAGGGCATCGGCGCGGCGATCGCCGATGCGTTCGCCGCCGCCGGCGCGAGTGTCGCGATCGCGGATGTGCAGGGCGACGCGGCGGCCGCGTTCGCCGCGCGGCTTGCCGCGCGAGGCGCCGCCGATGGGCAGACGGTGCGCGCGTACCGCGTCGACGCCGCGCGGCGCGACGAACTGTTCGGGCTCGTCGCGCAGGCGGAGGCGGATAGCGGGCGGCTCGACATCGTCGTGCACAACGCCGCGTACTTTCCGCTGACGCCGTTCGGCGCGATCGCGCCCGACGTGCTTGAGCGCACGCTGGCGGTCAATCTGTCCGCGCTGTTCTGGCTCACGCAGGCGGCGCTGCCGGCGTTCGAGCGCGTGGGGCGGGGGCGCGTGCTGGCGACGTCGTCGGTGACGGGGCCGCGCGTCGCGTACCCGGGGCTTGCGCACTACGCGGCGTCGAAGGCGGGGGTGAACGGCTTCATCCGCGCGGCGGCGCTCGAGCTCGCGCGCCGGAACGTGACCGTCAACGGTGTCGAGCCGGGAATGATCCGCACGCCGGCCGCCGGCAATCTCGGCGATGCGGCGCACGGCGAGCGCATCGCGCGCGGCGTGCCGCTCGGCCGCCTCGGCGAGCCGGAGGACATCGCGGCCGCGATGCTGTTTCTCGCGTCCGACGCGGCGGGCTACATCACCGGGCAGACGATCGTCGTCGACGGCGGCGCGACGCTGCCGGAGACCGCCGCAGCGCTCGGATAGCGCGTCGCGGCCTGGACGCCGGCTCGTCGGGCGGCCCACGCTTGCAGGCGACAGGCGACAGGCGACAGGCGACAAGCGACAAGCGACAGGCGACAGGCGACAGGCGGCGAGCGAAGGGCGAAGGGCGACCAACGACAGGTGCGCAGCCGCATACCGCGCAAAGGCGATGAAGCATACGCCTGCGATTCCCGCGCAGGCGTCCCGCATGCCGCGCCCAGGCCGCCAATCGTCGGCCGCGACATGGGCGGGCCGATGGACGGCCGATATGGGCCGGCATAACGAGCGTACGGGCCGTGCGCGTTCGACGCGGCATCGGCTGTTCGGCTGAATGGACGCCCGCCTGAAGAACGTCCGCACGATTTGCCGATTCGTGCTCATCGCGCCGTCGACGGCATGGTTACGCTGCCGACACCGCCCGCTCGCGATCGAGGTTGCTACCGCCATGACGTACGATCCCGCCCTATCGGATGCCGACGCCGCGCCGTCTTACGCACGCGCGCTGCAAGCCTGCGTGGGCTCGCTGCAGGCGCTCGCGCGGCCGACGGCGACGGTGTTCTACCGGATCGACGCGAGCGGCGAGCCCGTCGATTTCGAGCTGTTCGGGATGACGGCCGCGATGCATCGCGCGTATGTGAGTCGCTACCGGCCGCTCGATCCGCTGCATCCGTCGCGCTGCGCGTCGCAGCCGGGCGCGGTGGTGACGCTCGCGTCGCAGTTGCCGGACGAGCGGCGCGACACGTCGTCGTACTGGACGGGTTTCCTGCGCCGGCACGGCGTTGTCGACGTCGTCGAGGTGCTGCTGCGCGACGGCGGCGCGGTGCTCGCCGCGTTCTCGCTGCTGCGCCTGGCGGGCGACGGCCGCTACTCGGCGCCCGAGATCGCGGCGCTGCGCGCCGTCCAGCCGGTCGTCGAGGCCGCGCTGCTGCCGCCGCTGCGCGCGGTGCGCGGGATTCGCCGGATCGCGTGCGACGTGCGGCTCACGCATCGCGAGGAGCAGATCGCGCGGCTCGTGCGCGACGGGCGGTCGAACAAGGCCATCGCGCGCGATCTCGCGCTCGGCCAGCCGACCGTCAAGACGCATCTGTTGCGGATGTTTCGCAAGCTCGGCGTATCGAACCGGACCGAACTCGTCGGCGCGCTGTTTCTGTGACAAGCCGGGCAACCGGCGATGGCGGCCCGGCGGCGCGGCTCCCGTGGCGCGGCAGGCGGTCGGGTGCAACGGCGACGTGCCGGGCGAGCACGCCGCGTCTTCACCGTCCGGCGCAACGCGGCCGCCCTCGCAAACGCGCCCGAGCTGCCAATTTGCGCTAACCGGCCGCGAAACCGCGTCGTTACATTGATGCGAGCGGCCCGCGCCGCCACCGTCCGGCGCGAGCCGAATGATCCAACCCCAACACGAGACGCACATGACACAGACCGACCTCGTCGCCGTGGCCGACACGGTGCGCGCGTTCACCGAACGCGAATTCGGCGTCTTCATCGACGGCGCGATGCGCGCCGCGCATTCGCCGCGCCGGCTCGACGTGTTCGATCCGGCCACGGGCGCGCGCCTCTCGCGCGTGCCCGACGCCGATGCGCACGACGTCGACGCCGCCGTCGCGAGCGCACAGCGCGCATTCGACGCGCGGGCATGGAGCGGACTGCGGCCGGCCGAGCGCGAGCGGATCCTGCTGAAGCTCGCCGACGTGCTCGAAGCGCACGCCGAGGAGCTCGCGCAGCTCGAAACGCTGAACCAGGGCAAGTCGATTCTCGTGTCGCGCGGCGTCGAGGTCGGCGCGACGATCGAATACGTCCGCTACATGGCGGGCTGGGCGACGAAGATCACCGGGCAGACGCTCGACGTGTCGATTCCGTTTCCGCCCGGCGCGCGCTACACCGCGTATACGCGCAAGGAGCCGGTGGGCGTCGTCGCCGCGATCGTGCCGTGGAATTTTCCGCTGATGATCGCCGTCTGGAAGCTCGTGCCCGCGCTCGCGGCGGGGTGCACGGTCGTGCTCAAGCCGTCGCCCGAGACGCCGCTCACCGCGCTCAGGCTCGCCGAGCTCGCGCTCGAAGCGGGCGTGCCGGCGGGCGTGTTCAACGTCGTGACGGGCGCGCGCGCATGCGGCGCCGCGCTCGCGAGCCACCCGGCGGTGCGCAAGATATCGTTCACCGGCTCGACCGCGACGGGCAAGCTCGTCGGCGCGGCCGCCGTGCAGAACATGACGCGCTTCTCGCTCGAGCTCGGCGGCAAGAATCCGATCGTGATGCTCGAGGATGTCGACGTCGACGCGGCGCTCGGCGGCGTCGCCGCGGGCGCGTTCTTCAATCAGGGGCAGGTGTGCGCGGCCGCGTCGCGCATCTACGTGCACCGCAGCCGGTTTCGCCGGCTCGCCGAAGGGCTCGCCGGCGTCGCGTCGGCCATGCGGCTCGGCCCGGGGCTCGATCCGGCCGCGCAGATCAACCCGCTCGTGTCCGCGCACCATCGCGACACGGTCGCCCGGCACATCGACGCAGCCCGCCGCGAAGGCCTCACGTTCTTCGCGGGCGGCACCCGCGCCGACGATCTGCCCGGCTATTTCGTGCGCCCGGCGGTGATCGCCGATGCGGCGCACGACAGCGCGATCGTGCGCGACGAGGTGTTCGGCCCGGTGGTCGTCGTGCTGCCGTTCGACGATCCGGCCGAGGCGGTGCGGCTCGCGAACGCGTCGCCGTACGGGCTCGCCGCGAGCCTGTGGAGCAACGACCTGAAGGCGGTGATGGACCTCGTGCCGCAGATCGAGGCGGGCACCGTCTGGGTCAACTGCCACATTCCGCTCGATCCGTCGATGCCGTTCGGCGGCTACAAGCAATCGGGCATCGGCCGCGAGTTCGGCCAATACGCGATCGAAGGCTTCACCGAAACCAAATCCGTCTGCATCGCGCACTGAACGCGCGGACCGTTCGATTCTTCCCCGGAGCAATGCAATGAGCTACAACGATTCCCGTTTCTGGCACCCGATGCTGCACCCGAACGACATGAAGCGCCGCGAGCCGATCCGCATCGTGCGCGGCGACGGCTGCCACGTGTACGACGAGCGCGGCCGCCAGCTCGTCGACGGCGTCGCGGGCCTCTGGAACGTCAACGTCGGCCACAACCGCGCCGAGGTCAAGGAAGCGATCGTGCGCCAGCTCGACGAGCTCGAATACTTCCAGCTGTTCGACGGCATCACGCACCCGCGCGCCGAGGAACTGTCGAGTAAGCTGATCGACATGATGGAGCCCGAGGGCATGCGCCGCGTGCTGTACAGCTCGGGCGGATCGGACTCGGTCGAGACCGCGCTGAAGATCGCGCGCCAGTACTGGAAGGTGCGCGGGCAGGCCGACCGCACGAAATTCATTTCGCTGAAGCAGGGCTACCACGGCACGCATTTCGGCGGCGCGTCGGTGAACGGCAACACGGTGTTCAGGCGCAACTACGAGCCGAACCTGCCCGGCTGCTTTCACGTCGAGACGCCGTGGCTCTATCGCAATCCGTTTACGCAGGATCCCGAAGCGCTCGGCCGCATCTGCGCGGAGCTGCTCGAGCGCGAGATCCTGTTCCAGAGCCCCGACACGGTCGCCGCGTTCATCGCCGAGCCGATTCAGGGTGCGGGCGGCGTGATCGTGCCGCCCGCGAACTACTGGCCGCTCGTGCGCGAAGTCTGCGACCGCTACGGCGTGCTGCTGATCGCCGACGAAGTCGTGACGGGTTTCGGGCGCAGCGGCAGCCTGTTCGGCAGCCGCGGCTGGGGAGTGAAGCCCGACATCATGTGTCTCGCGAAAGGAATCTCGTCCGGCTACGTGCCGCTCGGCGCGACCGCGGTGAACGCGCGGATCGAGGATGCGTTCGCGTCGAACGCGGATTTCGGCGGCGCGATCATGCACGGCTACACATACTCGGGGCACCCGGTCGCGTGCGCGGCGGCGCTCGCGAGCCTGGACATCGTGTTGCGCGAGGATCTGCCCGCGAACGCGGCGAAGCAGGGCGCGCATCTGATCGAAGCGCTGCGGCCGTTCGTCGAGCGCTTCGATGCGCTCGGCGAAGTGCGCGGCAAGGGGTTGATGGTCGCGCTCGATCTCGTTGCCGACAAGGCGACGCGCGCGCCGATCGATCCGATGTCCGGCTATGCGAACGCGGTCGCCGAAGTCGCGCGTGAAAACGGCGTGCTGGTGCGGCCGGTCGGCACGAAGATCATTCTGTCGCCGCCGCTCGTGATCCAGCGCGAGCAGATCGACCGGATCGTCGCCGGCCTCGAGGCCGGCTTCGCGGCGACGCCGTTTCCGGGCGGCCGATGACCCGCGGCTGAGAGGCGGCGCACGCCCGACCGGCAAGTGACTGACCAACGACGGCAAATTGCCGACAAACCGCCGACAGGCGGCTGAAATACGGCTGACGGCCGGGGCGGCGAAGGCGCGGCTCCGGCCGTTTTGCCAATTTGCGCTACATGCGGGAATTTTGGCGTCCGTATTTTCTCGACATTGACGCATCGCAAAGGAGACGAGGATGGCGGATTGGTCGGGTTATTCGAATGCGGCGGCCGGATCGGCGGCGGTCGGCGCGGGCGGGCGGCCCGCGCTGGCGGCGGGCGCGGTGGGCTTTCCGACGGCGCTCGCGAGCGCCGTCGGCCTCATCATGGCGAGCCCGGTGATCCTGACCGCGACGTCCGGCTTCGGGATGGGCGGCTGGGCGTTCGCGGCCGCGATGCTCATCGCGTTCGTGATGATGCAGGCGCAGGCGACGACGTTTGCCGAGGCGGCGGCGATGCTGCCGACGGCGGGCTCCGTCTACGACTACCTGTCGTGCGGGCTCGGCCGCTTCTGGGCGATCACGGGCACGATCTCCGCGTACTTTCTCGTTCACGTGTTCGCCGGCACGGCGGAGACGATCCTGAGCGGCATCATGGCGCTCGTGAACTTCGAATCGCTGAACGCGGCGTTCGAGCGGCACGACAGCGCATGGCTCGTCGGCGTCGGCCTCGTCGCGACGTTCGCGTTCACCAACATCATCGGTATCAAGGTGTTCAGCAAGCTCGAGATCGTGTTGACGGTCGGCATGTGGCTGTCGCTGACGATTTTCGGCGTGCTCGGGCTCGTCGCCGCGCCCGCCGTGCAGCTCGACGGCTGGTTCGGGCGCTCGGAGATCGGCGCGTCCGCGCCCGCCGTGCTGTCGCTCGTCGGGATGGCGATGTTCATGTTCGTCGGCTGCGAGTTCGTCACGCCGCTCGCGCCGGAAATGAAAACGCCCGGCAAGACGATTCCGCGCGCGATGGCGCTCGGGCTCGCGGGCGTCGCGGTCTGCATGTTCGTCTACGGCGCGGCGATCAAGCGGCAGGTGCCGAACGTCGCGGTGACGGCGGACGGCCTCACGCATCTGCTCGACACGCCCGGCGCGATTCCCGCGTTCGCGTTGCAGGTGCTCGGCCCGTTCGGGCGGGCATGGTTCGGCATCGCGTTCCTGTGCGCCGGCGCGGCGACGATCAACACGCTGATGGCCGGCCTGCCGCGGATCCTGTACGGCATGGCCATCGACGGCGCGCTGCCGAAATGCTTCGCGTACCTGCATCCGCGCTTTCGCACGCCGGTCGTCGGCATCGTCGCGGCGGCCGTCGTGCCGATCGCGCACGCGTGGATCATCCACGGCGATCTCGGCAGCATCATGCACCTCGTGCTCGCCGCGACCTGCGCGTGGGGCACCGCGTACCTGCTCGTCACGCTGTCCGTCGTGATGCTCAGGATTCGCCGCCCGGACCTGCCGCGGCCGTACCGGTCGCCCTGGTTTCCGCTGCCGCAGATCGTGTCGAGCGTCGGCATCGTGCTCGCGATCTGGTATATCGCGCCGCCGGGGACGAACAGCCGCGACATCTACGTGCCGTTCGGCGCGATGCTCGGGCTCACCGCGCTCTATGCGCTGTTCTGGACGATCGTCGTGCAGCGCAAGCATCCGTTCCGGCCGGTGCCGGTTGAAGAGGTGCTGCGCAACGAGTGCGTGCGATGAGCGGGCGCGCGAGCGCCATCGCCGGCGCGGCGGCGATCGCCGGCTGGCGACGCCGGTTCGCGCCGGCGGCCGCGCCCGGCTATCGGTGCGGCGCGACGCTCGCGCGCGTCGCCGCGGACCTGGGCGCGACGCTCGCTGCGGCGGACGGCGGCGATGCACGGCGGATGGCATTCGACGATGGCGTGGAATGGCGGGCGATCGAGCGGGTCGATCGGCAATTTCTGCTGCATACGGTGAGCGTGCAACTGGAACGGACGATCGCGGGGCCCGCCGCACACGGCTCGGCGTCGATCGCCGCGAGCGGCTGGGTGCGCCGCGGGCCGCTCGCCGCGGCGATCGCGCGCAACGCCGACGCGCGCTTCGGCGCGCTCGTGCCGACGCTGCTTGCCGCGCCCGCGCTGAACGCCCCGCTGGCGGCGCTCGATCTGACATACTGTGCAATCGTCGCGTGCGGTTCGCGCTGGACGCTGCGCATCGTGCCGTTCGGCGGCAGCGAAGTGGCGGGCCGGATGCCGTCGTTCCGGCGTTACGTGCGTCTTGCCGATACGCAGCGCGACGCGCTGCGCGCGGCGTTCGCCGGCTTCGAAGCCGCGCTTGCGTGCATGCCGCACGCGTGACGCCGCAGGCGCGCCAGGCGGCCGCGCCGCCGCGGGTGCTTGCCGCCGCGCCGCATCGGCACTCTCTGGAGGCGTCCATGTTGTTCCAGTCGCGTTCGCTCGAAGACGTCCATGACCACGGGCTCGCCATCGCCGGCTGGCGGCAAGTCTACCGGCAGATGACGCCCGGCCGCTTCAGGGGCACGGTCACGCAGGTCTTGTACGACGATTTCCATTTCTTCCGCGAAACGACGAACCGCCGCGTCGCGCAGACGGGTGTATCCCCGGAGGGCCGCACATCGCTCGCGGTGCCGCTGCTCGCGCCGCTGTCGGGAACGTTCCAGCGGCAGCATGTCGACGGCTACGCGCTGCTCGCGCTGCGCCCCGGCGAGGATTTCGAGTTCCACACGCCCGAAGGGATGCGGCTCGTCGGCATCAGCGCCGCGCCCGACATGATCGAAGAGCTGTGCGAAGCCGAATTCGGCACGCGCGGGCACCGCGCGCCGCGGCATGTGACGCGGCTGACGCACGAGCAGGGCGCGGCGCTCGGCGCGCGGCTGTCGTCGTATATCGACGATGCGCAGCGCAATCCGACGTGGCTCGCATACGACGGAACCCGCAAGATGTTTCGCGACGCGATGCTCGGCGTGTTCCTCGATGCGCTCTCGGGCGCGGTGGGGGAGGAGCGGCGCGACATCACGCATGCGACGTACAGCGACATCGTCGGGCGCTGCGAGCGCTATCTGCGCGCGCGCCCCGAAGAGCCCGTGACGGTGCTCGAGCTGTGCCGCGCGCTGCGCTGCAGCCGGCGCACGTTGCAAACGAGCTTCCAGCGCGTGGCCGACGTGACGCCCGTCACGTATTTGCGCACGATTCGCCTGAATGCCGTGCGCCGTCTGCTGCGCACGACATCCGCCGATGCGTTGTGCGTCGGCGAGGCGGCGGCGCGCTGGGGCTTCACGCACCTCGGCTATTTCGCGCGCGAGTATCGCGGCCTGTTCGGCGAGCTGCCGTCGCAGACGCGTCGCCTGTCCTGAGCGTCGTTCGCGCGCCGCTTCCGCCGTGAAGCCCGCGCGCTGCACGCCCACGGCGCGGGGCGATGGGCTCGTTCGTCCTCCTGAATGCGGGATGCGCGCCGGCGGCGCATTTGCCGATTTGGGATACAGGGCCCAAATTTTCGCCGGATAGAGTTCCTCCACTGCCTCCGGTCGATTCGACTCTGTCGATCGATTGGCAATCCAAATCAATCGCGGGAGCGGACGGAACATGCACATCAGAACCTGGATCGCGGCCGGCGTCGCCGGCGCAGCCGTTGCACCCGCTTGCGCGCAAAGCGGCGTCACGCTGTACGGCACGGTGGACACGGGCGTCATCTATTCGACGAACCAGCAGGTCACGCACGCGGACGGCAGCACGAGCGGCGGGCATGCGTGGCAGATGGGCGGCGGAAACCTCGTGCCTTCGCGATGGGGATTGCAGGGCACGGAGGCGCTCGGCGGCGGATTGAAGGCCGTGTTTGCGCTCGAGCAGCAATTCCTGTCGGCGAGCGGGCAGGCATTGCAGGGCGGCGCGGCGTTCAGCCGCCAGGCGTGGGTCGGCTTGCGGCACGACAGATACGGCACGCTCGGCGTCGGGCGTCAATACGATTCGTACACCGATACGCTCGGCGCGTACGTGTCGAGCAACAGTTGGGCGACGCCATATGGCTCGCATCTGGGCGACGTCGACAATCTGAATGCGGCGTTCAACTTCAACAACGCGATCAGGTTCACGAGCGCGGATTTCCATGGCCTGACGTTCGGCGGCACGTTCGGCTTCGGCGGCCAGGCGGGGGATTTCTCCGCGCGTCGCGGCTATGCGCTCGCCGTTGCGTACAACCGCGCACCGGTCTCGTTCGGCATCGGCTATCTGAACCTGCGGCAGCCGCTCGATGCGGCACTCGGCGGCGCGAACGGATACATCGGCGATTTCGCATGCGGCAACGCGGGCGCGATGTACTGCCTGCTGCAGGATGCGGTATCGATGAAGGCGTTCGGCGTCGGCGGATCGATTGCGTTCGGCGAGGCGACCGTTGCGCTGACCTATACGCACACCCGTCTCGGCGACAGCGCGTATTTCGCCGCCGCGGCGCGTGCGCAGCGCGCGTCGATCGCGTTCGACATCGCCGAGCTGAACGCGACATACGCGTTCACGCCGATGCTGCGCGGCGGCATAGCCTACGTCTTCAACCGCGCGAAGGCCGACAGCCGAGGCGTGACGCGTTTTCATCAACTGAACGTGGGCGTGAACTACAGTTTGTCGAAACGGACGGCGCTGTATGCGGTCGCGATCGGACAGATCGCATCGGGGCGCGGGCTCGGCAGCGACGCGAACGGCGATCCCGTGAACTACGCGCAGATTCCCGTATTGGCGAACAGCAATTCGAACCGGCAGCTCGCGATGATGGCGGGGGTAAAGGTGGATTTCTGACGGGCGGCATGTTTGGCACTGCTTGGGATGCCGCCTTGGCGCGGTGTGTTTCGCTTGGCGAAGCAGTCCTGTCGCGTGGCGGCGTGCGCGTGCGACGCCAGTGGAGGCCGACGTTCTCGCCGCACGGTCGTCGCGGGCGATGACGGATCGCGCAATGGTCGGCAGAGCGGCCATGAACGAGGCGACTTTGGCGCCGGGATGCACGGGCTTGCGCGAGGTGCGGGCGGTTCGCGTCGCGTGCCGATGCGGGCGGCACGCATGGGATGCGCGCCGATCATTGGCCGCGAGCGCCGAAACCGTGGATGGGGGATGAGGAGCGCGCGGCGACGAATCACGATGTCTGTTTCGCGGATGTCGACGCGGCGCGAGCCGCGTCGATCGGCTTGGCGCGAAACGACGGCGATCTGCTGATCAGGCTTGTCGCGATGTGCAGGCAAACCGGCGGCGCGGGTCGAGCCGGGGCGCGCGTCTGATGGTGGCGCGGGAATTTGCCCGTCGCGAACTAGCGGCTCGCCCGGAGCATCGGAATGTATATCCTGTACACCCGATTGGGTTCTCGGCCGAGGCGTGAAAAAACTTGCCCATGCAGGCGCTGGGTACGCGTCGCCACGCGCATTTTGACGTGCGTCGGCCGGTGCGGCTGGCCACGCGTGGTCGCGCCGTGTTGGCGCGCGGCCGGTCAGCGCATCGCGATCGCGACGGCGGCGCCCGCCATCGCGGCCGCGCTCGCGCGATTCGCCGCCTTCATCGCGCGGCGGCTCGTCAGCAGCTTGCGGGCGCGCGCCGCGAGCCATGCCCATGCGCAGTCGACCGTGATCAACACGACGAGCAGCGTCAACGTCAATTCGAGCCATGCGACGGCCCCTGCGCGAGACAGATCCACCATCGTCGGCAGCAGCGCGACATAGAAGATCATGATTTTCGGGTTGCCGAGCGTGACCGCGATGCCCGTCAGAAACATGCGCAACGGCGACTGTCCGCGCGGGAGCTGGCCGGACGGCTCATCGGCGGGCGCGAACCACATCTTCCACGCGAGAAACACGAGGTAGGCGATGCCCGCGAACTTCAGCACGAGAAAGCCGAATGCGAACGTGTGCGCGAGCGCCGTGAGCCCGGCTACCGCGCAGGTCAGCCAGATCACTTCGCCGAGCCACATCGCCGCGAGGAACGGCAACACGTCGCGCACTCCGTTGGTCAGCACGCGCGCGACCAGCGCGGCGATGCTCGGGCCGGGCGAGCCGGCGGCGACCAGCAGGGCGGCGGCGAAGAGGGCGAGGCTGGATAGTGACATGCTCAAACTCCCGAGGCGATGCGATGACGATCGGTTCGTCAACGATCGATTATAGTGACGGCTGCTCGCACCCGATCGACCATGCGCCATTCACCAGTGACTGCACGCCGCTTAGCCGCTCAACCCTGTCCAATCGGCATCCGCGCCGCACGCGCCGACGAAGCGCCGCTGATGGCCGCCATCGAAGCCGCCGCCGCGCGCCGTTTCGACGACATCGGCATGCCGCACATCGCGTCGAGCCCGCCGACCGATCTCGCCGATCTGCGCGAGCGGATCGACGACGATCGCGCGCTCGTCGCCTTCGATGCCGAGGGGCTGCGCATCGTCGGTTTTGCGATCTACAGGATGCTCGGCGCGTCGCGCCTCTATCTCGAAGAGGTCGACGTCGCGCCCGAGCAGGCGGGACGGCGGATCGGATCCGCGCTGATCGAGGCCGTCGCGGCGCGCGCTCGCGCGGCGGGTGCGCGGCAGGTCGTGCTGTCGACGTTTCGGCATGTGCCGTGGAACGCGCCGTATTACCGCCGACTCGGCTTCGTCGAACTCGACGGCAACACGCTCGACGCCGCATTGACGGCGATACGCGCGACACACGTCGCGCACGGGCTCGACGAATCGCAACGCGTGTTCATGGCGCGCATGGTCCACGAATAGCGTCACAGCCGGCGCTGGCATGCGATCTCGCATGTTGAACGATGACGGCCGATCGCCGATCGCCAATCGCCCGAAGCGCACGGCTCAAGCCGCCGAAACCAAACCGTCCCAAACGCCGGCGCCCGGGTCCGGACACCTCCTCACGCCGCGCTTTCCAGCGCCGGATAGTCCGTATAGCCTACTTCGCCTTGCGCATAGAACGTAGCGGCATTCGGCTCGTTGAGCGGCGCATTCAGCTTGAAGCGGCGCGGCAGGTCCGGATTCGCGATAAAAAGCTTGCCCCACGCGACCGCGTCCGCCTGTCCCGCGTCGAGCGCCGCCTGCGCGCTGTCGAGCGTGAAATTCTCGTTCACGATGAATGGCCCGCCGAACGCCGCCTTCAATTGCTGGCCGATGGCGTCGCCGCCGAACGATTCGCGTGCGAACAGGAACGCGATGCGGCGGCGGCCGAGTTCGCGCGCGACGTGGCCGAACGTAGCCGCGGGGTCCGAATCGCCCATCGTGTGCGCATCGCCGCGCGGCGCGAGATGCACGCCGACGCGCGCCGCGCTCCAGACGTCGATCGCCGCGTCGACCACCTCGAGCAACAGGCGCGCGCGGTTCTCGATCGAGCCGCCGTACGCGTCGGTGCGGCGGTTCGCGCTGTCCTGCAGGAATTGATCGAGCAGATAGCCGTTCGCGCCGTGTACCTCGACGCCGTCGAAGCCGGCCGCGCGCGCGTTTTCCGCGCCGCGGCGGAACGCGGCGACGACGCCCGGAATCTCGTCGAGCTCGAGCGCGCGCGGCGTCACGTACGGCCGCTGCGGGCGCACGAGGCTCACGTGGCCGCCGGGGGCGATCGCGCTCGGCGCGACGGGCAGCGCGCCGTCGAGGAACACCGGATCCGACACGCGGCCGACGTGCCAGAGCTGCAGGAAGATGCGGCCGCCGGCCGCGTGGACCGCGTCTGTCACGAGTCGCCACCCGTCGACCTGTTCGGGCGACCAGATGCCCGGCGTGCTTGCGTAACCGACGCCTTGCGGCGTGACCGACGTCGCCTCGCTGATGATGAGCCCCGCGGATGCGCGCTCCGCGTAGTAGCGCGCCATCAGCGCGTTGGGCGTGCGCGTGTCGCCGGCGCGGGCGCGCGTGAGCGGCGCCATGATGATGCGGTTCGCCAGTGTGAGGTCGCCGATGGTCAGCGGATCGAACAGAGAAGGCATGAGGGAACCTCTTCGAGTGTGGCTAAGCCCTTGCGGCGGGTGGGCGGAATCAAAGGCCGCGCTGCAGCGAATCGAGAAACGCCTGGATCACCGCGTCGTTGCGCTTGAAAAACGCCCATTGGCCGACGCGGGTCGACGTGACGAGCCCGGCGCGCTCGAGCGTCGCGAGGTGCGCGGACACGGTCGACTGCGACAATCCGCACAGCGCGTCGATCTGGCCCGCGCAGACGCCTTGCGGAAACGGCCCCGCTTGCGATGCGGGGAAGTGCTTGTCGGGCGCCTTGAGCCACGCGAGGATCGTGCGGCGCACGGGGCTCGCAAGCGCTTTGTGAATGGCGTCGGCATCAAAGGTCATGGGCGGCGCGGTGAAATCGCGAATCGTCGTTTGCCGAAGCTTAAATCGGCCGATGACGATATAAACAGCAACACTCTATTGACTAGGGGCGATGGAATCCGGCGATCGAGGCGATAGCGTCAGTCGGCGCCGTCGGGAGGAATCCGCGGGCCGCCGCCGGCGTGCCCGCGCGTTTGCCGCGTCGCTGGTTCGTCTCCGGCCCTCGCGGGCGCGCAGGGGCGTTCGACAAATCGCTGCGCCGAAAACGGGCGCGCGGTGTTCGTCGGCGGCGATGCGCCGCCGCCTCGCGTTCCCCGATGCGTTTCGCGGCTTTCGCGGCAAACGGCGTGCGGCTCGCCGCGCACGCAATTCCAGCGTCCGTCGATATCGAGCCGCACGTCTGCCCGTTGTCGCCAATAGCCGGAGATCCGCGATGCCCGGGGCGCTGCGCGATCCAGCGGCCCGGAATCCATACGGATCGGCCGCCGGGCCAGCGCCAGTAGCCGTTCGTCCAGACATAGCCGCGGGCGCGGTGGTGCGGGGCGGCGCTCGCGCCGAAGCGGCGGAGGCGGCCGCTCGGGGCGGCCCGGATACGGCGGCCGCGCGGGACGGGGCTGCGCCGGCGCGCGGTGGTCCGGCGAACGATCGGGGCGGTGAGGACCGCGGCCCGGGCGGCTGCTGCTTCGCGGAGCCGTGGCCGAAGCCCAGGCCGGCGAGCGAGGCGCCGACGAACGACAGCCTGCGACGAAAATGGCGTCGGTTCATGGTGCTTCAAAGCGGTGAGCTGGAAGCGGCGCGAGCCGATCGCGCGCCCAGGTTCGACGCTAACGCGCCGCGTGCCGGCTATCGTTACGAATCCTGTAACGGCCGTCACGGCGCGCCGCAGCCGGGCGGGACACGGGCATTGCAGGAATTCATGGTAGCTGTTCGGCGATAGTCTTCCATTTTCATGACGCAGATCCGGGTCGGATCGGTAAAAAATGCCGAGTCCGCCGCGTTTGCGCGGAACTGCTTGTTGTTTATACGCAACCGTCAAGACGCTGACACAGAAGAATGCTCGTGGCGACCGTGCCAAAAAGCCGGTGTCAAGAGGCCAAAAATGTCTATCAAAACAAATACTTATAAGAGGATCGCATTTCTATTATTTCTAGTTCTGGAAAAGCTTATTTCTTTATTCGCGAATGGCGGCCCTAGGGTACACCCCTAAACTCACGGTTCCCATAACGGGCAACCATCCGGGCGCGGCCATGCAGGTAGTTTCGCAAGCCGATATGGCGCTTCCGGGCGGTTGCAGACCGTTTATCGAAACGAGGTCGCAAGGCCTACCTTTTTTAAAAGGGAGCTCCACGCATGAACAAGACTCTGATTGTTGCAGCAGTTGCTGCATCGTTCGCAACCGTCGCGCACGCGCAAAGCAGCGTCACGCTGTACGGTGTGCTCGACGCGGGCATCACGTACCAAAGCAACGTCGCGACGCCGTCGGGCTCGGGCAAGTCGCTGTGGTCGGTCGGCGCCGGCGTCGACCAAAGCCGTTTCGGTCTGCGCGGCTCGGAAGACCTGGGTGGCGGCCTGAAGGCGATCTTCACGTTGGAAAGCGGCTTCAACATCGGTAACGGCCGCTTCAACAACGGTGGCGGCATGTTCAACCGTCAAGCGTTCGTCGGTCTGTCGAGCAACTACGGCACCGTCACGCTGGGCCGTCAGTACGACGCAACCCAAGACTACCTGTCGCCGCTGTCGGCAACGGGCACCTGGGGCGGCACGTACTTCGCGCACCCGCTCAACAACGACCGCCTGAACACGAACGGCGACGTCGCGGTGAACAACACGGTCAAGTTCACGAGCGCGAACTACGCCGGCCTGCAATTCGGCGGCACGTACTCGTTCTCGAACAACTCGCAATTCGCGAACAACCGTGCATACAGCGCGGGCGCTTCGTACCAGTTCCAAGGCCTGAAGGTCGGTGCGGCGTACTCGCAAGCTAACAACGCTGGCGCGAACACCACGGGCGCAACGGATCCGCTGACCGGCTTCAACATCGGCGGCACGAACGCAGCAAGCATCCAAGGCCGCTCGCGCGTGTACGGCGCCGGTGCAAGCTACGCTTACGGCCCGCTGCAAGGCGGCCTGCTCTGGACGCAATCGCGTCTCGACAACCTGGCAAACGGCGCGCCGACCATCCGTGCCGACAACTACGAAGCAAACGTGAAGTACAACCTGACGCCGGCTCTGGGTCTGGGTGTTGCTTACACGTACACGTACACGAACGCGAAGGCGAACGGCGAAAGCACTCACTGGAACCAAGTTGGCGTCCAGGCCGACTACGCGCTGTCGAAGCGCACCGACGTGTACGCACAAGCCGTGTACCAGCGTTCGTCGAAGAACGCGAATGCGTCGATCTACAACGGCGACCTCAGCACGCCGTTCAGCACGTCGATCAACCAAACCGCAGCGACGGTTGGTCTGCGTCACCGCTTCTAAGCTTGACGGCTGGCTCGTCCAGTCTCGAAAAGGCGCCTTCGGGCGCCTTTTTTATGCGCGATGCGAATGCGATGCGCGCCGCGCGGAAACAAAAAAGCGAGGCCTGCGCATGCATCCTCGCTTTGGCGTGGCGGCCGTTGCCGATTCGTCGCCGCTCACGCGGGCCGGCGATCGTTCGGCGGCCGCGCCGCATTCGCCGATCCGTCGTCGTGCGGCCTTAGTGCGCGTAGTCGCCGCTCGCTTCCGGTTGATAGACGATCTCGACGATCTTCAGCGTCGCGTCCGCGCCGCCCGGCAGCGTCACTTTGACCCGCTCGCCGCAGCGCGAGCCGAGAAGCGCCATGCCGACCGGCGAAAACACGTTCAATCGGCCTTGCTCGAAATTGGCCGCGTCCGGATAGACGATGGTCCAGGCCCTGTCCTGGCCGGCTGTCTCGTCGAGCAGCTTGATCTGCGAGTTCATCGTGACGACGTTTGCCTGAATCTTGTTCGGCTCGACGATATCGGCGCGCTCGAGCAGCGTGTCGAGCATTTCCTGATAGCGCGGGTTGCGTTCCGCATGCTTTTCGAGGCGTGCGACATCGAGTTCGGTGAGTTGGTAAATCCTGTTTCTCATGACAGTCTCCAAATGATCGGCTTGGGTGGCGTGGCCAACCCGGGATCGCCCGGAGCCTGACTGACGCGGCTCCGGGATGGAGGCTGCCGTCAGATCAAGCGCCGGGCCGCGGCGAGCGGCGCTGCAAGCGTGCTTCGAAGGAGGGGACGCATCGCCGCCGCGGCCCCGGCCGCGCGCGTACCGCGCGTGCGGTGCGCAAGAAAGGCGTGGGAGGTCGGCGTGCGCATGAGCGAGGCGATCAAACGAAGGGCGAATGACGGTTCAAACTTTACAAATATACAACAAAACGACCGTTCAGACAGCCGACAGACGGTTGCGCGAAGCGTTCCTCCATTGTTGCCGAGATGGTGCTTTTAACCGGCTTTCTGTCCGACTACAGTCGGCTATTTTTGTCATTGGTGCAACGCTGTATGTTCAAAGTAGGGGTTTCCCCTTGTTGTTCCGGTGACTAGACTGAAATCAATCGCTTCCGGCAAGGGTGCCGGGAGCGACGCAAATACAACATTCCGGAGGTCAATCATGAAATCGTTCGTCTATGCAGCCGTTGCCGCTTCGATCCTCGCCACGCCGCTTGCATCGTTCGCGCAGGCCGACCAGCAGCCGCCGTTGACCCGCGAGCAGGTGAGGTCCGAGCTGGTCCAGCTCGAACAGAACGGCTACAAGCCCGAAGCGGGCGAGACCCAGTACCCGGCGAACGTGCAGGCTGCGTCGCAACGGATGCTGCCTGCGCAGCAGACGCTCACGCATGCTGACACGAGCGGCTATGGCGTTCAGCCGGCCGGCGCGGCGGAATCCGGCGGCCGCGCGAGCCGATCGCCGGCTTCGCCGGCATTCGGTCATTCGATCTACTTCGGTAACTGATCGAATCGAGCGGTCAGCTCCAGTGTGAGCCCGGCATCGCCGGGCGCCCGTCAGCCCACGCCAAGAGGTCGATTCTCAAACCGCGAGCCCGTGCGATGCGTCGGGCTCGCGGGCCAGGAGCCGAACCTCCGTCGCCGCATTTCGGCGGCTTTGCCCAGACGCGATGCGTTTGGGCATTTTTTGATGGACGTTGCGGCGCGCGGCTCATTGCGGATGCGCGGCGGCCGGTATTCCGTGGATGTAATGCTCCAATTGATCGATCGTGAACTGTTGATCGGCGATCACGCTCTTCACGAGATCGCCGATCGACACGAGGCCGACGAGCTTGCCGTCGTCGAGCACGGGCAAGTGGCGCATCCGGTGTTCCGTCATCAGGGCCATGCATTCGTCGCTCGTTTGCGTCGGTTCGACGTAGCGGACTTTCGACGTCATGATTTCCTCGACGCGTGTCGCTTTCGACGAACGGTCGAGGAGTACCACCTTGCGCGCGTAATCGCGTTCCGTCACGATGCCGGCAATGTTCGCGCCGTCCATCACGAGCAGCGCGCCGATGCTTTTCTCGGCCATCAGCTTGATCGCGTTGTAGACGGAATCGGACTTTTCGACCATGTGAATCGTGCGCCCCGAATCGGGCTTCGACCTGAGAATCTGTGCGACGGTGAGGCTCATACGCTGTCTCCCTTGGCTGGGCGATTCACGGAAGGCGGCGCGCAGCCGCCGCGTCGGGTGAAGAATCCAGTATAGATCGGCGTCCGCGGGCGGGTGCGTCCAGTGCGCAGATTAGCGGTAAACTCCGTGCACTCGCCATCCAAAACATACCTTAATCCTTTCGTTTGATGCATTCCATGAAGTCTTCGCATCCTGACTCGCCGCAGCCGGACGACGGCGCCGCGCCCGAGTGCGTGACGCTCGTCGCCACCGCGACGCTTCCTACCCGCTACGGCACGTTCACGTCGTATGCGTTTCGCGTGGCGGGCGGCGATGCCGAGCACCTCGCGCTCGTGATGGGCGACGTCGCCGAGCAGCCGTCGGTGCTGACGCGGCTTCATTCCGAGTGCCTGACGGGTGACGTGTTCGGCTCGTATCGATGCGATTGCGGCGAGCAGCTCGATCTCTCGCTGCGCTACATCGCGGCCGAAGGGCGCGGCGTATTGCTGTATCTGCGCGGCCACGAAGGCCGCGGGATCGGCCTGAGCAACAAGATCCGCGCGTATGCGCTGCAGGAGCAGGGGCGCGACACCGTCGAGGCGAACCTCGACCTCGGGCTACCCGACGACGCGCGCGAATACGATTCCGCCGCCGCGATCCTGCGCATCCTGAAAGTCACGTCCGTGCGACTGATGAGCAATAATCCGAAGAAGTTCGACACGCTCGCGCGGCACGGTATCCCGGTCTGCGAGCGCGTCGCGCTCGCCGTGCCGGTGCGCGAGGAGAACGAGCGCTATATCCGCACGAAGCAGCTCAAGTTCGGCCACTATTATTTCGACGAAAACGAATAGCGCGCGTCGCGCGGCGCGGCTTGCGCGCGCCGAAGCGCTGCTCGGCGATCGGCAGATCGAAGCGGCAGCGCACTTCGGTCGCGATCCAGTCGCAGGCCTGCCGTGCGCAATCGGTGAGCATCCGGCGGTCCGCATGGCCGTCGATGTCATAAACGAAGCGCACATCGACCTCGTCGCCCGCCAGGTCCCGTTCGAGTTCATTCAGGTGCAGCCGCGGCGACAGGCCTTGCGCGAGCGCGCGCAATTCGTCGAAGTGATATTCGAGCCAATCGGCGAAAAAGAGCGCGTCGCCGCGATCCGCGAGACGGAACGCCGCGCTGCGCGTCATGCGCACGCCGGTGCCCGCCGCGCGCGGTGCGCCCGATTCGGGGCGCGCCGCGTCGGCGCGCGGTGCGGTATCGCGCCGGCGGGCCGACGCCTGCGTTGCCGGTGCCGGGCGCTCGTCCGGCGCGCGTGGTGCGAGCGGCGCGCGCGCGTGTCGGCATCGCGTGCGCAGCGCGTGCCAGAGCAGCGCGTCGCCGTTCGCGGCCGACGGCTGCATCGTCAGATCGTGCGCGCCGTCGTCGCAACGCTCGACTTCGCGTATCACGAGCCGCAGCGTGCAGAGCGGCTCGTCGTCGAGATATAGGGTCGCGGAGCGCGGCAATCCGCAGACGGGCGGCATCGCGCCGCGCGCGCGAAACACGAGTCCCTGTCTGCCGAGCCGCACGAGCGGCAGGCGTTCGGCGAACGACGGGAACGCGACGGCGATGCGGGTTTCGCCGGCATCGAACGTAGGGAGCATCGCGCGAAATACCGTTGAATGGTCCACGGTGTAGAGGTCTCCTTGAATGACGAACGGCGCGGCCCCGAAGCGGGGCGACCGGGCGCGCTCAGGCGGCTTCGGCGGGCGGCGCGCACAGCAGCGGGTCGAGATCGAGCGCGGCGAGCGTTTGCGCGTCGAGGTCGATCCAGCACGCGACGACCATGCGCCCGTCGATCTGCTGCGCGGGCCCCGCCCGGTGCGCGTGCACGCCGATCCGGCGGAACAGGCGCTCCATGCTCAGAAACGTCACGCCGATCAGTTGCTTCGCGCCAAGCCGCGCGGCGCACTCGACGACGGCGGCGAGCATCGGCCGCACCGCCCAGGCCGGGTTGCCGCCCCCGGCCGGATCCTCGGCGTTCGCGGCGAAGCGCGACAATTCCCAGACGGCGGCGGATTGCGGCAACGGCATGTCTTGCGCGACCAGCGTCGGGAACAGTTCCTTCAGCAGATACGGGCGGGTCGTCGGCAGCAGCCGGGCGCAGCCGCAGATTTCCCCGTCGTCGTCGCGGGCGAACACATAGACGGTATCGTCGCGATCGTACTGATCCCGCTCGAACCCTTCGCTTGCCGACGGCAGTTTCCAGCCGAGCTGCTCGACGAAAACTCCGTGCCGATAAAGGCCCAGATCAGCCGCCAAGTCGCTCGGCAGGCGCCCGTCGCCATGAACGAAAGTTCGCATGTCGTCCTCGTGCGTGTGCTTTGGAATGGGCGCATTACATCGCGCGCTCCGAGGACAGGTAACTGTTAACCCTTACAGGGTCGGGAAAGCGGGGCTGGTGGCGGGGGCGGGGCGGGTTCCGCCGGTTTTCGTCGGTGTCGGACTGCAAAGATTCGATAATTTGCTTGTCAATCCGCAACGTTCGAGGAAAATTAGACAATATGCACTGATTGCGCCGACGCGCGTCACTGCAGGGTGGGACCCGCATGCGCAAAATCGCCGCGACGAAGCATCGCGGCGGTGACGGCGGACGGCCAGTTCAGTTGGGCGAGCCGGCGCGACAGTGTGGCCGAGGTCGGATCCATGCCGATGTCGAGCCCGTTGCCGTCGACGCCCATCACGTTGCTGCGCACGTCGCCCCATGCAATGACGAAGGCGCCCGTTGCGCCGTCGATGTACCAGTCCCAGCCCACTGTGAGATGCGCCGCGCCGGCGCTCGACGGCCGCTCCCACTCGGTGTAGCCGGCGATGCGGGCGTCGATGTCGCTCGCACGTAGTTCGACGAGCAGTCCGGAATCGATTCCGGACGATACGTGAACGAGCCGCAGCTCGGCGAACGCGTGCATCGGAAGGCGCACGTAGCCGTCGGTGGAAGGGCCGCGAAAGCGGTGGAGCCATGGTGAATTCATGCCGCGGAATGTATCAGCCCGCGCGCGTGCTGAAACCTAGCAAGTATGACAGCGTGAAGCTGCTGGAGAACGAATGGAACTGCGCTGGCAAGACGCCTATCTTCAATTTAGCGCCGCGGAGAACGAGCAGCAGCTCTTCCAACAGATCGCCGCGTATACGAAGCGGCTCGGCTTCGAATATTGCTGCTATGGCATACGCGTGCCGTTGCCGATCTCGAAGCCGGTCGTCGCGATTTTCGACACCTATCCGAACGGCTGGATGGAGCGCTACCAGGAAATGAACTACCTGGAGGTCGATCCGACCGTACGCGAGGGCGCGCTCAGCTCGAACATGATCGTCTGGCCGGAGGCGAGCGCGAGCGACGCGACGACGCTCTGGAGCGACGCGCGCGATCACGGGCTGGCGGTCGGCGTCGCGCAGTCGAGCTGGGCCTCGCGCGGGGTGTTCGGTCTCCTGACGATCGCGCGGCACACGGACCGCCTGACGTCCGCCGAGATCAACCATCTGACGTTGCAGGCGAACTGGCTCGCGAACATGTCGCACTCGCTGATGAGCCGTTTTCTCGTGCCGAAGCTCGCGCCCGAATCGGGCGTGGCGCTCACGCACCGCGAGCGGGAGGTGCTGTGCTGGACGGGAGAGGGCAAGACCGCGTGCGAGATCGGGCAGATCCTCAGCATCTCCGAGCGCACGGTGAACTTTCACGTCAACAACATCCTCGACAAGCTCGGCGCGACGAACAAGGTGCAGGCCGTCGTGAAGGCGATCGCGATGGGGCTCATCGACGCGCCGTAAGCATTGCCGCGAGCGCCGTCGCGGCCGCGCGGCGCTCACTCCATCAACGGTTCCGCTTCCTTCGCGGTCCAGCTCACGCTGGAGATGCTTTTCTCCATGCTCATCCGGCTCGCGATCTGCTCGAGCTTCTGCTGATCCTTCGGGTGCAGCTTCAGCGTCGCCGTCACCTTGATGCGCTCGGGCGCATCGGCTTCGCGCGGCACGTCCTCGCTCGTCAGGCTCTGGAACGACAGCGGCTTCGCGTACATCGAGTTCGACAGCAGCGTGCGGATGTGCACTTCGTCCGATGCGAGGCAGATCACCGTGATTTGATATTCGCGCACGAGATCGGCGTTCGACACGGGCGTCGCGTTGATCGCCTGGCTCACGCCGCGCAGCAGCGTGTTGGTGAGCAGCACGACGCCCGTGCCCGCGAGCGCGGGCAGGTAGTGGCCGGCGCCCGAGAGCACGCCGACCGCGGCCGAGCACCAGAGGGTGGCCGCGGTGTTGATGCCCTGGATCGAGCCTTTGTCGCGCATGATGACGCCGCCGCCGAGAAAGCCGACGCCGGAGACGACATACGCGGCGATCTGCGTGACGCCGGGGATTCCGTTGCCCGTGAGCACGCCGAGCGTGACGAACAGACACGCGCCGCTCGCGACGAGCGTGATCGTGCGCAAGCCGGCCGTGCGCTGGCGGATCTGCCGTTCGAGGCCGATGGCGACCCCGCAGGCGAACGCGGTGAAGAGGCGAAGTGCGAATTCGAAAGTCATGGGTGTTCTGCCGTGCCGAATGCGCCGCGCGATGGGCGCGGCGGCGCGCGCTTGCCGGGCGCGCGTGCATTACGTACGCGCACGCCACTTTAGCGCGCGAATCGATGCGATTGTGTGAAACGGGAAATCGCACGCGTTCTTCGATGAACGCGCGCGGCGGCGAAGCGGCCGGCAGGCGTTCAGGCGAAGCGGCGTGCGGACGTTGTGCTGCTACTGTCCACGACGGTTCCTGAAAGAATGGATGGCGGGCATTCTAGGCGGGACCCGCCGTGTGAGTCAACCCGCGCGGCGGCGGTGAATGCGCGGGCGCGGGGCGGGATGCGTTTCGCGCAGGGCACGGCGGCTGCGCGAACGCGCGGCGGCGGTGGCGTGGGAGCGGGGCGTGCGCCGTCGAAATGTCAGCGCGGCTCGACGGCGCATGTGAAGGCGGGCGCTGCTGTTGCTGTCGCGCATGCGTTCCCGATGGCGTTCGGCGCTCGGTGTTCGGTGTTCGGTGTTCGGCGTTCAGCGTTCAGCGTTCAGCGTTCAGCGTTCAGCGTTCAGCGTTCAGCGTTCAGCGTTCAGCGTTCAGCGTTCAGCGTTCAGCGTTCAGCGTTCAGCGTTCAGCGTTCAGCGTTCAGCGTTCAGCGTTCAGCGTTCAGCGTTCAGCGTTCAGCGTTCAGCGTTCAGCGTTCAGCGTTCAGCGTTCAGCGTTCAGCGTTCAGCGTTCAGCGTGACGGACGCCGGCGCGCGCGTTCGGTTCCCTTCGCCGCGCACGAGCCGCACGCGCGTGATTTCCGACGGCGCGCCGAGCCGTTTCGGCGGCCCCCAGTAACCGGTGCCGCGGCTCGTATAGACCCACAGGCCGTTGAGGCGCGCGAGCCCGGCGGTGAACGGCTGCTGCAATCGCACGAAGAAATTCCACGGGAAAAACTGGCCACCGTGCGTGTGCCCGGACAGTTGCAGCGTGAAGCCCGCATCGGCCGCGGCGGTTGCGCTGCGCGGCTGGTGCGCGAGCAGCACGCGGATGCGCACGTCGGCGGGCGCGCCGGCGAGCGCCGCACTCGGGTCGCTCCGATGCGCGGGATCGAAGTGGCCCGCCGAGTAATCGGTGACGCCCGCGATCACGAGCCGGCCGTCGCCGTGGTCGAGCGTCCGATGCTCGTTGAGCAGCACGTCGAGGCCGAGGCGGCGGAACTCGGCGATCCACTCGTCGGCGCCCGAATAGTACTCGTGGTTGCCCGTCACGACGAATGCGCCGTGGCGCGCGCGCAGCCGCCCGAGCGGCGCCGCATGGCCGGCCAGTTGCGCGACCGTGCCGTCGACGACGTCACCCGTCACCGCGACGAGATCCGGCGCGAGCCGGTTGACCGCGTCGACGATCGCCTCGACGTAGCCGCGCTTGATCGTCGGGCCGACATGGATGTCGCTGATCTGCACGATCGTGAAGCCGTCGAGCGCGGCGGGCAGATCGTCGATCGGCACCGCGACGTCGACGACGCGTGCGCGGCGTCGCGCATTGACGAAGCCGACGACGCTCACCGCGAGCGCCGCGAGCGGCACGCCGGCCGCCGTCTGTATCCGCCACTGCGCGAGCGACACCGCGCCGGGCGCGAGCGCGTCGACGGTGACGAGCGAGGCGAGCAGCACGTCGCGCGCGAGCGTGAGCACGAGCAGCGACGAGAAGAAGCCCATCGCGAGGAGGCCGGCCCAGGCGACGCGATCGCCGAGCGGCTGCCGCTCGAACACGCGCGACAGCATGCCGAGCGGAATCAGCAGGCACGACCCGACGAGCCACAGCGCGCCCGCGTAGCGCGCGGCGGGCGAGGCGAGCTCGGGCAGCAGACGGAAGCCGACGTACACGTGCAGCAGCACGCCGATGATCGTCAGGCGCAGCAGAAACGATGAAACGCGTCGCATGGGCGGAAACGGGGAAGTCGGGAGAGGTGGCGCGGCGCGCGAACGCGCCGCCGTCGCGCGCTTATTCGATGCGCGCGATTTCGTCGAACGAGAAGCGGGGGCTGCGCGGGAACAGGCCGGCGGCGTCGCCGTAGCCGAGGTTCACGAGGAAGTTCGACTTGATCGACGTGCCGGCGAAGAACGCCGCGTCGACGGCAGCCTGATCGAAGCCCGACATCGGCCCGGCATCGAGGCCGAGCGCGCGCGCGGCGACGATCAGATACGCGCCTTGCAGCGACGCATTGCGAAACGCGGTCGCCTCGATCAGCGCGTCGTTGCCGGCGAACCAGCTGCGCGCGTCCGCGTGCGGGAAGAGCTTCGGCAGGTGATCGTGGAACGCCATGTCCATGCCGACGATCACGGTGACGGGCGCGGCCATCGTCTTCGCGAGATTGCCTTCGGACAGCGCGGGCTTGAGTTTGGCCTTCGCCTCGGGCGACTTCACGAACACGAAGCGCGCGGGGCTCGAGTTCGCCGACGTCGGGCCCCACTTGACGAGATCGATCAGTTCGCGGAGCAGCGCGTCGTCGACGGGCTTCGGCTGCCATGCGTTGTGGGTGCGCGCGGTGCGAAAAATTTGATCGAGAGCGGAATCGGAAAGAGTCATGTCGGGAATCCGGGTGAGCGCGCAAACGCCGTGGCGTTCGCGCGGCTAGAATTTGAACAGGACGGCGCGGATCGCGGGTTGCGGTTCGCGCCATTCCGCGATGATAGCCGGATGCGGAGATTTTGACCGACGATGGACGATTTGTTCGACGATCTGCCGAGACCCGATGTCGACTGGCATCCGGACTGGCTCGCGCCCGCCGACGCCGACCGCTTCCATGCGCGCCTCGTCGACGAGGTCGCGTGGCGCCAGGACACGATGCGCACGCCGCGCGGCCTGTTGCCGCTGCCGCGCCTGACCGCGTGGCAGGGCGAGCCGGACGCGCTCTACGTGTATTCGGGCATCCGCAACGAGCCGGCGCCCTGGACGCCCGCCGTGCTCGAGCTGAAGCGAAGGGTCGAGGCGGCGAGCCGCGCGCGCTTCAACAGCGTGCTGCTGAACCGCTATCGCAACGGCTTCGACAGCATGGGCTGGCATGCGGACGACGAGCCGGAGCTCGGCGCCGAGCCGGTGATCGCGTCGCTGAGCCTCGGCGCGACGCGGGTGTTCGATCTGCGGCACAACGAGACGGGCGTGACGCACGCGTATCGTCTGACGAACGGCAGCCTGCTCGTGATGCGCGGGCGCACCCAGCACGCATGGCGGCACCGCGTGCCGAAGGAGCCTGCGGTACGGGGCGAGCGGATCAACCTGACGTTTCGCTGGGTGAGCGCGCCGCCCGCCGCCGAGCTCCGCGCGAGACCGCGTTCGCGCGGATGACGCGGGCCCGCCCGCGCGCCGAAACCGCGCGGCCTTCGGATGATGTCGCGTTATGATTCGGTTTCTCTCCGTCCCTTGCAGCCGACATGGCCAAAACCACTACGACCGCCGCGGGTAGACCTGCCGCCGACGCCGCATCGGCCAAGTCGCGCCGTGCCGCGGCCGGCGCGCGCCCCGAACTTGACGCGGCCGACGACGAAGCCGCGGGCGGCGCATCGTCGTACCTCGTTCCCGGGCTCGAGCGCGGGCTGCGGATCCTGTCCGAATTTTCCGCGCGCGAGCCGGTGCTGAGCGCGCCGGAGCTGTCCAAGCGCATCGGCATTCCGCGCACGACGACGTTCCGCCTGCTGCAGACGCTCGAGGCGCTCGGCTTCATCGAGCGCGCGAACGGCGACCGCCATTTCCGGCTCGGCATCGGCGTGCTGCGGCTCGGTTTCGAATATCTGAATTCGCTCGAATTGACCGATCTCGGCGCGCCGGTGCTCGAGCGCCTGCGCGACGCGGCCGGGCTGTCGACGCATCTGCTGATCCGCGACCGCCGCGACGTCGTGTTCGTCGCCAAGGCGCAGAGCAACGCGCCGATGTTCGGCTCGGTGAAGGTGCACGTGGGCACGCGGCTGCCCGCGCACGCGACCGTGCACGGCCACGTGTTGATGGGCGACCTCACGCGCGACGCGATGCGCCAGCTCTATCCCGAGAAGCGCCTCGAGGCGTTCACCGAACACACGCCCGCGACCGTCGACGAACTGTACGAGCGCGTGCGCCATTACGCGCGTCTCGGTTACGCGCTCAGCGAAGGGGCGTTCGAGAGCGGGATTTCGGCGGTGACGGCGCCGGTGCGCGACCATTCGGGCTCGATCGTCGCGGCGATCACCGCGACGGTGCCGCGCTCGGAAATTGGCGCCGTCGACGAAAAGGAGCGGCTCGTCGAACTCGTGTGCGGCGCGGCCGTCGATTTGTCGCAGCGGCTGAACTACCGGCCGCTCGACGGCGATCCGACCGTCGCGCATGCGCGGCACAAGGTTGCGTTGTTCTGACGACGTCCGGCCGCATCGAGCGGGGCGCACATGCGGCGTATTGCGGCGCGCGCCGCGGCGGCCGATGATGCCGGCGCCGGGGGCGGCATGGCGTAGGCAGCGGCGCGCGTCGGCGGCCCGGCGGGCCGATCCCCCTTTCATTGCATTTGCCGCCGCGGAAAGGAAAAAGCCTCCGTTTTGCGCGGAGGCTTTTTCGCATTCGTGAGCATCGCCGCGATGCGCGCCGAAGAAACGCCACGTCGCTTGCGAGCGCCGCTCGGCACGCGCCGTCGCCACCGCCGCGCGTGTGCGAAACGATGCGCCGCGCTCAGAACGAGTGGTGAATCCCCGTCAGGACAATCACCTGATTCGCCGTGCTCGACGCGCCCGCCGTGAAGAACGCGGCCTTCGCGTTGCCGCTCGCGTGCTCGTACAGCACGTTCACGTAGAGCTGCGTGCGCTTGGACAGCGAATACGTGTCGCCGAGCTCGAACTGGCTCCAGCGGCGGCCGGCGAGCGTCGAAGTCGCCGCGCCGCCCGCGATCACGTTGAACGGCGAGCTCTGGTAGTTCGCGCCGGCGTCGTAGCTCTGGAACGTATCCGAGTGGCCGTTCGCCTGCAGTTTCACGCGCGTGTAAAGGCCGTGCACGAGCAGCGGGCCGAAGCGGTACGACAGGCCCGCGCCCATGTTCTGCGCCTTCTTCGCGACATAGCTCGCGACGGGCATGCCCTGGAACGTGCCGCCCGGCCCGGCGATGCCGCCGACGGTCGCCATCGGGAACGCCTGGTCGTGCTCGTTCGAATAGACGGCGGCCGCCTTGAACGGGCCGTTCGCGTAGTTCACGCCGAAGCTCATCGTGCGGCCGGTCGAGAAGTTCGTCGTGTTGCCGAAGCCGAGCATCGCGCCCACCGTGAAGCCCGCAAAGACGGGTGACCGGTACTTGACCGAGTTGTTGAACGGCACGGTGCTGGTGTCCGCGAGCTGGTCGAGGTTGCCGGGATGGAACGCATACCAGCTCTGCGCGAGGAATGCGCTCGACAGCGGGTCGAGCCAGTCGAAGTTGAACGGCGTCTGGTGGCCGAGCGTCAGCGCGCCGAGCCGGTCGGAATTCAGGCCGACGAACGCCTGACGGTTCCACATCGTGCCCGCCGCCGCCATCTGGCCGTTGTTCGTATAGAAGCCGTTTTCGAGCTGGAAGATCGCCTTCAGACCGCCGCCCAGATCCTCGACGCCCTTCAGCCCCCATCGATCGGGCTGCGTGTTGCCCTGAATCATCGACCACTTCGCGCCGCCGCCGACGTTGTTCACGTACGCGACGCCGGCGTCGAGGCTGCCGTACAGCGTGACGCTGCTCTGCGCCCACGCGCCGGCGACGGCGAGCGCGCCGAGTAATGTTGCTGCCGCATGCTTGACCATCTGATCTCCTGACCTTTGCTCCAAATGACGCGGGCGGTGGCCGCGCGCGAAACGATCGGCCACGCGCGTTCCCACGGCTGAGTTTTTGGCTTTCTTGTGTTCCATATATGGAACTGTGTGCCTTTAGTGGAATGGAGTATAGGGGCGGAAATCAGCGGAAACAAAATAAATTTTCGAATCGAAGCGGCGGCCGCGATTCGTCCGAGGACATGTCTCCAACGCTTTGAAAGTTCGAGGGAAAACCCGAAATTTCCGCTTCTTGCCGGTTCCGCCTGCATTGCCGGGCATCGAGCGGAAACGCGGTCTCGGTATTTTCCCTAGGAGCCTCGGCTTTTTATTTTGATCTCCGGATGACGCTCCTATAATCACCATCCATAAACTGACGTTCCGTATTTGGAACAATCAAGCGAGTCGACTTGAAGGAAGGGTGTGAGATGTCTGAACAATGGGTTTGCGCCGGACACGCCGGCGCGCTGTCCGAGGATTCGCCGATCGAGTTCAAGCGCACCGACGGCGTCGAGATCGGGATCTACCGCGTCGGCGACGACGTGTACGCGCTCGAGAACGTCTGCCCGCACGCGTATGCGCTGCTCACGCAAGGCTTCGTCGACGAGGGCACGGTCGAGTGCCCGCTGCACGAGGCCGTGTTCGACATCAAGACGGGCCAGTGCCTGAAGGGGCCGGGCGGCCGCGCGCTGAAGACGTACGCGGTGCGGCTCGCCGGCGAGGAAATCCAGATCAAGGTGGAATGACATGAACGAGACGACCGTGAACTTCAATCCGTTGCTCATGCCGTGGCGCGCGCCGCAGCCGAACAACGTCGCGGGCAAGGGGCAGATCGAGATTCCCGGGCGGATGCCGAATCTCGTGTGGCAGACGCGCAAGGCCGAGCCGACGCAGTACGAGAACGATCTCGGCGACGCGCTCGAGCGCGTGTTCGAAAGCGGCGCGACCGAACTCGCGGAGGTCGTCGCGGGCCTGAACCGCATCGGCTTTCGCGCGCCCGACGGCGCCGAGTGGACCGCCGAGCGCTTCTGCGCGGAGCTCGCCGCGCTCGCCGAATGACGCAGCCGCCCTCAAACGCTTCCGGAGCAAACAGATGACGTCTTCCGACCAAACGAATTCCGGCGCCGATCCGGTGCGCGCGTATCTCGACCGCGGCATCCGCAACTACTGGTATCCCGTCGCGCCGAGCTGGCAGGTGTCGAGCGCGCCCGTCGGCATCACTCGGTTGTCCGAACAGATCGTGTTGTGGCGCGATCGGGAGGGCAACGTGCACGCGCTCGAGGATCGCTGCCCGCATCGCGGCGCGCGCCTGTCGCTCGGCTGGAATCTCGGCGATCGCGTCGCGTGCTGGTATCACGGCGTCGAAGTAAACGGCGGCGGTACCGTGACGAAGGTGCCGGCCGTGTCGAACTGTCCGCTCGAAGGGCAGGCCTGCGTGAAGTCGTACCCGGTCGAGGAGCGTGCGGGCGCGATCTTCCTGTGGTTCGGCGACGACGCGCATCGCGAGCCCGCGCCGCTCGTTTTGCCCGACGAACTCGTCGCGCCGGAGTACGCGCAATTCGTTTGCGTGTCGAACTGGACCTGCAATTACCAGTACGCGATCGACAACGTGATGGACCCGATGCACGGCGCGTATCTGCACGCGACATCGCATTCGATGGCCGAAGGCGACAAGCAGGCCGACATGCGCGTGCGCAGGACCGAGACGGGCCTGATGTTCGAGAAGGTCAATCAGCGCGACGTGAACTTCGACTGGGTCGAACTCGGCGAGACGGGCTGCATCTGGCTGCGCCTCGCGATTCCGTATCAGCGCAAGTTCGGCCCCGGCGGCAGCTTCGGCATCGTCGGCTTCGCGACGCCGATCGACGACGAGCACTGCCAAGTCTATTTCTGGCGCACCCGCAAGGTTGCCGGCTGGCAGCGCGACGTGTGGCGCTTCCTGTATCGGAACCGCCTCGAGGGGCTGCACTGGGCGGTGCTCGAGCAAGACCGCTACGTGCTCGAAAGCATGGCGCCGAACGCGCGCGATCACGAATACCTGTATCAGCACGACATCGGCGTCACGCGCGTGCGGCGGATGCTGCGCCAGCGCGCGCAGGAGCATCTCGCCGCGCTCGACGCGCATCGCGCGGCGCAGGCCGACGCGGCGGAGCGCGCATGAGCGCGCCCGTGCAGGCGATCGCGCTCGCCGGCCGCCGCGTGCTCGTCACGGGCGGCGCGCGCGGGCTCGGCGCGGCATTCGTCGAGGCGCTCGTCGCGGCGGGCGCGAAAGTGGCGTTCGGCGACGTGCTCGACGCGGAAGGCCGTGCGCTCGCGCAGCGCCTGCGCGACGCGGGGCACGACGCGCACTTCATCGCGCTCGACCTCGCGGCTCCCGCCAGCGTGACCGCCTTCGTCGACGAAGGCGCGCGCGTGCTCGGCGGCCTCGACGGCCTCGTCAACAACGCGGCGATCACGAACTCGGGCGGCAAGCGCGCAACCGAGCTGTCGATCGACACGTGGGACGCGGTGATGAACGTCAACGCGCGCGGCGTCTGGCTCGCGTGCAACGCGGCGCTGCCGCATCTCGCGCGCTCGGGGCGCGGCGCGATCGTGAATCTCGCGTCCGACACCGCGTTGTGGGGCGCGCCGAAGCTGCTCGCCTACGTCGCGAGCAAAGGCGCGGTGATCGCGATGACGCACGCGCTCGCGCGCGAGTTCGGCGAACAGGGCGTGACGGTCAACGCGGTCGCGCCGGGCCTGACCGAAGTCGAGGCGACCGCGTACGTGCCGGCCGAGCGCCACGAATACTACTTGCAGGGCCGCGCGCTACCGCGCGCGCAAGTGCCGGCGGACGTGACGGGGCCGGTGCTGTTCTTGCTGTCCGACGCCGCGCGTTTCGTCACGGGCCAGTTGCTGCCCGTGAACGGCGGCTTCGTGATGCATTGATCGATTGTTAGCACTTAGCACTCTTGAAGGAGATGACGATGACGGACGCCGATATCGAGCGTAAATCGTGGGACCAGCCGGCGGGCGAAAGCTTCGCCCAATGGATGGACGGGCGCGTCGCGCGCTTCGAAACGCGCCGTTACGACTGGGACGCGCTGAAGTTCCAGGCCGATTTCGATCCGAAATACCGCCGCGCGCAAATGCGCTACGTGGGCACGGGCGGCACGGGCGTCGCGAAGGACGCGAACACGGTGCCCGCGGGCGGCTTCACGTTTTCGACGATGGTGATTCCGGCCGGCAACGTCGGCCCGAGCCACATTCACATCGACGTCGAGGAAATCTTCTTCGTGCTGCGCGGCCGGATGAAGGTGATCTGCGAGCGCGACGGCGAGACGTGGGAGGCGGTGCTCGGCGAGCGCGATCTGATCTCGGTGCCGCCGGGTGTCTATCGGACCGAAATCAACGTCGGTGAGGAAGACGCGCTGATGTGCGTGATGCTCGGCTCGCCGAAGCCGATCACGCCGACGTATCCGCCGGATTCGCCGCTCGCGAAGATCAAGCGCTGATGCACGGACGGCAACTATGAGCACGATTTCCACGACGACAACCGAGGCGGGCGCGGCGCCGTTCGCCGCGCTGCTCGCACGCTTTCCCGAGCGGCGCGCGGCGGTGGGCGGCGCCGGCGTGATCGGCTATCGCGAGGCGGGCGAAGCCCATGCGCGGCGCGCCGGATGCGAACCCGTCGTGCTGCTGCACGGGATCGGCTCGGGGGCGGCGTCGTGGGTGCGCCAGCTCGATGCGCTCGGCGCGACGCGTCGCGCGCTCGCGTGGGACGCACCCGGCTATGGCGCATCGTCGCGCGTCGCAGCCGATTCGCCCGTCGCGGCGGACTACGCGGCGTCGCTCGCCGCGTGGCTCGACGCGCTGCGCATCCAGCGCTGCGTGCTCGTCGGCCATTCGCTCGGCGCGATCATGGCCGGCGCGTTTGCACGGATCGCGGGCGAGCGGCTGGCGGGATTGCTGCTGATTTCCCCCGCGGGCGGCTACGGCAGCGCGCCCGCCGACGTGCGGGCCGGGCGGCGCGACAGCCGCCTTGCGTTGCTCGCGTCGCTCGGCCCGCAAGGGCTCGCCGCCGAGCGCAGCGCGAACATGCTGTCCGCGCAGGCGAGCGGCGCGGCGCGCGAGTGGGTGCGCTGGAACATGGCGCGCATCGCGCCCGCGGGCTACGCGCAGGCGACGCATCTGCTCGCGAACGCGGATCTCGCCTCCGATCTTGCCCATTGCCGCGGCCGCATCGCGGTCGCGGTCGGCGGCGACGATGCGATCACGCCGCCCGCCGCATGCGAGCGGATCGCGCGGGCGGCGGGCGTCGGGCTGCAGGTGATCGCGCGCGCGGGGCACGCCGGCTACGTCGAAGCGCCCGATGCATACAGCGCGTTGATCGACGCCTTTTGCCGTCAATGCGACGGATCGCGAGGCACACCATGAGCGAGCCGCTGCTGAAGGACGCCGACGACGCGAGGAATGATTCGAACTACGTCGTACCGGGGCTCGAGCGCGGGCTGCGGATCCTGGCCGAGTTCTCGCCGCGAGAGCCGGTGCTCGGCGCGCCGGAGCTGTCGAAGCGGCTCGGCATTCCGCGCACGACGGTGTTCCGCCTGCTGCAGACGCTCGAATCGCTCGGCTTTCTCGAGCGCGCGGACAAGGATCGCAACTATCGCCTGGGCGTCGCGGTGCTGCGCCTCGGCTTCGAATACCTGAGCTCGCTCGAGCTGACCGATCTCGGCTTGCCGGTGATCGAAAGCCTGCGCGATGCGACGGGCTTCACCGCGCACATCGTGATTCGCGACGGCCGCGACGTCGTGTTCGTCGCGAAGGCGCAAAACGCGGGGAACGCGTTCGGCTCGGTGCGGGTGAACGTCGGCACGCGCCTGCCCGCGCATGCGACGACGCACGGCCACGTGCTGATGGGCGACCTGTCGCTCGCGCAGTTGCGCGCGTTGTATCCGGAGCGGGCGCTCGAACGCGTGACGAAGGCGACGCCCGAGACCGTCGACGCGCTCTTCGACGTGATCCGCGACGATGCGCGGCGCGGCTACGGCATCGGCAACTCGGCGTTCGAGCGCGACATCTCGGTCGTCACGGCGCCCGTGCGCAACGAAGCGAGCCGGATCGTCGCGGTCGTCACGGTGACGGTGCCGCGGCCGGAGATCGATGCGGCGCTCGTCGCCGAAGGGCTCGTCGAGAAGGTCGTGCGTGCGGCGGCCGAGCTGTCGCGGCGGCTGAACTATCGGTCCGACGACGAAAACACCTATTTGAAGGCATTGGGATTGCGATGATCCAGATCGACTTGAGCGGGCAGGTCGCCGTGGTGACGGGCGGCTCGTCCGGCATCGGCTACGCGAGCGCCGAGCTCTTCCTGCGCGCGGGCGCGTCGGTCGCGATATGCGGCCGCGGCGATGAGCGGCTCGCGAGCGCGCACGCGCGGCTCGTGCGGCAGTTCCCGCGCGAGCGCGTGCTTGCCGTGCGTTGCGACGTGCTCGACGAAGCCGACGTGACCGCGTTCGCGCAGGCCGTTGCCGAGCGCTTCGGCGGCGCGGACATGCTCGTCAACAACGCGGGCCAGGGCCGCGTGTCGACGTTCGCGGACACGACGGACGACGCGTGGCGCGACGAACTCGAACTGAAATACTTCAGCATCATCCGCCCGACGCGCGCGTTCCTGCCGCTGCTGCGCGCGTCGAGTGCGCCGAGCATCACCTGCGTGAATTCGCTGCTCGCGCTGCAGCCCGAGCCGCACATGGTCGCGACTTCGTCGGCGCGCGCCGGCACGCTGAGCCTCGTCAAATCGCTCGCGACCGAGCTCGCGCCCGAGCGCGTCCGCGTCAATTCGATCCTGATCGGCATCGTCGAATCGGGTCAATGGCGGCGGCGCTACGACGCGCAGGCCGCGCCGGGCGAATCGTGGGAAGCGTGGACAGCCGCGCTCGCCGCGAAGAAAAACATTCCGCTTGCGCGCTTCGGCCGGCCCGACGAGGCCGCGTGGGCGCTCTTTTATCTCGCAACGAATCTGTCGTCTTACACGACGGGCAGCCATATCGACGTATCAGGAGGCTTTGCACGCCATGTCTAACCCAACCACGACCACGGTCGGCGAGCTGATTGCCGCCTTCCTCGAACAATGCGGCGTGAAGACCGCCTTCGGCGTGATCTCGATTCACAACATGCCGATCCTCGACGCGATCCACACGCGCGGCAAGATCCGCTATGTCGGCGCGCGCGGCGAGGCGGGCGCCGTCAACATGGCCGACGGCCTCGCGCGCGTGTCGGGCGGGCTCGGCGTCGCGTTCACGAGCACGGGCACCGCGGCGGGCAACGCGGCGGGCAACGCGGCGGGCGCGATGGTCGAGGCGCTGACGGCCGGCACCGCGCTCGTGCACATCACCGGGCAGATCGAGACGCCGTACCTCGATCAGGACCTCGCGTACATCCACGAAGCGCCCGACCAACTGTCGATGCTCAACGCGATCTCGAAGGCCGCGTATCGCGTGCGCACGGTCGAAGCCGTACTGCCGACGATCCGCGAGGCGGTGCGCGTCGCGATGACCGCGCCGAGCGGGCCCGTGTCGGTCGAAATTCCGATCGACATCCAGGCGGCCGAAATCGAGTGGCCGGACGATCTCGCGCCGCCTCACGTGGCGGTGCGCGAGCACGACGGCGCGCGCGTCGCGCAGCTCGCCGAGCGTCTGGCGGGCGCGCGCCGGCCGCTGCTGTGGCTGGGCGGCGGCGCGCGGCACGCGCGCGCGGAAGTCGAGCGGCTCGTCGCACTCGGCTTCGGCGTGGTCACGAGCGTGCAGGGGCGCGGCGTGCTGCCGGAGGATCACCCGGCGACGCTCGGCGCGTTCAACGTGCACGCGGCCGTCGAGCACTTCTACAAGACGTGCGATGCGGTCGTCGTCGTCGGCTCGCGGCTGCGCGGCAACGAGGCGCTGAAGTACAAGCTCGCGCTGCCGCGTCCGTTGTTCCGCGTCGACGCCGACGCGCTCGCCGACAACCGCGGCTACCGTAACGATCTGTTCGTGCACGGCGACGCGAAGCGCGTGCTCGCGGAGCTCGCGGATCGGCTCGAAGGCCGGCTCGCGATCGACCCGCGCTTCGCCGACGATCTCGCGGCCGCGCGCGCGGCGGCCGTCGCCGACGTCGGCAAGGGGCTCGGCCCGTACAAGCGCCTTGTCGACACGCTGCAGCAGGCGCTCGGACGCGACTACAACTGGGTGCGCGACGTGACGATCTCGAACAGCACGTGGGGCAACCGCCTGCTCAGGATCTTCGAGCCGCGCGCGGGCGTGCACGCGTTGGGCGGCGGAATCGGCCAGGGGATGCAGATGGCGATCGGCGCGGCGCTCGCCGGCAACGCGGCGAAGACGGTGTGCCTCGTCGGCGACGGCGGCCTGATGGTCAACGTCGGCGAGCTCGCGACCGCCGTGCAGGAGAACGCGAACGTGATGATCGTGCTGATGAACGACCAGTGCTACGGGGTGATCCGCAACATCCAGGACGCGCAGTACGGCGGGCGGCGCTGTTACGTCGAGCTGCATCAGCCGGATTTCGCGCAGTTCTGCGCGAGCCTGAAACTCGCGCATCACCGGATCACGTCGCTCGACGACGCGGAGCGCATCGTGCGCGAGGGGCTCGCGCACGAGGGGCCGGTGCTCGTCGAAGTCGACATGCTGTCGGTCGGCTCGTTCGCAGCCGCGTTCGCCGGCCCCCCCGTCAAGAAGGACACGCCCGCGGAGCGCCAGTATGCGTAACGCTCACGCTCCCGTCGACGTCGCGATGATCGGCTTCGGCGCGATCGGCGCGGCCGTCTATCGCGCGGTCGAGCACGACGCCGCGCTGCGCGTCGCGCACGTGATCGTGCCCGAGCATCAATGCGACGCGGTGCGCGGCGCGCTCGGCGAGCGCGTCGATGTCGTGTCCTCCGTCGACGCGCTCGCGTGTCGCCCGCAGTTCGCGCTCGAATGCGCGGGGCACGGCGCGCTCGTCGATCACGTCGTGCCGCTCCTGAAAGCGGGCACCGATTGCGCGGTCGCGTCGATCGGCGCGCTGTCGGACCTCGCGCTGCTCGATGCGCTGTCGAATGCGGCCGATGCGGGCGGCGCGACGCTCACGCTGCTGTCGGGCGCGATCGGCGGCATCGACGCGCTCGCGGCCGCGAGGCAGGGCGGTCTCGACGAGGTGCGGTACATCGGCCGCAAGCCGCCGCTCGGCTGGCTCGGCACGCCGGCCGAGGCGATCTGCGATCTGCGCGCGATGGCGGCCGAGCAGACGATTTTCGAGGGCAGCGCGCGCGACGCGGCGCAACTGTACCCGAGGAACGCGAACGTCGCGGCGACGGTCGCGCTCGCGGGCGTCGGGCTCGACGCGACAAGGGTGTGCCTGATCGCCGACCCGGCCGTCACGCGCAACGTGCATCGGATCGTCGCGCGCGGCGCGTTCGGCGAAATGTCGATCGAAATGAGCGGCAAGCCGTTGCCCGACAACCCGAAGACGTCCGCGCTGACGGCGTTCAGCGCGATCCGCGCGCTGCGCAACCGCGCGTCGCACTGCGTGATCTGAACCGCACACTGTTAGGACAACCATCGTGACTGCATTCGACTCATCGCTCGTGCCGTCGGGCGACATCCTGATCGGCGGAGAGTGGCGCCGCGGCCGCGGCGCGACGACGCCGAGCTTCTATCCGGCCGACGGCTCGCTCAACACCGAGATCCACATGGCCGACGCGGCCGACGCGCGCGAAGCGGTGCAGGCGGCCGACGCCGCGTGGCGCCGCGCGGACTGGGCGGGCCTGAAGCCGCATCAGCGCGCGGACGTGCTGTACCGCGTCGCCGATCTGATTCACGCGCATCGCGAGGCGCTCGCGCAACTGCAGCGGCGCGACAACGGCAAGCCGATCAACGAGACGCGCGCGCTCGTCGCGAGCGCGGCGAGCACGTTCCGCTATTTCGCCGCGTGCGCGCAGACGCTCGACGAAGCGCTGACGCCGTCGCGCGGCGATTATCTGTCGATGAGCGTGCACGAGCCGCTCGGCGTCGTCGCGGCGATCACGCCGTGGAATTCGCCGATCGCCTCCGATGCGCAGAAGCTCGGCCCGGCGCTCGCGGCGGGCAACGCCGTCGTGCTGAAGCCGGCCGAGGTGACGCCGCTCGCGTCGCTCGCGCTCGCGCGGCTCTGCGAGCAGGCGGGCGTGCCGCGCGGCGTGATCTCGGTGCTGCCGGGCAAGGGTTCGGTGATCGGCGATGCGCTCGTGCGCGATCCGCTCGTGAAGAAGGTGTCGTTTACGGGCGGCACCGAGGTGGGCCGGGGCATCGCGCGGCTCGCGGCCGAGAAGCTGATGCCGCTGTCGCTCGAACTGGGCGGCAAGTCGCCGACGATCGTGTTCGACGACGCCGAGCTCGATCACGCGGTCAACGGCGTGTTGTACGGCATCTTCAGCTCGTCGGGCGAATCGTGCATCGCGGGCTCGCGCCTGTTCGTCCAGCGCTCGATCTACGGCGCGTTCGTCGCGCGCCTCGTCGAAGCGGCGCGCAAGCTGCGCGTCGGCGATCCGGCGAGCGAGCGCACGCAGATGGGCCCGCTCATCACCGCGCGGCATCGCGACACGGTCGAGCGCTACGTCGCGCTCGGCCGCGACGAGGGCGCCCGCGTGCTGTGCGGCGGCGAGCGGCCGACAGGCGAGGGCCGCGACGCGGGCTTCTTCTATCTGCCGACGATTCTCGACGGCCTGTCGAACCACGCACGCATTTGCCGGGAGGAAATCTTCGGGCCGGTGCTCGTCGCGCTGCCGTTCGACGACGAAGCGGCGCTCGTCGCCGACGCGAACGACAGCGTGTTCGGGCTTGCCGCCGGCATCTGGACGCGCGACTACAAGCGCGCGTGGCGCGTCGCGCGCGTGCTCGACGCGGGCACCGTGTGGATCAACACGTACAAGCAGTTCTCGATCTCGACGCCGTTCTCGGGCCGGAAGGAAAGCGGGATGGGCCGCGAGAAGGGCAGCCTCGGGATTCGCGAGTACATGCAGCAGAAGAGCCTCTACTGGGGCTTGAACGATTCGCCGCTGCCGTGGGCGAACTGACGGAGAGGATCATCGCATGAGCATTCTGGGCATCGAACAGATTACCTACGGCGTGACCGATCTCGCGACGTGCCGCCGCTTCTTCGCGGACTGGGGCCTCAGGGAAATCGCACACGACGATGCGCACGCGGTCTTCGAGACGATGAACGGCTGCACGGTGCGCGTCGTCGACGCGCACGATCCGTCGCTGCCGCCCGCGTTCGAAGAAGGCCCGACGCTGCGCGAGGTCACGTGGGGCGTCGGCACGCAGGCCGAGCTCGACGCACTGCGCGGCAGGCTCGCCGGCCAGCCGGGCCACTACGAGACCGACGACGCGATCGGCTGCATCGACCCGAACGGCATGGCGATCCGCATCGAAGTGACGCGCAGGCGCGCGCTCGACGTGAAGGGCTCGCTGCCGAACGTGTGGGGCGCGACGCTGCGCGTCGATCAGCCCGCCGCAATCTATGCGCGCGCGGAGCCGGTCGAGGTCGGCCATGTCGTGTTCTTCACGAACCGGCTCGCCGAGCAGGAGGCGTTCTATCACACGCTGCTCGGCTTCGAAACGTCGGACCGCTATCCGGGCCGCGGCGCGTTCATGCGCTGCGCGCCGCACGGCGGCCATCACGACCTGTTCCTGCTCGCGCTGCCGACGGCCAAGCGCGGCCTGAACCACGTCGCGTTCACGGTGCGCGACATCCACGAAGTGTTCGGCGGCGGGATGCACGTGAGCCGCTGCGGCTGGCGGACGCAGCTCGGGCCGGGGCGGCACCCGGTGTCGTCCGCGTACTTCTGGTACTTCCGCAATCCGGCGGGCGGCCTCATCGAGTATTACGCGGACGAGGACATGCTCACGCCCGCATGGCAGCCGCGCGAGTTCGAGCCGGGCCCGACCGTGTTCGCCGAGTGGGCGATCGACGGCGGTCTCGACGGCGACACGCGCCGGCAAAAGAACGCGCAGGCGCCGCAAGGCAAATTCATGACGGAGCGCGACGATGACTGAGCACGCGGGTGCCGATGCGACGGCCATGCCGCGCACCGTCGTCGTGATCGGCGGCGGCCAGGCGGCGGGCTGGGTCGTGAAGACGTTGCGCGACGAGGGCTTCGCCGGGCGCATCGTGATGATCGCGGACGAAGCGCATCTGCCGTACGAGCGGCCTGCGCTGTCGAAGGCGGTGCTCGCGGGCGAGGCCGACATCGCGACCGTGCGCGTCATGCAGCCCGACGCGTTCGGCGCGCTCGACGTCGACGCGTGGCAGCCGGAGCGCGCGGCGTCGATCGATCGCGCGCGGCGCGTCGTGCGCACCGCGTCGGGCCGCGAGATCGAGTACGACCGGCTCGTGATCGCGACGGGCGGCACGCCGCGACGCCTGCCGGATGCGATCGTCGGGACCGCTCATCTTCACTACCTGCGCACGCTCGACGAGGCGCTCGCGCTCGGCGAGAAGCTGCGCGCGAGCCGCCGCGTGCTCGTGATCGGCGGCGGCTGGATCGGGCTCGAAGTGGCGGCGACCGCGCGCAAGCTCGGCGTCGACGCGCTCGTCGTCGAAGGCGCGCCGCGGCTTTGCGCGCGCTCGGTGCCCGGCGCGGTGTCCGATTTCCTGCTCGACCTGCACCGCGCAAACGGCGTCGACGTGCGGCTGAACGCGTCGCTCGCGTCGCTCGATGCGCATCCGGACGACGCGCGCCGCGTGCGCGCGACGCTCGCGGGCGGCGGCGTCGTCGACGCGGATTTCGCGGTCGCGGGGATCGGTCTCGCGCTCAATACGTCGCTCGCGACCGAGGCGGGCCTGCATGTCGACGACGGCATCGTCGTCGACGAATACGGCGCGACGAGCGATCCGGCGATCTTCGCGTGCGGCGATGTCGCGAACCATCCGAACGCGTGGCTCAAGCGGCGCGTGCGGCTCGAATCATGGGCGAACGCGCAGCACCAGGCGATCGCGGCCGCGAAGGCGGTGCTCGGCGTGCGCGCGCCGTATGCGGAGATTCCGTGGTTCTGGTCCGATCAGTACGACGTGAACCTACAGATCCTCGGCGATCTGCCGGCCGACGCGCGGTGCATCGTGCGCGGCGAGCTCGCGGCCAAGCGCGCGACGCTGTTCTTCGTCGCGGACGGCGCGCTGCGCGGGGTGATCGCGATCAACGCGGCGCGCGAGCTGAAGCTCGCGCGCAAATGGATGAATCAGGGGCGCGCGATCGACGTCGCCGCGCTGGCGGACACGGCGAAGGCGCTTGCCTGAGCACGAGAACGACGACATGGAGGAGAACCCACGCATGAGCACACTGGAAACCGCGATCGCGGGCGCGCCCGCGGCCGACGCGGCGGCGGGCGCCGCGACACCCGGCGCGATCATCGCGCGCATCGAGCGGCTGCCCGCGAACGCGATGCAGATCCGCGCGCGCGTGCTGATCGGCACCGCGACCTTCTTCGACGGCTTCGACGTGATCACGATCGCGGCGACGCTGCCGCTGCTGATCCACAAGTGGGGGCTGTCGCCGAATCAGATCGGAATGCTGATCGCGTCCGGCGCGATCGGCCAATTGCTCGGTGCGTTCCTGTTCCCGGCGCTCGCGCAAAAGCACGGCCGCGTGCGCGCGATCGCGTGGAGCTCGGCGGTGATCGGCGTGACGAGCATCGCATGCGGATTCGCTTCGACGTTCGAAACATTCGTGCTGCTGCGGATCGTGCAGGGGCTCGGTCTCGGCGGCGAGCTGCCGGTCGCCGCGACCTACATCAACGAAATCACGCGCGCGCACGGCCGCGGGCGCTTCGTGCTGCTGTACGAGATCGTGTTTCCGATCGGCCTGCTCGCGTCGATGGCGTTCGGCGCGTGGCTCGTGCCGCGCTTCGGCTGGGAGGTGATGTATTTCATCGGCGGCATGCCGCTGCTGCTCGCGCTCGTGCTCACGCGGCTCGTGCCGGAATCGCCGCGCTGGCTCGCGTCGCGCGGGCGGCTCGACGAAGCGGGGCGCGCGCTGCATGCGTTCGAGGCCTCGGTGAAAGAACCGCTGCCGCCCGTCGCGCACGCGGGCGAATTCGACACGCTCGTGCTCAGCCATCCGAAGCGCCGAATGGTCGACCTGTTCGGGCCCGCGTATCTGAAGCGCACGCTTGCGGTGGCGACGCTATGGGCCACGTGCGGTTTCATCCAGTACGGGCTGTCGACCTGGCTGCCGACGATCTACAAGAACTTCTATCACGCGCCGCTGCAGCTCGCGCTGAATCTCGCGGTGATCGGCTCGGTGATGGGCGTGGCGGGCTCGCTCGTGTCGGCGCTCGCCGTCGACGTGGTCGGCCGCAAGCCGGTGATCGTGTGGTCGTTCGTGCTCTGTGCGCTGTCGCTCGTCTTCGCGGGCGTCTATCACGCATCGTCGGTGTATGTGGTCGCGGCGTTCTGCTCGCTCGCGCTCGGTTTGATGGCCTCGGGCTTCATCACCTCCTATGTGTACACGCCCGAGCAGTATCCGACGAGCATCCGCGCGGCCGGCTGCGGGCTCGGCAGCGCGTGGCTGAAGATCGCCTCGTTCGTCGCGCCGATGGTGGTGCCGCGCGCGATCGTCGGCGGCGATCTGAGCCCGGCGTTCTATTTGCTCGCGGCGGTGCCGCTCATTGCCGCGCTGACCGTGCATTCCGTCGGCATCGAGACGAAAGGCCAGGTGCTCGAGAAACTCGAGGCGTAGTGCGGCGTTTTTGCAACGTTTCGGCGGTGCAGCAAAAGAGGCTCGGATTATTCCGGGCTTTTTTTGTGCGCGTTTTAAAGTAGTGGGGAATATGCATCGATTGCGTCATCCGATGCGTCCGATATGGCCGAGGCCGGCCACGGGCGCGCCTGCGCACGCATTCTGAAAATGGCATTTTGCGGATTCGTTAATGACTGGTTTAAAACATTTATTGGTAAATAGGAAGCCGGGCGTGCCGTATTTTGTGTAGTGTTCGCTGGATTACATTTTTCACATTCTTTCCGCAGTGTTCGATGGATTACTGTTTTTGAGTGTTGGAGGTTTGGCGAGGTGGAAAGTTATTAATATCCCTGCCTGCGAGGCGTGATCAGGGTTTGCGATTGATGTTCGTGAAATCATATAAATGGTTTTGACGTTTAATCGCAATGCATGATTTCGTATTCGGCGGCGCCGTCCCGTGGACTGCGCACTCGAAAATGACCCTGCTGACGGCCCGTGCGAATTGAATTCACAGGGGATATCGAGTGAACAAAATCTACAATGTGGTTTGGAGTCGGGTGCGAGGCCAATTGATTGCGGTTTCTGAATTTTCCCGGTCGAATGGCAAGTGTTCGACGACGCAGGTCGTCACGGCGGCGCCGGGCGTTGCCGGTCGTACCGCGGCTTCTGGCCGATCGCGCCCGTCGTGGACGAAGCTCGGGCTGATGTCGCTGGCGGTGAGCGCGGCGATGGGCTGCATGGCGACCGACGCCGCGGCGCAGGTCAGCTATGCGGCGGGCGAGAACGCCTATGCCGGCCCCGGCGGCAATACCGGCCCGTGGGCGTTCTACAACCCGGCCTTCAGCGCGGGCACGCTGCTGTACGGCACCGCGGTCGGCAACTACGCCTATGCGAACGGCGAGGGCAGCTCGGCCTACGGCGATCACGCGACGGTGAAGGGGCGCATCGGCTCCGCGTTCGGCGCGTATTCGGAAGCGGCGGGCGACGGCAGCACTGCAATCGGCGCCAGCGCGCGGGCGCTGCCGGACTTCAGCATCGCGATCGGCACGAACGCGCAGGCGCTGAAGGACACGGGCCAATCGATTCCCGGCCGCGAAGACATCGGCACGATCGCGATCGGCGCGGGCGCGCTCGCGCAGGGCGACAACAGCGATCCGCTGCACGTGTCCGCGCCGAACGCGTTCGGCGGCTATTCGAGCGCGACGGCAAGCGGCGCGGTGGCGCTGGGCGAAGGCGCCGCATCGTCCGGCTATTACGCGAACGCGCTCGGCTCGTATTCGAAGGCGTCGGGTGCGGGTGCGGTCGCGGTGGGCGGCGGCGCGCAAGCGAGCGCGCAAGGCGCGGTGGCGATCGGCGGCGCGACGAGCGTCGACAACGCAACCGCGCTGTCCGGCTACGCGAGCGCAAGCGGCGTCAACGCGATCGCGATCGGTTCCGGCGCGCAGGCGACGGGCGCCCGGTCGATCAGCATCGGCACGGGCAACGTCGTGTCGGGGGCGAGCTCGGGCGCCTTCGGCGATCCGTCGACGGTCACGGGCACGGGCTCGTATTCGTTCGGCAACAACAACACGATCAATTCGAACAACGCGTTCGTGCTCGGCAACAACGTGACGATCGGCCCAGGGTTCGACGGCTCGGTCGCGCTCGGTAGCGGCACGACGCTCGCCGCGGCGAACCCCACCGGCAGCGCGACGATCACGACGAGCTCGGGCGGCCAGTTGACGCTGTCCGGCTTCGCCGGCGCGAATCCGACGAGCGTCGTCAGCGTCGGCGCGCCCGGCGCCGAGCGCCAGATCACGAACGTCGCGGCGGGGCGCATCACGCCGACGTCGACGGATGCCGTCAACGGCAGCCAGCTGTATGCGGTCGCGAGCACGATCGACAATGCGGTGAACGGCGGCGGGATCAAGTACTTCCACGCGAATTCGACCCTGGCCGATTCGACGGCGGCGGGCACGGACAGCGTCGCGGTCGGGCCGGCCGCGCTCGCCTACGGCAACGATTCGATCGCCGAAGGCACGAACGCGACGGCGGGCGTGAGCGGCAATCCGGCGGTGGCGGGCGATGTCGCGCTCGGCAGCGGCGCGCAGGCGACGGGAGGCCGCTCGCTCGCGCTCGGCGCGAACGCGTCGGTCAACACGGCGGGCGGCGTGGCGCTCGGCGCCGGCTCGGTCGCGAACCGCGCGGCCGGCACGTACACCGATCCGATCACGGGCAGCAGCTTCACGACCGCATTCGGCGCGGTGTCGGTCGGCCTCGAGGGTTCGCTGCGCCAGATCACCAACGTCGCGGCGGGCACGCAGGCAACGGATGCGGTAAACGTCGGTCAGTTGCAAGGCGCGATTGCGCAGTTGAATCAGACGATCCAGAACATCACGAACGGCTCCAACTCGGGCAACACCGGCAATAACGGCAACAACACCGGGCAGACCGTGTCGGGCCAGTGGATCACGGGCAACCCGTCGACCTATACGCCGCCCGTGGCGAGCGGCATCGGCTCGACCGCCGCGGGCAGCGGCAGCGTGGCGTCCGGCGCGAACAGCGTCGCGATCGGCGACGGCGCGTCGGCCTCCGGCAACAACTCGGTGGCGCTCGGCGCCCATTCGGTCGCGAGCGCGCCGAACACGGTGTCGGTCGGCTCGGTCGGCAACGAGCGGACGATCTCGAACGTCGCGCCGGGCGTGAACGGCACCGATGCGGTGAACGTGAACCAGTTGAACAGCGGTATCGGCAATGCGGTCGGCCAGGCGAATCAGTACACGGATCAGAAGGTCGACCATCTGCGGCGCGAGATGAACGGCGGCGTGGCTGCGGCGATGGCCGTGGCGGGCTTGCCGCAGCCGACCGCGCCCGGCAAGAGCATGGTCGCGATCGCCGGCTCGACGTGGCAGGGGCAGCAGGGCTTCGCGCTTGGCGTATCGACGATTTCCGAGAACGGCAAGTGGCTGTACAAGGGCTCGCTCACGACCAGCACGCGCGGCGGCACGGGCGCGGTGCTCGGGGCCGGTTATCAGTGGTGACGCGAGTCGCAACGGCGGCCGGCGCGGCGCCGGCCGTGGAGACGATAAGGAATCCAATATGAAAATGAACAGGATGTCGAAATATGCGGCCGCCGCCGGGATCTGCGCGGCGCTGCTGACGGGATGCGGAATGGCGCCGACGAGCGCGCCGGACGGCTCGGTCGGGTTTCCGGCGCGCGACAGCGCGTGGCTGAAGGAAGGCACGTTCGTGAATGTCGAGAACCTGCGCCAGATCGGGCCCGGTCTCGACAAGAACCAGGTATATGCACTGATCGGCGAGCCGCACTTCAGCGAGGGCATCATCGGCGTACACGTGTGGAACTATGTATTCAATTTCCGCACGGGGCCGGGGGCGAGCGATGTCGTGACGTGCCAGTACCAGATCCAGTACGACAAGCACTATCGCGTGAAATCGACGTACTGGAAGGAGCCGGCGTGCAAGGCGCTCGTCGACGGCCCGAAGCCGGCGCCCGCCGTGCAGGCGCCGCCGGGCGACGACGTGAAGCAGTTCACGCTCGATTACCAACTGCTGTTCCCGTTCGACAAATCGGCGCTGCGCGACCTGCTGCCGGCCGGGCGGGCCGAACTGGACCGGATCGCGGCCACGCTGGAGCAGCAGTACCAGCACATCCGCTCGGTGCGGGTCACGGGCTACACCGACCGGCTCGGCACGGACGCATACAATCGGCAGCTGTCGCTCGCGCGGGCCGAAACGATTCGTGCGTATCTGACGACGCGCGGCCTGCCCGGCGATCTGATCGTCGCGCAGGGGCTCGGCAAAGCCGATCCGGTGAGCAACGGCTGCCCCGCCGGGCGTTCGGCGGAGGCGATCGCGTGTCTCGCGCCGGACCGGCGCGTGAGGATCGACGTCGCCGGCGAACGGCGCTAGTCTCGCGGCTGGCCGGCGCAACCCGGCCGGCTGCACGTCGGCCTGCATCGGCGCCCATCGCGGCGCCGATGTGCTTTTGGCGCGCACGATCGGCTCGGCAGGCGATCATGCGGCGCGCGAGCCGGCCCTGCGCGGATGGCGGCGAGCGTCGGCGCGCGGTTCAGCGCACGGCGGTGACGGGTACGCTGGCGATGCGCACGAGGCGATCGAGGATGCTGCGATGGAAGCAATGAGTGAGTGCATGGACGGGGTCGCGGCGCGGCGCGACGACGACGATCTCGTCGCAGCCGTTCTCGGTCGCGCACGCGGCGATCGCGTCGGCGATCGGGCCGACTTTCATCGCGACCGAATATTTGACGTCTGCGTCCTTGAGGATGCCGATGGCTTGGGCGAGTTCGCCTTCCGAGAAATCATGCTCGATCTGGCGGAGCTTCGCGAGCGAGTGGAAGGCTTCGAGGCGGGTGGATTCGAGCGGGGGCTGCACGTTGACGAGCACGACCTCGGATGCACATCGCTCGTGATACAGAAAGGCGGCGTGCCGCACGGCCTGCAGCGAACGCTGCGATTGACCGACGGGAACCAGGAGTTTGAGCATGAGAAGACCTGTTCGGTAATGCGATGTCGGTAGGCTAGTCCCGTCGGCGTCGGTGCGGTCTAAAGAAATCCGGGGGCGGCGTAAAAATGTCGTAAACGCCTGTGTGGCGTTCGCCTTATAAAAAATACAAGAAATATAAGTTTATGCGCATAAAGGGACGGGTCGATTGGCGGCGGATGCGAAACTTTCGATGGTGCGCGCCGCGCACGGGCTCGGATGCCCGCCGCCTGCCGTACAGGTGGCGGCGGCGCGCACGCTTTCGCTCATCGCTTGGTTCATCATGGTGCTGATGCCGCTGATGCCGCTGATGCCGCGGGTGCGAAAGGCCGATCGAATCGGTACGCGGGCGTGATCCGGCGCGCGCCGCTTGCTTGTTGCGATGCGGCATGCCCGGCGCGGCATTGCGCCGGCGGCGCGCGCCCTCCCGCTGCATTTATATAATCGTCGGCATCCCGCCGCCGGCGGCGCGCCGGCCCGCCGCCGCGCGTGCTCGCCGCGGTCCGATCCACCGCTGCGCACGGAGGTCTCCCCGCATGCCCGAACGTCTTGCTCCCTCGCTCCGCTCACCGTCCATGCCGTTCGATCCGATCGTCGACATGCCCGCGCACACGCTCGCCGAGGCCATCCGGCGCAAGGACGTGTCGTGCGTCGAGACCATGCGCGCGTACCTCGCGCACATCGAACGCGTGAATGCCGACGTCAACGCGATCGTCGCGCTGCGCGAGCCCGATGCGCTGCTTGCCGAAGCGGCGCAAAAGGACGCGGCGCTTGCGCGCGGCGAGTACGCGGGCTGGCTGCACGGCATGCCGCAGGCGCCGAAGGACCTGGCGATGACGAAGGGCATCGTGACGACGCTCGGCTCGCCGATCTTTCGCACGATGACGCCGTCGGTGGACGCGATCGTCGTCGAGCGGATGCGCGCGGCGGGCGCGGTATTCATCGGCAAGACGAACACGCCGGAGTTCGGGCTGGGCTCGCACACGTTCAACGAGGTCTACGGCGTGACGCGCAATCCGTACGATCTGTCGAAGAGCGCGGGCGGCAGCAGCGGCGGCGCGGCGGCCGCGCTCGCGGCGCGGATGCTGCCCGTTGCCGACGGCAGCGACTTCGGCGGCTCGCTGCGCAATCCGGCCGCGTTCTGCAACGTCTACGGCTTTCGGCCGTCGCAAGGGCGCGTGCCGCGCTGGCCGAGCGTCGACGTGTTCGTTCAGCAGCTCGGCACCGAAGGGCCGATGGGGCGCACGGTCGTCGACGTCGCGCAACTGCTCGCGATCCAGGCGGGCTATGACCGGCGCGATCCGCTGTCGCTCGCCGAGGATCCGCGGCGCTTCACGCAGTCGCTCGATGCGGACATGCGGGGCAAGCGAATCGCATGGGTCGGCGACTGGAACGGTTATCTCGCGATGGAGGCGGGCGTGCTCGAGCTGTGCGAATCGAGCTTCGACACACTGCGTGCGATCGGTTGCGACATCGATGCGGCGCTGCCCGCGTTTCCTGCCGAGCGGATCTGGCGGAGCTGGCTCGCGCATCGCCATCTGCTCTCGGGCGGGAACCTGCTGATGCACTACCGCGAGCCGTCGCGGCGCGCGCTGCTGAAGCCGGAAGCGATCTACGAAGCACAGGGCCTGTTCGCCCTCGGCGCGGCCGACGTCTACGAGGCGAGTGCGGCGCGCAGCGCGTGGTATCAGGCGCTCATCGCGTTCTTCGAACGCTTCGACTATATCGCCGCGCCGAGCGCGCAGGTCTTTGCGTTCGACGTCGAGCTGCGCTGGCCGCAGGCGATCGCGGGGCGTGCGATGGACACCTATCATCGCTGGATGGAAACGGTCGTGCCATGGACGCTCGCGGGCTGCCCCGTGATCAGCGTGCCGGTCGGCTTCAATGCGGCGGGGCTGCCGATGGGCATGCAACTGATCGGCCGGCCGCGCGACGATTTCGCGGTGCTGCAGCTCGCACGCGCATACGAAAAGGAACGGGATTGGGTGAGCGCGCGCCCGCCCGCGCTATCGGGCGCGCGCAACGACTAGGCGCGCAACGAGCCGCGGAGCCTGCGTGCGCGGTCGACGAAGCAGCACGCGAATCGCGTGAGGCGTCGCGGCCGCCATGCTGCGTGCGCGCATCGAGCCGCAATGGCGGGCATTCATTTTGCGGCGCAGAACGATTCGCGCCGATTCGGCGTTCGCAATCGGCGTCATTGTTTCGTGATCCTCAATTCTCCGGCAGGCAGCCGGCTCGTCGCTTTCAGTTCGCGCATCGAGATCGTGCTGAGCAGCTCCTTCACGCCGGGCAGCGACCGAAGCCGATTCAACACGAAGCTCGAGAACGTATCGAAATTCTTCGCGACGATTTGCACGAGATAGTCGTGCTGGCCGGTCGTGTTGTGGCACGCGACCACTTCCGGCATCGCCATCACGCCCGCTTCGAATGCGCGGCAGGTCTTCTCGGTGTGACTGTCGAGCGAAATGTTGACGAACGCGACGATCTCGTAGCCGAGCGCGCGCCGGTCGAGAATCGCCTGATAGCCCGAGATGAAGCCGTCGGCCTCGAGCCGGCGCAGGCGCTTCCAGCACGGCGCCGCCGACAGTGCGACGCGATCGGCCAGTTCCGCGTTGCTGAGGCGCCCGTTCTCCTGCAGGATCTTCAGAATCTTCAGATCTGTTTCGTCGAGCTTCATGCCGATCGCCTTTTTATGGAAGGAATGAAAGCGGAAAGATTCTTTCGATTATAGGGGGGCGCCGGAATGAAATGGAAAGCATATTTCCTGCTAGCTTTCTTACACTGAGTCGATTGGCGACAGGCGCCGCGCGGCTTGCCGCACGCCGGAGGGCCGGATCACATTCACCGTACAAAGGAGCCACCGCATGACGTATTCGAGCTATCACAAGAAGGACATCGAGGGCCGTCCGCTGCACCCGGAAACGCAGATGATGTCGTACGGATTCGATCCGTTCTTGTCCGAAGGCGCGGTGAAGCCTCCGGTATTCCTCACGTCGACGTTCGCGTTCCGCTCGGCGGAGGACGGCGCCGATTTCTTCGATATCGTCTCGGGCCGCAAGCCGTTGCCGCAGGGCGAGGCGGCGGGCCTCGTCTACAGCCGCTTCAATCATCCGAATCTCGAGATCGTCGAGGATCGCCTCGCGCTGCTCGACGGCTCCGAGGCGGCCGTCGTCACGTCGAGCGGGATGTCGGCGATCAGCGCGATCTTTCTCGCGTTCCTGCGGCCGGGCGATCAGCTCGTGCAATCGGTGCCGCTGTACGGCGGCACGGAAACGCTGATCGCGAAATACTTCCGCGAATGGGGTGTCGGCGCGCATTCGATCGACAACGGCCTGTCGCCGCAAGCGATCGGCGCGGCGCTTGAAGCCGCCGCGCAGCAGGGGCCCGTGCGGCTCTGCTACGTCGAGACGCCAGCGAATCCGACGAACGCGCTGATCGACCTCGACGGCATGCGCCGCGAGCTCGACGCGTTCGAGGCGCGACACGGCTATCGTCCGATTTCGGTGTGCGACAACACGCTGCTCGGGCCGATCTTCCAGAAGCCGAGCGAGCACGGCGTCGACATGTCGGTGTACTCGCTGACCAAGTACGTCGGCGGCCACAGCGATCTCGTCGGGGGCGGCGTGACGGGGCGGCGGGATCTCGTCGCGAAGGTCCGCGCGGTGCGCAGCGCATTCGGCTCGCAGCTCGATCCGCATTCGTCGTGGATGCTGATCCGTTCGATGGAAACGGTCGTGCTGCGGATGAAGCAGGCGGCGCGCACCGCGTCGGCGGTCGCGAAGTGGCTCGCGACGAATCCGCATCAGAAGGTCGACGTGTACCACCCGGAGCTGATCGTCGACGATGCGTATCAGGCCGTGTACAAGCGGCAATGCACGGGCGCCGGCTCGACGTTCGCGTTCGTGCTGAACGGCGGCCGCGCGGAAGCATTCCGCTTCATCAACGCGTTGCATCTGTTCAAGTCCGCGGTGAGTCTCGGCGGCACCGAATCGTTGATCTGCCATCCGGCGTCGACGACGCACTCCGGCGTGCCGGAGGCGGCGCGCAAGGCGGCGGGCGTGTCGGAAGGGTTGATTCGCGTGTCGATCGGGCTCGAGCACGAGGAGGACCTGATCGCCGATCTCGATCACGCGTTTCGCCGGTCCGGCCTCGCGACGGGCGTCTGACGCAGCGACGGCGGCGCGTCACGGATCGATCGGCCCGGCTGCGTCGGTGCGCTTGAACGCGTGCCGCGCCGGGCGCGTTCGCATTTTCGGGCGCGAACGCGCGAGGCCCGTGGCAAGCCGATCGATCGCGCTCAATTGCGCGCGATCGGCTTCGGTTTCCGGTCGAGTCAGTCGGTGGGGGATCGGTACGTCGAGAGCGCCGCGACGATCGCCTGCCGGGATTCGAAAAATGCCTTTTGCGCCTGCTTGATTTCGTCGCCCGTCCTGGCGAAGCCATGCCTTTGCACGAGCGTGGCCGCATACAGATCGATGATCCACTGAGGCGGATGAGGCGAGATCTCCTTGGCGAGCTTCGCAGCGATCGCTACGGCGTCGACTGTTGAGGTATCCATAATAAAATTTTGGTGAGGTCGATGTGGTTAACCTAGGCAATTTGATTCGGTTGGTCAATTCGTCGATCGATGTTTTTGCGATGTTCGATTCGCCGAATGATGGGAGGTGCGGTAATGCATCGATAAGGTATTCGAAGAAAATGTGATCCGGCGTGAGCGCGAGCCGCTTGGGCGGCGCATGGAACGAACAGCCACGGCGCGCAGGGCGCCCGTCGCGATCGTCGTCGGGGCCGAAGCCGCTCGCGCGTCGACGCTCGGCTGGCGCGAACGTGTGCGGACTCGCTGCGCCGCCGAGCTTCGAGGCGCGCCGATCGTGCCGCGTCGTGCCGCGTGTCTGCGGCGAAGTCTGTCAATACGTTTCGATATGTATCCGTGATTGCATCCGTCGCGCGCTCGCCTCGACAATTCCGCACGGCAGCATTCACAGGGAGAGACGATGAAAACGATCAATCGCTTGGCGAAGCGGGCCGCGCTCGTCTGTTGCGCGGGGAGTGTATGGGCGAGCGGCGCGGCGCTCGCGCAAGTCGATTGGCAAAGCCTCGGCGCATCGCTGCTCGGCGGCGGCGAATCGCAGCAGGCGGGCGCATCGGGCCTGCCGCAACTGTTGCAGTCGTATGTCGGCGCGAATCAGCAGGTGCTTGCAGGGCAGGCGAGCCTTGCATCGGCGATGGGGCTCACGGGCGCGGCCGGGCAGGCACAGCACGCGGCGGGGCTGTTGACCAACGGCGGCACGGGCGCGCTGACGCCCGGTGCGCTGTCGCAGGTGGGCGGCGCCCAACAATCGGTCGCGCAGGCGCTGACGCAGGCGTTCGCCTCGGGTGGCGCGAACGGCGCGGTATCGGGCGCGGGCGTCGACAAGGCGGCCTTCACGCGGGGTCTCGCCTCGCTCGGCGAAGGCGTCACGCAGTATTCCCGGTTGCAGTCGGGGCTCGGGAAGCTGGGCGAGTCCAATCCCGCCTCGCTGCTTCAATCGGGGCTCGACCCGAACAACCTGAAGGCCGCGTCGTATATCGCGCAGAGCGCGCCGAACCAGTTCCAGTCGATCGGCGGCACGCTCGGCGCGGCCGTGCAGTATGCGATGAGTCATGGGATTTCGGTGCCGTCCGTCGCTTCCTCGGCGCTCAAGCTGTTGCCTTAGCGCGCGTTCCCCCGGCGCGCGCCGATATGGCCGCCGGCGCGCGCTTTCCCTTGTGTCGAATGGGGTTATCCGCGTAATGCTATGGTGATGCGTTCCGTCACCATCAGATTGTCCCCATGCGCGACGCAGTCGATCTTTCCCGTTATTTCGCCCGCATCGGTTATCGCGGCCCCGCCGAGCCGACGCTCGACGTCCTTCGCCAGTTGCAACTGCTGCATCCGCAGTCGATTCCGTTCGAGAACCTCAACCCGTTCACCGGCGCGCGCGTCGCGCTCGAACTCGAATCGGTCGTCGATAAGCTGGTCGGGCAGCGCCGCGGCGGTTACTGCTTCGAGCAGAACAAGCTCTTCTACACGGTGCTCGTGCAGCTCGGCTTTCGCGTGACGCCGCTGATCGCGCGCGTGCGCTGGCAGCGTCCGCCGGAACAGTCGACGCCGCAGACGCACATGCTGCTGCGGATCGATCTGGACGGCGACACCTGGTTCGCCGACGTCGGCTTCGGTTCGACGACGCTGACCGCGCCGCTGCGCCATGACCCGAACGTCGCACAGCCGACGCCGCACGGCACGTTTCGCGTCGTCGACGCGCCCGTCGCTGGCGAGTTCGAGATCGAATGCGAAACGCCGAACGGTTGGCATCCGCTGTATCGTTTTTCGCTGAAGCCCGTCGAGTGGGTCGATTACGAGGTCGCGAACTGGTATACGTCGCGGCACCCCGATTCGTTCTTCACGCACGATTTCATCGCGTGCCGAATCCTGCCGGATGCGCGTGCGCTGCTTTTCAACGATGCGTTGACGCTGCGAACGGCCGACGGCGCGGCGCACACCACCCGGCTGACGGATGCCGACGCATGGGCGGCGTGCGTGCGCGAGCGCTTCGGTCTCGACCTGGACGGATTCGATGCGGCGGCGCTTTATGCACGGGCAGTGGCGCGTGCCGACGAGGCGGCGGCTGCCGCCGAGCGGCGCGACGGCAGCGCGGCGCGCTGAGGCCGCGTGAGGCATGCGTCGCGAAGCGCCGCTCGAGCCGGCGCGCTCGGCGGGGCGGCGGTTGAGCTTGGCGCGCATGCGGCGATACGGCGAGACCGTGCGGCGTGGTGGTGCGAGCAATGCGTCGCGGTTCACTACGGTTCGACATGGATCGCCATCGATCGCGATGGATCGCTCGCCGCGACCTTCGCCGGGTACCGTGCAAGATCCGCGTGACGGCGGCGGCGTGCCTGCATCGGGCGCGCGCGCGCATCGCAAGCGTGGAATCGGACCGAGACGACCGAGGGGAAGGACGATGCGAGAAGTGCGCTGGGCGTCGCTCGAGCACGACGGAATCGAGCATCTTGCATTCGAGCGGCACGCGCGCGGCAGCGTTGCCGAGAGCGTGGTCGTCGGGCGGAGTGGCGGGCGGGCTTACGGTCTAGCCTATCGCGTCGTCTGCGACGCACGCTGGCGGGCGAAGCAAGTGATCGTCACCATGATGGGCGGCGGCACGCTCGAGTTGCGCGGCGACGGCGAGGGCCGCTGGCGCAACGCGGCGGACGAGCGGCTCGGCGCGCTCGACGGATGCATCGACGTCGACATCGCCGCAACCCCTTACACGAACACGCTGCCGATCCGCCGCCTGGGGCTCGCGCGCGGCGAGCGGCGGCCAGTCGATGTCGTGTATGTATCGATTCCCGATCTGACGGTGAGCGCCATGCAGCAGGCATACCAGTGCATCGTGCCGGATCGCGTCTATCGCTACGAAAGCGTCGTGAGCGGCTTTACCGCGCACCTGGAAGTCGATCGCGACGGACTCGTGGTCGATTACGAAGCGCTGTTCCGGCGTGCGTCGGACGACGCGCGCTGATGGCGTCAAACCGCGCGCCGCCGGCGATGTTCGGCGCGGCGCCGACCATCGCCGGCACCGGCCGACGCGCGACGATTCATTCGGCCGGCCGGTTGCCCGAAATCCGGCGCGCGAGCGCGCTATGCCGCGGTGCAATTCCCCCGTTTCCCCGCTTTGTGGCGGGCGTGCCGCTTGTCGAAGTCCCTCGCCAGATCGCCCACTGTGATGGCGCCGAAACGTGCGAGCAGCAAGGCCTGCGCTTCGCCCAGCGCTTCTGTCATGCGGGCATCGACGGCCTTCTCGACGAGGCAGTCGGACTGCTCGGCATGGGGGCCGATGCTGAACAGCGGCGGTTCGCCGATGGCCCGGTAGACATCGAGCAGCGTGATCGCATCCAGATCGCAGACGAGTTCCCAGCCGCCGCCATGGCCTTTTTCCGATCGGACGTAGCCTTGGTCCCGCAGCCCGGCCATCATCCGGCGCACGACGACCGGGTTCGTTCCGAGCATCTTCGCGATCGCCTCGGAGGTGGCGCGCTCGACGTGCCGATCCATATGGATCAGCACATGGAGCATGCGGGACAGGCGGTTGTCGCGTGGCATCGTGGGGGTCCTTTCCGAATCACACCGCAATCTACCACTGCGTCGCACACGTAACAATGCAAGTGCTTTGATTTGACAAACGTCGCGTTCTTTCGTAACTTTTAAAATTACGTTAAGGAGACAGCGCTCGTGAATTTCGATGTCGTCATTATCGGAGGCAGCTTTGCCGGGCAGGCGGCGGCCCTCCAACTGGCCCGCGCGCGACGCGGGGTCTTGCTCATCGACGCGAAGCGCCCGCGCAATCGCTTTGCGCGGACGTCCCACGGCTTTCTCGGGCAGGATGGCCACGCGCCGTCCGCGATCAACGCAACCGCGGGCCGGCAGCTCGCCGCATATCCCACGGTGCAATTCGACGCGGGCGATGCGATCGACGCCGCGGCCGTCAGCGACGGGTTTCGCGTTTCGCTGGCTGACGGCCGGCAAGCGCAGGGCAGGCGTCTGATCCTGGCGACGGGCGTTCGGGACATCCTGCCTGCGCTGCCCGGCCTTCAGGAGCGCTGGGGCGTCAGCGTCCTGCACTGTCCGTATTGCCACGGCTACGAATTGGAACGGCGGCCGATGGGCGTGCTGGCAAGCAGCGAGCAGGCCGTGCATCAGGCAATGCTGGTATCGGACTGGGGGCCGACCACGCTGTTCACCCAGGGCGCGTTCGTTCCCACGCGCGAGCAGTCGGCCATGCTGTCGGCTCGCGGCGTGACGGTCGAGCAAACGCCGGTTGCGGCGCTCGTCGGCGCCGCGCCCGCGCTCGAGGCGGTCTGTCTCGCCGATGGTAGAACGGCGGCGCTCTGCGGCCTGTTCATCGCGCCCCGAACGGTTCCGGCCTGCGATCTGCCCGAGCGGCTCGGTTGCGTTTTCGACGACGGACCGACGGGGCCCTATCTTTCCGTCGACGAACGGCAGCAGACGTCGGTGCCCGGCGTGTTCGCCGCGGGGGGATGTCGCGCGGCCGATGGCGAATGCGACGTTGGCCGCCGCCGCGGGCGTGATCGCGGCAGCGGGCGCGCATCATTCGCTGATCTATGGTGCGGGCGAGCGCGGCTGACGGACGGCGGCGGCGATGCCGGCCATACCGGGGCGGGCGGCGCACGCGCCGGCCCACACCGCCGGCCGGCGATGCCGCCATGCGGCCGTCTGTTCGAGCTGCCCGGCGAGCCGCAGCAGGATCGAGTCAATCGGCAGTTCGAGGCCGGCTGACCGAATCAGCTCCGGGTGTCGGATTTTACGTATGTTTCGACATGGCAAGGCGGATTGTGCGTGGCATTCGCGATCGACGTGCTCGCCCGCCGCATCGTTGGCGGGCGCGTCAGTTGGCGCAGGAATCCGTCGAACCGGCAACGCTGGAATGGGCGGCCTGGTATAACCCTCATCGGCTGATGGAGCCGCTCGCCTATGCTTCCCACCCGCTGAAGCTGGGACAAACGACTACAGGCAGCATCAGAAATGCTGCTGACGTGCCTGCATTAACTTAAACCAACCGGCTTCCACGATTCCCGGCGCGGTTCCGTGTGGCCGCATCGGCGCCCTCAGGTTGTGCTTCAGTCCGGCATGCCGTTAAGCAGTTCGTGACCTGCCCCCTTCGATAGGGCCAATGGGCTTCTAGCAAAGTCCCTTTAAACCAACTCCTGGAAAGCGGCAGGAGCGTCCGCGGTTGCCCGATGTTTCGCCGCAAACTCTGACGGCGCAAGGTAGTTCAGTGCGCTGTGCGGCCTTTGCTCGTTGTAGTCCTGACGCCATGCCGCGATGACTGCCCGAGCGTGCGCGAGCGTCGTGAACCAGTGCTCGTTAAGGCATTCGTCGCGGAACTTGCCGTTGAACGATTCGATGTACGCATTCTGCGTGGGCTTGCCCGCCTGAATCAACTTCAGCGTGACGCCGTTCGCATACGCCCACTGGTCAAGCGCGCGGCTCGTAAATTCGGGTCCCTGGTCTGTTCGCACCGCCTTGGGATAGCCACGGAAGCGAGCTGCACGGTCCAATGCCCGAGCGACATACAAACCTGAGATGCCATGGTCGACGACGATGTCGACAGCCTCTTTCGTGAAATCGTCGACGACGGTCAGGCACTTCACGCGCCGGCCGTTGGAAAGCGCATCCATCACGAAATCGATTGACCATACCTCGTTGGGTGCGCCCGGCAATGCCAGTTGCTCGCGCTCAATCATGACGCCGTGGCGCTTGCGACGGCGCCGCACAGCCAGCCCTGCCTCACGGTACAGGCGATAGATGCGCTTGTGATTGGCGTGCGTGCCTTCGCGTTCCACCAGGGCGTGCAGTCGGCGGTAGCCGAATCGACGACGTTCGTGCGCCAACTTCACCAGACGCGCCGCGAGCACCTCATTCTCGTGGTCCGGCTTCGCGTCGTAATGCAGCACGCTGCGAGAAAGCCCGACAAGCCGGCAGGCGCGGCGCTCGGAGATGTTGACCTTCTCCCGAATCGCCAACACTGCTTCGCGTTTGGCTTGCGGGCTCAGGGCTTTCCCTTGACGACAACCTTCAACGCTTCCATATCGAGCATTGCTTCGGCCAGCAGTTTCTTCAGTCGGGCATTCTCCACCTCGAGGCCCTTGAGCCGGCGGGCTTCCGAGACTTCCATGCCGCCGAACTTCGCGCGCCAGGTGTAGAACGACGCGTCACTGAACCCATGCTTCCTGCACAGTTCCTTGACCGGCATACCGGCCTCGGCTTCCTTCAGAAACCCGATGATTTGCTGTTCCGTAAAGCGCTTCTTCATGTTCGTCTTCTTCTCCGAAAACGAACTTTACTAGACTCCGGCTGGCCCTGTTTGTAGGGGGCAGGTCACGCTCGCACCCGTGCCGATCACGGCGACGCGTTTGCCTTCGAGCGCGTAATCGTGTTTCCAGTGCTGCGAGTGGAACGCTTCGCCCTTGAACGTCTCGATGCCGGGAATGTTCGGGTACGCGGCGCGCGACAGGCCGCCCATGCCGGACACGAGCACGCGCGCGCAGACGCGCTTGCCGTTCGCGAACGTGAGGTGCCAGCGGTGCGCGGTTTCGTCGTAGGTCGCGTTGACGAGCTCATGATCGAAGCGCAGATGCGAGCCCACGTTGAAGCGCTGCACGCAGTCTTCCATGTACGCGCGAATTTCCGGCTGCGGCGCGAACATGCGCGTCCAGCGCGGGTTCGGTGCAAACGAGAACGAATAGACGTGCGACTGAACGTCGCATGCGCAGCCGGGATAATGGTTGTCCCGCCAGGTGCCGCCGACCGAGCTGGCCTTTTCGAACACCGCGAAATCCTGGTTGCCGGTTTGCCGGAGGCGAATCGCCATGCCGAGCCCGGAAAAGCCGGTGCCGATGATGGCGATATCGAGCGTTTCTTCACGGTTTGTGCTGTCGAGCGGACCGAAGGACATATTGCGCGCGTTCATCCAAGCGTCTCCATTTAGGCTCATTTTTTACTGTTACATTGATGGATGTAACAATAGTTCGTGAAAGTCGAAACCGCAAGCCGGGTAGACATAGCCCTCTAAGCGCGGGATTCAACGGATGCCGAGGTCCGCCGGATGGGGCTGTGGAGCGCAAGGCGCGATGCGGGATGAAATCGGGATGGTGCGATGCAAAATCCTGCTTTATCGCCGACAGGTTGAGGACACAGGCACGGCTTCGATTATTTTTATTTGCGCCGCAGCACACCGAATGCCATCGTCAATTGTGCGATCGCATAAAGAAACCAGATGAAATAATCGACGCCGGAAAACGCGCCGAGAAAACGATCGATGCCGATTAGCGCGTCGGACGCAACGAACACGAGCGCGCCGGCCGCGACCTGCGGCCCCGGCGTGCGCGCGCAGAGCGCGAAGCTCGCCATCGCGCCGAGCACGGCAACATAGACGGCGACGGGCGCCGCGAGCGCGGCGAGGTGAGGAAGGAACGCCGCGTAGAGCGCGGGAGCGGCGAGCCACACCGCGCCGAGCGCGACGGCGCGCGCCCCGCGCGGCGCCGCGCGCCACGGCGCGAACAGCGCGCAATAGGCAAGATGGGCGAGCAGGAACGCGCCGAGGCCGGCGACGAACGACGGCGGCCACGAGGCGAGCGCGAGGAGCACGTCGCCGAGCGTGGACGCGGCGAGCGCCGCGCCGAGCCAAGCGCGCTCGCGCGCGAGCGGATGCCGCAGCGCCGCGGCGAGCAACAGGACGCCGAGCGCCGCCTTGGCGGCGGGCTGGCCGGAATAGGGCGCGTGGCCGAGCGACAGCCCATACAGCAGCGCGGCGAGCGCGGCCGCAAGCCAGAGGCCGCGCACGCGCGGGGGCAGATGGGACAGCATGGGCGGACGTCTCCTCGCACGCGGCGTGTGATCGGGCGCGGGCGGCGCGTCGCGGGCAACGCACCGCGTTCGCGCGGCCGTTCATTATCGGCAAGAAGGCGTGAACGAGGGCGGATGAATCCTTCTAACGTGTCCGTGAACCGTGAACCGTGAACATCAGCCCCCGGCAAGCAGCGGCCGCCGCGCCTACTTCGCCGCGAGCGCGTCGGCGGCGCGGCGCTCGGTCCAGACGTTGTCGGCGACGGTCAGCTTTCGCGGAATCAGCTTCGCCGCGAGAAACGCGTCGGCGACGCGCTGCTGCGACGCGACGATCTTGTCGTCGAGCGGCGTCGTGCCGTACGGCACGCGTTTCACCCAGGTCTCGACGAGCGCCCGATCGAGGCCGATCTTCGGCGCGATCAGCGCGGCGGTTTCGGCGGAATGCGCGTTGACCCACAGGCCGGTCTCGCGCAACTGCTGCAGTACCGCGCCGACGACGTCCGGATGGCGGGTCGCGAAATCGCGCGTCGCTTCATAGAAGTTGTACGTGGCGGACAAGCCGGTGTAGTCGGCGAGCGTGCGTGCCTTCAGCGCGTGCTGCGCGGCCGCGTAGTACGGATCCCAGACCACCCACGCGTCGACGGTGCCGCTCTCGAACGCGGCGCGCGCGTCGGCGGGCGGCAGGTAGATCGGGCGGATCTCGTCGTAGCGCACGCCGGCTTGGCGCAACGCTTCGAGCAGCAGATAGTTCGCGCTCGAGCCTTTCTGCAGCGCGACTTTCCTGCCCCGCAGATCGGCGACGCGCCTGAGCGGCGAATCGGCTTTCACGACGATCGCCTCGTTGTGCGGCGACGGCGGCTCCGCGCCGACGTAGACGAAGCGCACGCCGCTCGCCTGCGCGAACACCGCGGGCGGTGCGCCCGTGTAGCCGATGTCGACGCTGTCCGCGTTCAGCGCTTCGAGCAGTTGCGGCCCGGCCGGGAACTCGAACCATTTGACCGTGTAGCCGAGCGGCTTCACGCGCGTCTCGAGCGTACCCTGCGCCTTGACGACCGCGAGCAGCCCCGCCTTCTGATAGCCGACGCGCAGCACCTTGTCGCCGGCGGCGTCCTGCGCGAACGCGGAGGCGACGCAAAGCGACGCGAGTGCGGCGGTGACGGTTCGGGCAAACCAGCGGGCAGGGCGAATCATCGGCAATCTCCACGACGTTGAACGAAGCGGGCGGCGAGCACGCCGCCCGAGTCGGGATAATCGTCGCACGGGCAGGCGCCCGCGCGAACCAAGCATTGCCGATAACAATATGACGCGCGCGCGCCTAACGCTTTTTCGGCGCGCCCTTCGCGGTGACGCGCTCGAGTTCGGGCTCGCCCTCGCGCGCGGCCTGCGAGCTCAGCTTCTTGTCGAGGATCGTCGCGACGCGGCCGCCGAGGTATGCGCTCGACGCCGCTTCGAGCGCCCGGTTCATCTCGCCTTCGACGAACACCGACGATAGCGGGCGCAGCCGCCAGATCGCGTCGACGAGCGCCGGCACGTCGGTTGGCGGCGGCAGCGAGCCTTCGTCGTAGCGATCGAGGCGGCGCACGACGAGCTCGACGAGCACGCGTGCGATCGCATCGAAATACGGCCGCGTGATGCTGATCGCGTCGAGCAGCTCGCGCGCGGGAATGCCCTCGCGAACCATCGCGGCCGCCGCTTCGATGAGCGCCGGACTCTTCGCGACGAACGACACGCCGCGCCGCTCGAGCAGACCGAGCTCCGCGACGCGCCCGAGCGATGCGGGCGTTTGCGGGCCGAACATCTGGATCAGTTGCGCGAGCGAGAAGGTTTGCGGGCGCTCGTTCGACCAGCGGCCGCCGATCGCGTTTTCGAGCCCGAGGATCGAGCGAAGGTCGTGACCGTCGTCGATCGCCTTGATCAGGTCCTGGATGTTCGACAGCGTGTAGCCGCGCGCGAGCAGGTGATTGATGACCTTCAGGCGCGCGACGTGCGTGTCGTCGTAGATGCCGACGCGGCCGCGTTTGCGTGGTGGCGCGAGCAGGCCGCGATCCTGATAGGCGCGTACGTTGCGCACCGTCGTGTCGGACACGCGCGCGAGCTCGTCGACCGTATATTCGTTCGACATCGATGCATCCGGGGCGACGTCGGCGGGAGTGGTTGAGTTCGATTTCGGCATGCGGCGATTTTAGCGCGACCGCGCGTGTCAGTGCGAGGCGTCGGCGTTCGAGGGGGGCGTCTGTGCGCCGTCTCCGAGCACGCGTTGCATCAGCGCGGTGTCGATCCAGCGGCCGTGCTTGAAGCCCACGCCGCGCAGCGTGCCGATGGGCTCGAAGCCGAGCGCGCGATGCAGCGATGTCGAGCCGCCGCGCCCGCCGTCGGCGATCACCGCGATCATCTGCCGCCACGGGCCCGCCTCGCAGCGCGCGATCAGCGCGGCGAGCAGCACGCGGCCGATGCCGCGGCCGCGGCACGCCTCGTTCACGTAGGTCGAATCTTCGATCGCATAGCGGTATGCACTGCGCGGCCGATACGGCGTCGCATACGCGTAGCCCGCGACGACGCCGTCCAGTTCGGCGACGAGATACGGCAGGCCGTGCCGCCGCACCGCTTCGCGCCGCGCGCGCAGATCGTCGACCGACGGCGGCGTTTCCTCGAACGACGCGACGCCCGTCAGCACGTGATGCGCATAGATCGCCTGGATCGCTTCGAGATCGTGTTCGGTGGCGTCGCGCACGATGGCGGAAGAGGTGGGGGCGTCGGTGGCTTTCATCTCGAAAACAAACAGGGCAGGAATGACGAAATCGCTACTATGCGCGCATTCGTCGATATCCGCCAAGCGCGGTGGCGTCGAACGGTGGGCGCGGCGGGCGACGCGCCGGTGCGCGCTTCGCCGCGAGCGAGCGGCGATCGGTCGCCGCAGCGGGCACTCGCAGTCGACCGCGCGCATGGCGCGAGGGCTTTCGTCACGTGCGGCGCGCTTAATTCTTATAATCGGCGGCTATTCCGACGGGCCGCGCGGCGCGATGAAAGCAGACGTCGCCGCGCGACAGGCAAGCATCATGAAAAAAATGCGCGCCGCGGTTTTGGCGAGATGAACAATCAAAACACGATGAACAAATTCAATAACGGGCCGGCTGAATCTCGAAAGAAAACCGATGCGCGTCGCCGCTCCGCAGGCGCGCGCGGTGCGACATCCGCTGCGCGCACAGCGCACGCGCAGCGCGATGCGAAGTGTTCGCCCGATGGTGTCGCAACCGGGCGCGGCGTGACGAGTGCGATGCCGGACGATTCGGTGCAACTCGGCCGTCCGGCTGCGTCGCAACCTCGGGTCGAGGTCGCAACCGAAGCCGCTTCGGCTTCCGGCGATCCGTCCGATCCGTCCCGCTCGAGCGGCGCGCGCCGATCGCCGCACGCGCTCGATGCGGCCGGCCCGGCGGCGGCGCCGTGCGCCGCCGAACCGCCGCGATCGGCCGCGCCCGGCGCGGCGCGCATGCCGCGCGTGCATCGCGCCTTCACGTCGCTCCAGACCCATTACAAGAAGCTCGACACGGCGCAGAAACTGTATTTGAACTGCGCGCTCGCGTTGCTGCTGTACGGCGTTACCTATCCGTTGCACGCATGGTGGAATTTCGTCGGCCTGGCGCTGCTCTCGCTCGCCTTCTGGTTCGCCGGCATGGTCTGTGACGCGCTGACGCTCTACAAGCGGATCTATGCGACGCACATCGGCAAGGGGCTGCTGTTGCTCGCGTTCACGGGCTTCACCAATTTTGCGATCGCACTGGCGAATCAGCGGATCAACGCGTTCGCGGGCGTCGATCCGTCGAAGTTTCCGCATACGGAGATCTTCGTCGCGATCCTGTCGATCCCGTTCATCGCGCTGTTGATTCTGATGATGCTGTACACGGCGTCGGTGCTGTTCCTGCCGGTCTATGGCGTGTTCTTCATCGCGATGGACGCGAAGGCGAAGGCGTTCTTCTCGGCCGGGCTGATGAAGCAGGACGACAGCGAATATCCGGTGATCACCGGAATTTTCCGATTCGTCAGTTTTTTTGTGTTCGCCGGCGTCGTCCTGTTTTTCGCGAAACGGATGCTGGGCGATTACGACCGTTTCATGACGTCGACGGCGGAGCGTTCGGTCTATCAGCTCGAAATGTACGAGAAGTCGCCGTGCGACGTGCCGGCGGGCGCGCGCGTGGCGTTCCTCGACGACGGCAACATCGTGTACGCGCTGCGCGTCGGCGCCGAGCTGAAGTTTTTCCCGCAGCGGTGCAAGCGCAGCGGGCAGTGAGCGAGCGGCGGCGCCGCGCGCGCGGCGCTGCCGCTTACGCGCGTTTTCTGAGCGGCGCGTCTTCGACGAGCCACGCGAGCGCGAATGCGATCGCGATCACCGCGGCCGCGCACAGATACACCGTGTGCAGCGAGCTCGCGAACGCGTGCAGATACGCGCTGCGCACGGCGCCCGGCAATTGGCGCACGGCCGACGGCCCGAGCGACGGCGGCAGCTCCGTGTCGGGCGGCAGCGTCGCGGCGAGCCGCGCGTGCAGGCCGTTCGAGAACAGCGCGCCGAACGCGGCGACGCCGAGCGAACCGCCGATCGAGCGAAACAGCGTTGCGCCGGACGTGGCGACGCCCAGATGCCGGAATTCGACGGTGTTCTGCACGGCGAGCACGATGACGGGCATCACCATGCCGAGCCCGTCGCCGAGGAGCGCCATGTACAGGTACATCGCGCGCAGCGGCGTGTCGAGCGACAGCGTCGCGAGCAGCAGCATCGCCGCGCAGGCGACGAAGGTGCCCGCGATCGGGAACAGACGATACTTGCCGAGCGTCGTGATGAGGCGGCCGCTGCCGATCGACGTCGCGAGCAGCCCGCCCATCATCGGCAGCACCTGCATGCCGGCTTCCGACGGCGTCGAGCCCTTGACGACCTGCAGATAGAGCGGCAGGAACGTGACCGAGCCGAACAGCGCGAGCCCGACGACGAAGCCGATCAGGCAGCACAGCACGAAGGTGCGGTGGCGAAACAGCTCGAGCGGCAGGATCGGCTCCGCGGCGAGGCGTTCCTCGTAGACGAAGCCGGCGGTCGCGACGAGGCCGAGCGCGAGCGTGAACCACAGTTGCGGCGACGACCACGGCAGGATCGTGCCGCCCTGGCTCGTGAACAGCACGACGCAGGTGAGCGCGGTGGCGAGGAACGCGGCGCCCGCGTAGTCGATCCGGCGCCGCACGTGCGCGGTGTGCGGCTTGAACGCCGCGCCGATCACCGCGAACGCGAGCGCGCCGAGCGGCAGGTTGATGTAGAAGATCCAGCGCCACGACAGATGCTGGACGAGAAACCCGCCGAGCAGCGGCCCGATCACGGTCGCGATCCCGTACACGCCGCCGAACATCCCCTGGTAGCGGCCGCGCTCGTCGGGCGGAATCAGATCGGCGATCGCCGCCATCGTGACGACCATCAGCCCGCCGCCGCCGAGCCCCTGCAGCGCGCGCAGCACGATCAGCTGCGTCATGTCCTGCGCGAGCCCGCAAAGCGCCGAGCCGACGACGAACAGCACGATCGCCGCCTGCAGCACGATCTTGCGCCCGTACAGATCGCCGAGCTTGCCGTACAGCGGCAGCACGACGGTCGACGACAGCAGGTACGCGGTGACGACCCACGACAGCTTCTCGAGGCCGCCCAGGTCGCCGACGATCGTCGGCAGCGCGGTCGACACGATCGTCTGGTCGAGCGCGGACAACAGCAGCACGAGCAGCAGCGCGGCGATCGTGAGCCGCACGGACGCGACCGGACGGCCGGCATCGGCATGGGCGGGCGGCGCGGAGGAATCGGGGGACATGGGCAATCGTATTGTCGTTCGGGGGCAAACGGAATGTAGAAACAATCGATTGACTAGTCAATCTCTGCTTCGTCACAAGAATTTCCATTGGTTACCGGCCGAACACCCCCGCCGTCGGCGGGCGAACCGCGGCATGTCGCCGCATCGCTTGAGGCGCCTCAAGTTTTCGGAAGCGGGGCCGTAATACCGGCGACTGTCCCCCGAACCGGCGGCTACCCACTTGCGACTCTTCCTGGTCATGAATGCCTTTTTTCCCGCTTCTCGATTCGCACCCGGATCTTCTCGACGCTCGGGCTCGTTGCCGCGCTGCTGACGATCACCGGCGTGATCGGCTTCTTCAGCATGCAGAACTCGAACGCCGCGCTCGACGACGCGTACACGCGGCAACTCGCGGCGAAGACGGCGCTCGCGTCGGCGAGCCTCAATCTCGCGATCACGCGCACGACGCTCGACCGCGTGATCCTGCATCCGGAGGTACCCGACGCGGCGAACACGATCGCGAAGGCGGAGCAGTATCTGGCCGCGTCGGAGCGCGGCTGGCGCGACTATGAGGCGCTGCCGCGCGGCGACGACGAAAAGACGCTCGCGGCTCAGGCGAACGCCGCGCGCCGCGCACTCGCCGACGAGGCGCTCAAGCCGATGATCGACGCGCTGAAGGCCGGCCGGCACGACGAAGCCGATCGCCTGATGATGACGGTCGCGCCGCCGCTGTCGGTCGCGTGGACGAAGGCGACGAACGCGCTCGACGACGCCCGCGCCGCGTACGGCAAGGCCGCGTATGACGATGCCGAGCAAATGTACGGCTGGCTGCGGCTCGTCCTCGGCGGGCTGATCGTGTTCGGCCTGGCCGCGTGCCTCGGCTGCGCGATCGGCCTGCACTTCGCGATCACGCAGCCGCTCGTGCGCATCCTCGGGCACCTGCGCCGCCTGTCGGACGGCGATCTGACGGGCGAGCTGCGCTGGACGTCGCACGACGAAATGGCCGAGCTCGTCAGCGGCCTCACGACGATGCAGCGCAGCCTGTCGGAGACCGTGCGCAAGGTGACGGACGGCTCCGAATCGATCGCGACCGCGACGCGCCAGATCGCGGCCGGCAACACCGATCTGTCGCAGCGCACCGAGGAGCAGGCGGCCGCGCTGCAGCAGACGGCGGCGAGCATGGAGCAATTGACCGCGACGGTGAAGCAGAACGCGGACAACGCACGCGAGGCGCAGAACTGCGCGGACAACGCGACCGACATCGCGACGAAGGGCGCGACGGTCGTCGGCGAGGTGGTCGGCACGATGGCCGAGATCGACCAGAGCTCGCAGAAGGTGGCCGACATCATCGGCACGATCGAGGGGATCGCGTTCCAGACCAACATCCTCGCGCTGAACGCGGCCGTCGAGGCGGCGCGCGCGGGCGAGCAGGGCCGCGGCTTCGCGGTGGTCGCGGGCGAGGTGCGCACGCTCGCGCAGCGCTCCGCGTCGGCGGCCAAGGAGATCAAGGCGCTGATCGGCGAATCGGTCGAGCGGGTCGCGACGGGCTCGCGGCTCGTCGGCTCGGCGGGCGACACGATGCAGGAGATCCAGCGCGCGATCGCGCGCGTGACGGGCATCATGACCGAGATCTCGGCCGCGTCGAACGAGCAGCGCGACGGCATCGAGCAGGTGAACCGCGCCGTCTCGCAGATGGATTAGGTGTCGCAGCAGAACGCGGCGCTCGTCGAGCAGGCGGCGGCCGCCGCCGCGTCGCTCGAGGAGCAGGCGGACGGGCTGCGCCGCACGGTCGGCGCGTTCCGCGTCGTCGCCTGACGGGCGCGCCGCCCGACGGCGGCGTGCCGGCGGGCGGGCCGCGCATCCGCCGCACCCGCCGCACTCGATATACCCGATATACCCGCCGTGCACGGGACGCCGCGCGCCGTCCCTTCTCGTTCGCCCGCGACGCCCGCGATGCCCGCGATGCCCGCGCCGTTCGCGCTGCGCGGCCCGCCCCGAGCGGACCGGATGCGCCTGAATCGGCAGACGTGGGGCGCGCGCCGCTCCGTCACGCGGAAGGCGCGATCCGCTGCGCCGCGCGTTTCGACGCGACGACGATCAGCTTCATCGTCGCGCGCGTCGCGCCGACGAACAGCTTGCGCGCCGCCCGCTCGTCGAACGCATCGAAATCGACTTCGGTCAGGATCACGCACGGCGCGGCCTGCCCCTTGAAGCGGTGGAGCGAATCGAGCAGCACGTCGCCTTCGCGGTATTCGGGATTGCCGAACAGATCGTATTTGCCGGTGAAGCTCTTCACGCGGTGCGGGCCGAGCTGATCGAGCGTCGCGAGCGCCGAGCCCTCGCGCCCCCTGAACGACAGCACCGCGATGTCCTGCTTGCGAAAGCCGAGCGCGAGCGCGTGCGTGATCGCGCGCTTCGTCGCGTCGATGCATGCTTGCGCGGGCGATTGCGCGTGCGCGTCGTCGTACGCGGAAATCGAGATCTCCGATCCGCCGAACGGGCTGCCCGACACGAGCTCGGCCGCGAGCGGCTCGACGCTGCCGACGACGTCGCGCACGTAATCGAGGATGTCGCGCGGGCTGCGATAGTTGGTCGTCTCCTTGAGCGTTACCCAGCCGGGCAGCGGCACGCGCTCGCGCATGTAGAGGTTCTGCAGCGGATCCTCGAGCCACCACCATGCGCCGCCGGGCGCGACGAGCCGCTCGAGCGCATGCGCCCACGACGGCTGGAAGTCCTGGCCTTCGTCGACGATCAGCGTATCGAACCGCCAGCGCTCGGCGATCGGCGTTTGCGCGAAGCGCGCCTCGAGCTGCGCGAACGCGTCGCGCGCGCCGAAGTCGGGGACGTGACCGCCGTCGCGCGCGATCCAGTCGCAGAGCTGGTGGTAGTTCGCGATCTTCACGCCTTGCGGAGCGATTCGCGCGACGTGATCGGCGAGCGGCCGGTTGAAGCACACGTACAGCACGCGCTTGCCGGCCGAGATGGCGCCGCGCATCGCCTGCACCGCGAGCTGCGTCTTGCCGGCGCCCGCGGTCGCGATCACGCGCAGCCGGAACGGTTCGAATTCGAGCCGGCGAGCCCATGCGGCGAGGCCGCCCGAGAGCCGCGTGACGAGCGTGTCCGCCTGGCCGACGAGCGCGCTCGTGTCCGGCGTGAGCGATAGCTCGTCCGCGAGGAAATGATGCACCTTCGCCGCGCTCGGAAAGGGCGGCTCGTCGGCGGGCAGCGCATCGACGATGCGCGCGGCGAGCGCGTGCCTGCGCGTCGCATCGACGATCCGCGCGGGCGCGACGCCCGCGATCGCGGGGTTCCTGATCGTGTAATCGGGGCAATACAGCAGTTCCTCTACGCCGTACGCGCCCGCGCCGAGCGCGGCGGTGAGCCGCCGATGCAGGTTCTCGAGCGTGCGCGCGAGCTGGATCGACACGTTGCGCTCGGTCTGCAGATAGACCTTGACGAGCCCCTTCGGCGTCTCGCGCAGGAAGCCCGCCTTCTGCTCGATCACGAGCACGCGCCCGGCCGGGCTCACGATCACGAAGTGGGCTTCGCCGAATACCGAGAAGTTGTGGTCGGCGCGCGTCCAGTGCACGCCGTGATAGACGGTGTATGCGTCGGGCAGCGTCCGCTCCAGCGTCGCGAGCGTTTCGCGTTCGCGCTCGGCCGCGCCCGTGGCGGCGAGGTTCTTCCAGTCGTCGGGAATGATGCGGGCCATGTCGGGTCCTGACAGTGCGTGCGATGGGCAAGAGGCGCCGGCTATTGTACGCAGACGCCTGCGGATTGGGGCGGCGCGGCTTGCGGGGCGACGAGCGTCGGGGCGGACCGGCGCTCCGGGAGCGCCTCGGACGCGGCGCGTGTGCCGCGGGAGTGCGTTCGCAACGCGCAGCCGACGCGTCGAGGAAGTGCTGCTGGAAGGCGGGCCGCGATGGAACGAGCGCGCCGCGCATGGCGCGTATGCGGCGGCGTGCGCGCGTACGAGGCGTGAATGTCGATCGGCCGAAGCGTAGCCGCATGGCGATAACCGCATGGGCTGCGTCGAGCTGTCGGGGGTGGATGACATATCGCCGCCGCGCGCAACGCGCGCGGCGTGCATGGCCGGCGAACGCGGCGAACGCGGCAATTGCGACATGTCGTCGGCGGCGCCGAAATCGGACGACATCGAGAGGACAGGCGAAACATGTCCGCATGTGCGGCGCGACGAGGCGGCGGTGCATCGGCCGCGCGCGCCGCGACGTCGCGCGGGCATCGCGATTTCAACGCAAGAGGAAGGCGTGCAATCTCGAAATTCGATGCGGCGACGGCCGCCGCGATACGCCCGACGTTCGCGGGCCGGCGCGCATGCCGCGCGCTTTCGCCGTCACGCGCGCGACAGACGCTTCGCGAGATCGGCGCTCAGGATCGCCATGCGGGCCGGTTTCTCGTAGCAAACGACATCGTAGACGCGGATCACCTCGCTGATCTCGGCTTCGCTCGCGCGGCCCGTCAGCAAGTCGCCCGTCAGCACGAAGATCGGCGCCCCCGGATTGTCGGACGCGCGCACGGCCTGGATCGCATCGGCGGCGTTGCGGCCGTCGAACATCCATTCGGTGACGACTGCATCGAATGCCTGGCCCTGCAGCGCATCGGCGAACGCGTCGATGCTGCCGAAGTGCGCGGTCACGAAGCCTTGTTCGTCGAGATAGCGGCAGACTTCGTCGGCGCTCACGCTATCGGCGTCGATCACGGCGACGAGCAGCCTGTCGCTCTCCGCGCGGCGCGGGTAGATCTCGATCTTGTGAACGTCGTACGCGTTCTGGTAGAGCACGCCGGTATGGCGCAGCACGCGCCAGCGGCCCTGCTGTTCGTACGCGACGAACTCGGGGCGCGCGCCGGCATCGAGGAGCCCGCCGATCCATGCGGTGCACGCGATCTCGGCGATGCCCGCATACAGCACCGCGTCGCGCGCGCAGGCGCCGACCATGCCGGGATCGAGCGCCTGCGCGCCGAACAGTTGCGCGGCGGGCTCGCCATACGCTTCGGCGACTTTCTTGATTTGCGCGAGCGTCCAGGGACTGCTGCCGCGCAGTTTGCGATGCCCCTGCGAAAAGCTCAGGTCGAGAATCCGGCAGAGCTCGGTCGTTTGCTGGCGCTTGCCGATGCCGTGGCGGGTCATCAGCTCGCGTACGCGCTCGGCGACCGCAAGGGAATCCGTGGTGATTGCTTCGTTGGCCATACAGCGGGAACGGATCGGATCGAGTGATTCAGAACGGAGCGCCTGATGGCGCACGGTACGGCATCATCGGATGCCGTCGAATGATGCGAGCCGACCGGCCACGCGTAGAAAGATAACTTTACCGCAAAACAAAGTTCGTCCTGCGCACTAGTGTGCGTTTTTCTGTGAAAGGTGTTTCCTCAAGTTACTGTGACGGGTTTTCGCCGATGGCGTTTTCGCCGAAACTTCCGACATGACCACGACCTATCCGCTTTACAAGACGCTCGCGCGCGCCGACGAACCGTTTCCCGCGCAAGCCGACGTCGTCATCGCCGGCGCGGGCATCATGGGGTGCGCCGCCGCCTATTATCTCGGGTTGCGCGGAATAAAGGCGGCTGTCTTCGACAAATCCCGCATAGCGGGACAGCAGTCGACGCGCGCATGGGGTTTCGTGCGCCAACAGGGCCGCGAAGCCGCCGAAGTGCCGCTGATGATGGCCGGCATGCGCCTGTGGGAGGGGCTCGAGCGCGAACTCGGCGCCGATCTCGAATGGCGGCAGGGCGGCTGCCTCTACCTGGCCGACAACGACGACGACTGGGCGTCGTTCCGGCAATGGACGGATGTCGCGCGCGCGCACGGGCTCGATACGCGTACGCTCGCGCGCGCCGAGATCGACGCGCACGTGAGCGGCCTTGCCGCGCCCGCGCTCGGCGGCCTCTATACGGCGAGCGACGGCCAGGCCGAGCCGCGCCGCGTCGCCGCGGCGTTCGCCGCACGCGCGATCGAAGCCGGCGCGCGTTTCTTCGAAGGCTGCGGCGTGACCGCGATCGATACGTCGGGCGGCGCGGTCGCGGGCGTCGTCACCGAGCGCGGCGTCGTGAAGGCGCGGCGCGTGATCTGCGCGGCCGGGGCGACCAGCTTTCGTCTGCTGGATGGCGTCGGCATCCGGCTGCCGCAGCAGGCGGTGCGCGGCACCTGCATGCGCACGAACCCGCTGCCCGCCGTGTCCGCGTCGACCATCTGGGGGCATGGCCTCGGCATCCGGCAGCGCGCGAACGGCGCGATCAACCTCGCGGACGACATGCAGGTGGATGTCGACGTCACGCTCGGCCATCTGCGCGGGCTGAGCCTGTTCCTGCCCGAGCTGTGGGCGCGGCGCGAGAAGTTCCGCTTTCATCTGAACGGCGCGGCATGGCGCGATCTGAAGGCGCGCGCCGCGGGCGGCGCAGCGGTGCTCGAACCGCGCGATCCGAACCCGCAGCCGAATCCCGCCCATGCGCCGCGCGCGCTCGCGAAGCTGAAGGCGGTCTTCCCGGCGCTGCGCGACGCGCGGATCGTCGAGGCGTGGGCGGGCCTGATCGATGTGCTGCCCGACGGCATTCCGGTGATCGACGCGCCGCGCGCGCCCGACGGGCTCGCGATCGCGACCGGATTCTGTGGTCACGGCTTCGCGATGGGGCCGATCGTCGGCAGCCTGCTCGCCGAGTGGGTCGACACGGGCGCGACGTCGCTCGACCTGTCCGCGTTTCGCGCGGCGCGCTTCGTCGACGGGACGATGCGGCGGCCGGCGAGCATGCTGTAGCACCGATGGCCGTGGCGGCGACGGTGGCGGTAGCGGCGGTAGTAGCGGGGCGGGGGCCGGCGTGGCCGGCGACGCGGCGGGCGGCGAGCGTCGTTCACATTGTCGTCGAGCGGCGACTATCGCTTACCAGATGCCGATCGGCGCCGACCGACGCGTGAGCGCGCGCCGAGCCCGGCGCTCCCACCGCACCCGCCGCGGCCCGGCTTTCGCCGCGCGCGGCGCCGTTTCGCGGCGTAAAATCGCGACGCCCGGTTCTGGAGAAAATCACTGGCGTCGCCATTCGAATACCGCAAATCGCTGCGATTTCGCCTGCGCAGCGCGCGCACGCCGTGGAAGGCGCCGCGCCCGCGCACGCTGTTCACGCGGCCCGCCGCGTCGCCGCTGCGCACGCTGACGTTGCGCCTCGCGCTCGTCGTCGGCCTGTGCGCGCTCGCGTTCCTCGTGCTCTATCTCGATCGCGACGGCCTGCGCGATTCGACGAAGAGCGAGCCGATGAGCATCGCCGATCTCGTGTACTTCACGATGGTGACGGTCGCGACGGTCGGCTACGGCGACATCGTGCCCGTCACCGCGCGCGCGCGTCTCATCGATGCATTCTTCATCGTGCCGATCCGCATCGGTATCTGGTTCATCTTTCTCGGCACCGCTTATCAATTCGTGATTCAACGAGTCATCGAGGAATACCGCATGAAACGCCTGCAAAAGAATCTGCGCGATCACGTCGTGATTTGCGGCTACGGGCTGAGCGGCTCGATCGCCGTGCGCGAACTGCTCGAGAGCGGCGTCGATCCGGCGACGCTGATCGTCATCGATTCGCAGGAGCAGGCGCTCGAGGCGGCCGCCGCGCTCGGCGTGACGGGGCTTTGCGGCGACCCCGCGCACGAGGATCTGCTGCAGCAGGCGCAGGTGCGCAGCGCGAAGGCGGTCATCATCTCGGTCACCGACGATCCGACCGCGATCCTGCTCACGCTGTCGGTGCGCAGCATCGCGCCCGATACGAAGATCGTCGTGCGGATCCAGGAGAACCTGTACCAGCGGCAACTGCGGCAGGCGGGCGCCGACGTGATCGTGTCGTCGACGAAGATCGGCGCGCTGCTGCTCGCCGACGCGGTCGAGAGCCGCTACATCGTGCCGTTCGTCAACGACATGCTGTCGACGCGCGGCCGTGCGACGCTCGTCGAGCGGCCGGCCGCCGCGCACGAAATCGGCTGCATGTCGAACGCGGTGGCGGGCGCGCTCGTCGTCGGGCTGGATCGCGGCGGCAGGATTCTTTCGTTCTACGAGGATCCGCCTTGCCTGATCGAGGCGGGCGATACGCTCGTCGTGATCCAGTCGACGCGCGCGATGGAGCGCGCGGGCATCGAACTCGCGGACTGAGCGCGCCGCCGCGCGGCGGGCCGGCGTGCGGCGGGAGCGCGGGCAGGCGTCGATCAGTTCGCGGCGGCCGCCGCGAGCGGGCCGGGCGCCGCGCCCGGCTTCACCGCGATCGATTCGCGCACGAGCGCGGCGAGCCGCTCGGCGTCGTGCTCGGGAATCCAGTGCGTCGCGTGCGGCAGCACCTCGAGCCGGTACGGGCCGCTCGCGAACTCGCGCGCGAGCTCGGCGCCGCGCCGCGACAGCGCCGCGTCCCGCGCGCCCCACACGTGCAGGACGGGCACGGGCACCTTGCGGGTCAGATAGCCGGGCGGCGTCAACATCATCGCGCGATACCAGTTGAGCGACGTCGTCAGCGCGCCTGCCTCGACGATGTCGGCGTAGACGGTGTCCACCTCGTCGCGCGTCATGCCCGTGCCCGTGAGCATTTTCTCGAACAGCCCGCGGCAGCGCGTGACGAACAGCTCCGGCAGCTTCGGCAACTGGAAGAGGCCCATATAGTACGAGCGGAACAACTGGTCGCTGCTGAGCATCGAGCGCATGAACGCGCCCGAGTGCGGCACCGACACCGTCGTCAACGTGCGCACCGCGGCGGGATGCCGGCCCGCGAGCGCCCATGCGACCGCGGCGCCCCAGTCGTGCCCGACGACGTGGACCGGGCCGCCGCCGAGCCGCTCGATCAGCGCGACGACGTCGCCGACGAGATGCGGCATCCGGTACGCGCCGACGCGGCGGGGGCGGGCGAGCGGCGAGTAGCCGCGCTGGTTCGGCGCGACCGTGCGATAGCCGTCGGCATTCAGCCGCGCCGCGACGCGCGCCCAGCACTTCGCCGTCTGCGGCCAGCCGTGCAGCAGCACGATGACCTCGCCGTCGAGCGGGCCCGTATCGACGGCGTCGAAAGTCAATCCATCGTGGTGGAACGAGGTGACGCGGCGCGCTTCATCCAAGGTCGGTTCTCCTGATTTCCTGCTTCGATCGCGCGTCTCGCGCATGCCCGCGGCGCGCTCGGCGGCGCAGATGCTTCGGCCGGCAGCCGACGGGCGGCGCGCGGCCGCGTTTTCGTCGTCGGGCGCTCGGCGGCTCGGGGCGCGCGCAGGTGGGGCGCACGGCTCGAGGCAAGTCTAGACCGGCGCCGCCGGTTTGCCTATTCGATATTCGTGATGTATTTCATTGACGATCCTGAATTTGCCGCGCACGGCGCGCGGGCGGCGTCGCCGCGATTGGGGGAAGAGCTCGAGCGCGAAGCGCCGGCGCGAGGATGCGGGCCGTGTAGCATCTGTGCCGAACCGCAATCCACTACGACCATTGCATTCGGAACAGGAGAGCAGCATGAGCGAAGCAGACCGCGAGCAAGGCAAGGCGCGCCGCACGCAGGTGATGGGCGATGCGTTCGTCGAGCGCGCGATGAGCGATCTGGACGGCTTTTCGCGGCCGTTGCAGGACTGGCTGAACGAGCACGCATGGGGCAGCACGTGGCGGCGCGGCGGCATCGATCTGAAGACGCGCAGCCTGTGCACGTGCGCGATGCTCGCGGCGCTCGGGCGCGGACACGAGCTCAAGGGGCACATTCGCGGCGCGTTGAACAACGGCGCGAGCCTCATCGAGATTCGCGAGGTGCTGCTGCACAGCGCGTTGTACGCGGGCGCGCCGGCGGCCGTCGAGGCGTTTCGCCATGCGCGCGAAGTGATCGACGCGCTGGCGCTCGATGCGCCCGACGACGGCGCGTGACGATGTCGGTGTCGCGCGGTTGCCCGTGCGGCCATCGCGCGGCTGTCGTGCGCTCGCGCCGGGCGCGCAGGTCGGGCGCGAGGGCGACGGCACGGCGGCCGGCCGCGCGTCGTATGCATCGCATGCCATGGCGCCGCGGGTATTGGGCGGCTCGCACGGTTTCGCGGTGCCGGCCGACCGCGCCGGCGGCGACGGCGGTCGAACGCTTGCGAATCGACGTCCATCGGCGATACTGACGCCGCCGAGCCGCCGAGCCGCCGAGCCGCCGAGCCGCCGAGCCGCCGAGCCGCCGAGCCGCCGAGCCGCCGAGCCGCCGAGCCGCCGAGCCGCCGAGCCGCCGAGCCGCCGAGCCGCAGAACCGCAGAACCGCAGAACCGCAGAACCGCAGTGGCCGTGTAACATCGAAAAATCCGGAGCCGCGGGAAGCTCGGGGGGCGCGAGCCGGGGAACCGGCGCATGGCCGGGGCGCCGGGTCGGCGTCGATCCGTTCGACGGCGCGCGGCGCTGCCTGCGCTACCGGCAACAAAGCAAACCCAGCCACCCAAGCAACACGAACGCGCGGCCGAAGCCCCATCACCCGAACCCCAGGCCGACACGCCCTACAGGACACCCACGATGACGACACCGGTTTTCGACGCGGCTCAGACGGCGCGCGTCACGCCTTTCGCCGAACTCGTCGACGCGCTGCGCACGGCGGCGCTCGATGCCGACGCGGGCCGTATCGAGAGCCCGGCGCGGCTCGTCGTGCCGCTCAACGAAGGCGGGGTCATGCTGTCGATGCCCGCGTCGGCGGCCGATCTGGCGATCCACAAGCTCGTGACCGTATGCCCGCGCAACCGCGGCGGCGATTTGCCGACGATCCAGGGGCAGGTGAGCGTCGTCGATCCGGCCACGGGCGCGCCGCTCTTCGCGCTCGACGGGCCGACCGTCACCGGCCGCCGGACGGCCGCCGTCACGCTGCTCGCGCTGCGCACGTTTGTCGCCGCCGCGCCGCGCGACGTGCTGCTGATCGGCACCGGCACGCAGGCGGCGCATCACGTCGAGGCGCTCGCCGCGCTGTTTCCCGGCGTGCGCGTGAAGGCGCGTGCGCCCGCGCAGGCGGCGGCGTTTTGCGCGCGTCTGCGGGCGGTGCTGCCGACGCTCGAGCCGCTCGGCGGCGACACGCTGCCCGAGACGCTCGACGCGGTCATCACGGCGACGACGAGCGCGACGCCCGTCTACGACGACGCGGCGCGAGCCGGGCGGCTCGTCGTCGGTGTCGGCGCGTTTACGCCCGGCGCGGCCGAAGTCGGCGCGCGGACGATCGCGGGCAGCGCGCTCTACGTCGACGATCCGGCGGGCGCACGCCACGAGGCGGGCGACCTGATCGTCGCGGGCGTCGACTGGGCGCGCGTGCGCTCGCTTGCCGACGCGCTGCGCGCCACCGTGTCGACACCCGCCTCCAACGCGTCGCCCGCACCGGGCGCGCCCGTGTTCTTCAAGAGCGTCGGCTGCGCGGCATGGGATCTCGCCGCGTGCCGCGTCGCGCGCGCAGTCACTTCACGCACTCGAGCGTGTACTTGAGCGCGGGGCCGATCAGGCGGCGCCACACGTCCCACGTATGCGCGCCGTCGACGATCCGCAACGCGGCGGGGTTCTGTGCGCGCCGCAGGCTCGAGTAGAGCGCGCTCGATTCGGCCTGGATCGACAGGTCGTCGTCGCCCGCGGCGATGAACATCCGCAGCCGCAGCGGCTGCGCGAAGTAGCCGCGCCACAGCGCGGGATAGTTGAGCTCGTGCCAGACCTTCGGGTCGAACTGCCGGTCGCCGAACACGCCGACGTAGCGCGCGGCCGAGCTCGCGGGCGGCTCGTTCGCGTAGATCGCGGGGCTGAGCAGCATCGCGCCGCAGAAGCGCTCCGGCTCGAGGAACGCGAAGCGCAGCGCGCCGTAGCCGCCCATCGACACGCCGCCGATCGCCCGCCCCGCGCGCTGGTTCGACACCGCGTAATGCGCTTCGACGTCGGGAATCAGATCGTCGAGAAACGCGCTCTGCATCTTTTCCTTGCGGTCGACGTACCAATCGGTGCCGCCTTGCGGCATTACGATCACGACGGGCGCGATATCGCGGCGCTCGATCAGCGCGTCGGCGGTGAGCTGCAGGCGGCCCTGCGTGATCCAGTCGTTCGCGTTGCCGGCGTTGCCGTGCAGCAGGTACAGCACGGGGTAGCGCGCGCCTTCGGGGTTGTAGCCGGCCGGCAGATACACGGTGTACGACCAGTCCCGGTGCAGCGCGGGCGAGCGGAACGTGCGGGTGACGATGCTGCTGGCGGGGGCCGCGTGCGCGGCGGCGGTGAGCGCGGCGGCGAGCAGCGCGGCGAGGGGCGAGACGAATCGGCGCATGACGGCGTGATGGTTGGAGGCGTGCATATGCTAGCAGCGGCGCATGACGGCCGTAGGCGGATTTTCAGCGTTTCGGGCGGCGCAGTGGCAGCCGGAACGGCCGCAGCGGCTGCAGCAGCGGCGATTGCCTGACGAAATCCGACGCCCGCGCGACGAGCGGCGCGTACAGCTTCGCGACGACGTACAGCAGGCCGATCGCGGCCGCGTCGGCGGCGAGGCCGAGCCGCAGGTCCAGATAGCCGTCCGTCGCCGCGTACAGCAGCGAATCGACGAGCAGCGAAATGCCCGTGCCGGCGACAAAGCACAGCAGGCCCTGGCGGCCGATCGTGCCGATCCACGGCATCGCCCGCGCGATCCGGTGCATCCAGCCGAGATGGACGAGCTTCGCGGCGAGCCAGGCGATCGCGATGAAGTTCGCGAGCCGCAGCGCGCCGAGATTCTGCTTGATCGACGGATCGGTCGGGAACGGTTCGATGCGCAGCCGGTAGTACGCGCCCGCCGCGACCACCGCGATCGCGGCGGCGAGCGCGAACCAGCCGACCGGCCGTTTGGCGAGCACCGGATAGATCGGCTGGCAGCGCGCGACGATGCCGAGCACGAACAGGAACTGCCACGCGAACGGATTGAAATCCCACGGCACGCCGTCCACGGTCGGCAGATAGCCGGCGATCCTGCGCGCGGCGAGCCAGATCGCGGCGCTCACGGCGACGAGCAGCCACCACCAGCGGCCGCGCGCGACGGGCAGCGCGAGCGGCACGAGCAGCGCGAAGAACGCGTACATCGGCAGCACCGACGCGAGATACGGCTGGCGCCTGAGCAGCAGGATGTCGCGCAGCGCGGCGAGCGGCGCATGCATCAGCCCGTCGAGATCGTTGGTCGGCATGTTCGGCGCGTCGATCGCGAACGCGTTCAGCGCCGCGGTGATGAAGAGCATCAGGCCCGCCGTCAGCAAAAACGCGCGATAGATTTCAAACGCGCGTTTGATGAAACGCTGGCGCGCGGCGGCCTCGGTGTGGCGCGTGGCGAGCGAGTTGTACGCGATCGCGGTCGCGAAGCCGCCGAGGAACACGAACACCTCGGCCGCGTCGCACAGCGCGTACGTGTGCAGCGTGACGCGCGACAGCATGCTGCCGCCGATGTGATCGACGACGATGACGAGCAGCACGAGACCGCGAAAGAAGTCGAGCTCGACGTAACGTGGGGCGGGCGCGGCGTTCATGCGGCGTCGCGGGCGCGCGGCGCGCGGCGGACGCGGTGCGAGGCGCGTGCGGCAAAAATGGGGGCGGAAAAATGGCGCATGACGAAGTGCGGCATTGCTACAGGATTGGATTCGGACGACGATGGTCGCGCATTGTGCCATCGATGGCGAGGGTTACGGGTTGACGCGCGGTGACAAACGCGTCTGACAAAATCCTGACGCTCTAGTTGGCAATACGCAACGGAATGTAAAAAAAGTGATGCACCAACATGGACGTTGCATTTTTTGCATGACAGTATTTCCCCGACTGCAGTAATCCCGCGACACGGGCCGTAGAGACGGGATGCGCTGGACATGCCCCGCGATGGGGCGCCGAAACGCCGATATCGTGGCGGCCTGGCATCCGCGAGGCCGCCGAACCAAGGTCTGGAGACATCGATAATGAAAAAGCACGTCATTTCCGCAGCCGCATTGCTGGCCTTCGCCGCGCCGGTTTTCGCCCAAAGCAGCGTCACGCTGTACGGCGTGATCGACGAAGGCTTCAACTACACGAGCAACGTGAACGTCAACGGCGTCGGCAAGAGCAACTACCAGCTCGCGAGCGGTTTCGTGCAGGGCAGCCGCTGGGGCCTGCGCGGCTCGGAAGACCTGGGCGGCGGCCTGAAAGCCATCTTCACGCTCGAAAACGGTTTCGACGTGAACAACGGCCGGCTCGGCCAGGGCGGCCGGATGTTCGGCCGCCAGGCGTTCGTCGGCCTGTCGCACGCGCAATACGGCTCGCTCACGCTCGGCCGCCAGTACGATTCGCTCGTCGACTACCTCGCGCCGTTGACCGCGAACGGCAACTGGGGCGGCACGCTGTTCTCGCATCCGTTCGACAACGACAACACGGACAACTCGTTCCGCGTGAACAACACGGTCAAGTACGCGAGCCCGGACTGGAACGGTCTGCAAGTCGGCGGCACGTACAGCTTCAGCAACGCGACGGGCTTCTCGAACAACCGCCAGTACAGCATCGGCGCCGCGTACACGCTGGGCGGCCTGCAACTCGCGGCCGCGTACCTGCAGGCGAACAACCCGGGCAAGACGGCGGGCGGCGCGATCGCCGACAACGACGCGAACTTCACGGCGGACCGCCTGCGCATCTTCGGCGGCGGCGTCAACTACACGTTCGGCCCGGCGACGGTCGGTTTCGTCTACACGAAGACCGACGTGAAGAACCCGGTCTCGACGGTCTATCTGCCGACGGCGACGTTCGCGGGCCTCGGCCTGAGCGCGACGAAGTTCCAGAACTTCGAAATCAACGGCAAATACCAGCTGACGCCGGCGCTCTTCATCGGCGCGCAGTACGTGTACACGGACGGCAAGTTCGATGCGGCCGCGGGCAGCGTCAAGCCGAAGTACCACACGGTCGGCCTGATGGCGGACTACAACCTGTCGAAGCGCACCGACGTCTATCTGCAGGGCGCGTACCAGAAGGTCGCGGGCGACAAGACGGGCACGATCGCGGATGGCGGCTACGTCGTCGGGACGGACGGCCCCTCGGCGTCGGCGAACCAGTTCGCGGTTCGCGCGGCGATCCGTCACAAGTTCTGATCGCGGCCGCCGGCCGCATCGGCGGCGGCGTGCGATCGGGCGTGCCGCCGCCCGGTTCGTCGCAGCGTCGCGATCGGCCGGCTCGGCATCCGGGCGGCCTGATCGGGACGATTCGTTCAGCGCGGCCGGTTCGGGCGGCGCGTTCGGAGCCGCCAACTGGAATGGCGGGGCGCGCGTGGCCGTGCGGCTTCGCGGCTCGGTCGGGCGATGCCCGCTCGGCTTGGCGAGCCGTTTCGGCCGATCGATACGGTTTGCGCGCCGAATGTCTTCGTGCGCGATCGCGCGCGTCGCGGTCTCCTCCAGCGCTTTCACGGGCTAGCGCCGCTGATTCAAGCGCAATCGGCCTCGGCGTTCCGCCGGGCCGCGCGTCATTCCACCTTCCATTGATCCGAGGGCAATCGCGCTGCACGCGTGAGAACGCGCCGCAGTTCGCGCCATTTTTTGTCGGCCGCGCGCGGATAAAACGACGTTCGGCGCGCGCCGGCCGCCAAATGACGGCAATCAGGCTGCAAACGATTCGTCCTTGCCCGGATCGTGCGCGAGAAACGCGATGAATTCGCGCGTGTATTTCGGAAGCTCGTCGAAGCTGCGCGCACAGATCGTCAGCCGACGGTGCGCCCACGGATCCGTGAGCTCGATCAGCCGGATCTGCATCGTCTGCTGCGCGCGCAGCGCCGCATGGCGCGACACGATGCCGATCCCGACGCCGCGCTCGATCAATCGGCAGATCGCGTCGAAGCTCTTCAGTTGAACGCGGTAGTCGATCCGCTTGCCGAGCGCCTTCGCCTGGTCGGCGAGATGGACCTGCAGCGCGCTGCCGTCCGTCATGCCGATGAAGTCGGCATCGACGAGCTCCGCGAACGCCACCCGCTCGCGCGCGGCGAGCGAATGATCGACCGCCGCGACGGCGATCAGCCAATCCTCGCGAAACGGCATCTGCTCGAGTCCGTCGAGGCCGACCGAATCCGCGACGATCCCGAAATCGGCGGTCTTGCCGCGAATCGCATGGACGATCTCCTGGCTCGAGCGCTCCTCGACGCTCACCGACAGCTTCGGGTGGCGCGGCAGGTATTCGGCGAGCGCGTCGGGCAGGTATTCGCTGAGCGCGGCGGTGTTGCTGAGCAGGCGAATGTGGCCGCGCAGCCCCGCGCCGAATTGCTGCAGCTCGCCGCGCATATGGTCGATCTGCTGCAGCACGACGCGCGCGTGATGCTCGAGCGCGCGGCCGGCTTCGGTCGCGCGCGTGCCGCGCTTCGCGCGCTGTAAAAGCGGCACGCCGAGCTCTTCCTCCATGCCGCGAATCCGCTCGCTCGCGGATTGCAGCGTCATGTGCGCGCGCTCGGCGCCGCCCGTGATGCTGCCGGCTTCGCAGACGTGCAGGAAAAGTCGCAGATCGGTCAGGTCGAATCGCATGGGGCTGGCTTGCGTCGTCGTTGTAATGGGCGATACGGTAACAGGATTGCGGGCCGTCGCGGTCAGGCCGTGCCTGAGGTCCGCTTCGCGGGTTCCGCATGTTCGTGTGACGAATTGCCGCGCATCATGGCCGCTCGTTCGTCGATACGGAGGGCAAGCGCATGCGAAGCAACTCGTCCTGGCTGCTGGCGTTCAAGATCGCGGTGCATATCTTCTTTCTCTGTTGCGGCATCGCTTTCGCGTATTCGACGCTGAGCGCACCCTGAGCCGTGACGCTCGTGGCATCGAACACCGACCGCGCGGATTCGATGCGCGGCGGGGCCGGCGGCGGTGGTGTTCCTGGCGGGGCGGCTCGGGTCGAAAGCGCGATCGTTCGCCGAAAATGGGCTCGGTTCGATGGGGTTGGCGGCGCGAACGCGGATTTTATGTCGCGCATCGAGGCCGCGTGCGTCGCGTGTCGCCGGCTGATTATTTCGTTTTCCATCAGGTTCGATCGATTCGATTTCGCCCCTCGCGATGCCCGCTGCGATTTTGTCATCATTCTTGCATCCGGTTACACGCGCTCCGGATGAATTTTGAGATGCTCGAAAAATTCTATGACCGGAGTTGTCTCGAGCATGAGCAAGAGCGAGATCGACCGCAGTGTCGCATGGTTGTCCGGCGTGGCGGCCGCGTTCGTCGTCGCGGGCTGCGCAACCACGTCGCCCGTCACGCCGACTGATACGCTCGCGGCCGCCGCGTCTTCGGCGAGCGCCGCGCAGCCCGCGGCCGCGCCGCCGGGCGACGCGGCGCAGCATCCGGAGCACGCCGCCGCGCCGGCGCCGATCGCGACACGCTACGTCGTGAGGCGCGGCGATACGCTGTCGGCGATCGCGCAAGCGAACGGCTGCACCGTGCGCGAGCTGCAGGCCTGGAACCGGATGGGCCGGCGCACCCGGATCGGCATCGGCCAGGTATTGCGGATCGCGCCGCCGGGTGCGGAAAACGCGGTCGCCTCCGAGGCGGCGGATGGCGCGGGCGCGACCCGCGCGGCCGGCAATGCAGCCGGCGCCGCGCGCGCGGCCGATCCGGCGAGCGGCGCGGGCGGGGCGCTTGTCGCCGATGCGCCGCAGCCTGCATCGGCGCCCGAAAGCGCCGCGGACCGGGCGGCGGACCATCGGGTCGTCCAGGAAACGAAGCGGCACGCGCAATCGATCGCGCTCGCGTGGCCGGCGAAGGGCGCGGTCGTCGAAACGTTCCAGCCCGGCCGCAATCGCGGCATCCGGATCGTCGGGCGCGCGGGCGATCCGGTGCGTGCCGCGGCGTCCGGCCGGGTGATGTACGCGGGCACGGGCCTGAACGGGTACGGCACGCTGATCCTGGTCCAGCACAACGCGGATTTTCTGACCGCTTACGCGCACAACCGCAAGGTGCTCGTGAAGACGGGCGACGTCGTTCAGCAGGGCGAACAGATCGCCGAGATGGGCACCGGCGACAGCACACGCGCCGGAATGCTGTTCGAGGTGCGGCGCGACGGCAAGCCCGTCAATCCGATGCCGTATCTGGCGAGCCGGCAGCAGGGTTAGCGGCGTGCCCGCCGCGCGCGAACGGCCGGCCGCCGCGCGGCACGCTTGCGCCGGTCGCCACAAATTCGCACGCACTCCTGTGACGAGAGCTGATACGCTAGCGGGCCGCGATGCCGGGTGCGCGCACGCCGCGTGCCCGATTCGCGCCCGTTCAATCTTCCCGCGATCCGCCTGATGAATCATTCTCCGTTGCGCCGCTCGCTGCTCGTCGCAGCCATTTCCACCCCACTGATCGGCGCCTGCGCGCCGCTGCGCGGCCAAGCGAAAAACGTCGCCGCCGCCGAGCGGCAATTGCGCGAACTCGAATCGACGTTCGACGGCCGCTTGGGCTTCGTCGCGCTCGACACCGCGACCGGCGCGCGCATCGCGCATCGCGGCGACGAGCGTTTCCCGTTCTGCAGCACATCCAAGATGATGCTTTGCGCTGCGGTCCTCGCGCGCAGCGCCGGCGAGCCTGCGCTGCTGCAGCGGCGGATTGCGTACGCGAAGGGCGATCTCATCCGCTATTCGCCGATCACCGAGCAGCACGTGGGCGCCGGCATGAGCGTGGCTGAGCTGTGCGCGGCGACGCTTCAGTACAGCGACAACACCGCGGCGAACCTGCTGATCGCGCTGCTCGGCGGGCCGCAGACCGTCACCGCGTATGCGCGCTCGATCGGCGACGCGACGTTCCGGCTCGATCGCCGCGAGCCTGAGCTGAACACGGCGCTGCCCGGCGACGAGCGCGATACGACGACGCCCGCCGCGATGGCCGCGAGCGTGCACCGGCTGCTCGTGGGCGACGCGCTCGGCGCCGCGCAGCGCGCGCAGCTCAATGCATGGATGCTCGGCAACAAGACGGGCGACGCGCGCATCCGCGCGGGCGTGCCGGCCGACTGGCGCGTCGCCGACAAGACGGGCACGGGCGACTACGGAACGGCGAACGACATCGGCGTGGCGTATCCGCCGAATCGCGCGCCGATCGTGTTCATCGTCTATACGACGATGCGCAATCCGAACGCACAGGCGCGCGACGACGTGATCGCGTCGGCGACGCGGATCGCCGCGCGGGCGTTCGCCTGAGCGCGCGCGGCCGCGCGCCGTTCGGGCGGGGCCGGCCGAAACCGGCCGGCGCTCGCGTGACGCGCGCCGCGGCGCGCGCCGGCCGTTTCGCGAGGCGACCTGCGCGCCGGCCGGCGCGCGGCGGCTTCCGGAAGGTTCACGGAGCGCGAGTCGCCGCGGTGCGCTCACGCGAAGCGCCGCTGCGCGCGGCGCTCATCCGCGTGCTCACGCGCGCGGTCATCGGGGACGAGTGAGCGGCCGGTAGGCGACCGGTGGCGATCGGCGGATCGCTTCCGCGCGTTCGCATGCGCGTGCGCAGCGAAACGATGCCGGTATCGTGCGCCGCGCGCGCCGGCTGTCCGGCGCGCGACCGGCATCGGGCTCGTTCGCGACGGCGCGCGGCGCTCGACGTAGTCGGCAGGCAGCGTGGGCCGCTTGTCGCCCGCGGCGCGATGCGCGGCGCTGATGCCGGCGATCGTCCGCGATAGCGGCGCGGCGGAAGCGGCGCGCCGATTCGTGTTCGACAACACCCGGATCGCGCACGTCACCTCGCGGCAACGCTTGTTTCAATACGCTCGGCCCGGGACGGACGTGGATTTCCGCGCGCGCTTCGAACGCGCGGCGACGCGACATGCGACGCCCGCGCTCGCGCAACGTCCGCATTTCGCTTATCGTGACGGCTCGCCCGCAGGCATCGTCCGCCGCCATGCCTGTGCGTTCGCCCTGTTTTTCGAGCCCGTCGTCGACCGCCATGCGCCGCCTCCCGCCCTTGAATGCCCTGCAGATCTTCGCGACGGTCGCGCGCCATCGCAGCTTCACGCGCGCGGCCGACGCGCTCTGCGTGACGCAGGGGGCGATCAGCCGCCAGATCCAGTCGCTCGAAGCGCATTACGGCTTTGCGCTCTTCATGCGCCACGCGCGCGGCCTCACGTTGACGGTGGAGGGCGAGCAACTGCTGCCTGTCGTCGTCGAGAGCTTTGCGCGGATCGAGGACATTTCACTGAAGCTCACGCGCCAGCGCACCGATCTCGCGCTGAAGGTGCCGACCTGCGTGATGCGCTGGGTACTGCCGCGCATCATGCGTTTTCAGCGCGAGCATCCGGACCTGCACGTACAGATGACGACCACCTGGCGGCACGACGTCGATTTCCAGAGCGAGCCGTTCGATGCGGCGATCGTCTACGGGATATCGCCCGGCCCGGACGTGGCCGCCGTGCCGCTGTTCGACGAACGGCTCACGCCGGTATGCGCGCCGGATCTGCTCGAGGGCAGGCCGCTGGCGCGCGTCGAGGATCTCGCGTGCCATACGCTGCTGCACCCGACGCGTGATCATCGCGACTGGCGCCGGTGGCTCGACTACGCGGGCGCGGCCGGCGTCGACCCGGATCGCGGGCCGAGCTTCGACTCGCTCGATCTGGCGACGAGCGCCGCGACGCAGGGCTTTGGCGTCGCGCTGGGCGATCTCACGCTCAGCGAAGAGGATTTCGCCGCGCGGCGGCTCGCGATGCCGCTCGACATCGTGCAGCGGACGGGGGCGCGCTATTACTTCGTCTATCCGGAGAGCGTGGCGCAGCAGCAGAAGATCCGGCGCTTCAGTGCGTGGCTCGACGCGAATCGCGATTGACGGACGGCGCGCCGCGTTGCACGGGGCATGCCGCTTGCCGCCGGCCGCGACGTGCAGGCCGCCCGCGTCGCCCGCCGCGGCGCGGTGGACCCTTCGCGCGTAACGGCCGCTACAGATACGACACGACGGCGACGATCGGCCGCGCGTCGCCCGTTTGCCCGGCGGGCAGCGCGATCGCGCGCGACAGCTCGGTGAACGTGACGGTGCGAAGCGCCGCGCCGCTTTGCGGATCGACGAACGTGACCGAGCCTTTCGCCGGACGAGGGCATGCGGGCTGCAACTGCGCGTGCGTGCCGGCGCCGCCTGCGACGGAAAACGAGCACGGCGGCTCGACGATCATGCCGGTGAAACGGACGATGCCGGTTTGCTGGGCGTGGGCCGCGAAGGAAAGCGCAAACATCGACGCGGTCAACAGACTGGACGCAATCAGCGAGGGACGTTGCATAGAGTGCTCCACGCGAATGAGCGCTGCGCAACGTTCCGAACGGCAGGCTGCGGATACGCTGCGAAGCTAAATGCGTAAACGGCAGGGCATGCGAAAACTTGATGCGAACGGATTAGAAGACGGCGTCGATGACGAATGATTCGATGTCCTGCGTACGGCGCGGACGCTTTCAAGATAGAAGCGGCGCGCGGCGAATGCAAGGCGACGTGCGGGCGGACGGCGAGGGCGAGGAGGCTCGGCTCGGCGGTGTGGCGCGGCGCACGTGACGCGCATGCGCGGCGACGCCGCGGCGAACGGACGCATGCGCGGCGGTCGTCCGTTGCGCGTGCTCCGTTGAGATTGCCGCGGGCTGCCGCCGGGCCGGGCCGGCGGGCGGCACGGCAGCGCGGGCGGCGCATCGTGCCGCGCGTCGAACGACACGCGCGATGGCGTTCCGACGAAGCCGCGCAGCAGAGGGCGGGTACGCGGGCTCGGCGCTCGACGATCCGAAATCATGTGGCCTCGGTGGTGGGCCCGAGCTGCGTCGGGAAGGCGCCACGCCATGCGAGAGGCTCGATCGCGCGGCCCCGGCGATGCGAGCGAGAGACGCGCACGCGAAGGCCGGCCGCAAGTGCATTGCCTTCGCCATCCGAGACGCGAGGGGGCGACCGACGCCGCCGCGCGGCGCATCGGTCGCAGGCAGTGCCCAGTGCCGCGCGGGCGCGTCGTCAAGACGAGCCGCGCATGGGCGCGGCGAAGGCGGCGTGGCCGGCAATGGCGGTGGCAATGGCGGCGACGGGGGGGACGGCGATGACGCGGCCGCCGCGCGCCGCCGGCATCCGCCCGCTCGCGGCGCGGCCGCTCAGCCCGCGCGCCGGTAGCCTTGCGTCGCGCGCAGCAGCGTGCGGGTGTACTCGGAGCCGACGCGCGCCGCGCGCACGTCTTCGATTCCGAGCTGCTCGACGAGCGCGCCGTCGCACATCACCGCGACACGGCTGCAGAGGAACCCGACGACCGCGAGGTTGTGGCTCACGAGGATCATCGTCAGCCCGCGCTCGCGATGCAGCCGCTTCAGCAGATTGAGGATCTCCGCCTGCACCGATACGTCGAGCGCCGACGTCGGCTCGTCGAGCAGCAGCACGCGCGGCTCGACGATCAGTGCGCGCGCGATCGCGACGCGCTGCCGCTGGCCGCCCGACAACTGATGCGGATAGCGAAAGCGGAATGCGGGACCGAGGCCGACCTCGGCGAGCGCGCGCGCGATGCGCGCGTCCGCGTCCGGCAGCCGGTGGATCGCGAGCGGCTCGCGCAGCGTCTCGTCGACGGTGAAGCGCGGATGCAGCGATGCATAGGGATCCTGAAACACCATTTGCACGTCGCGCCGGAACGCGCGGTCGAGCTTGCCTTCGACCGCGCGCGAATCGATCGACAGCGTGCCGCCCGCGAGCGGCACGAGGCCCGTGAGCGCGCGCAGCAGCGTCGATTTGCCGGAACCGGATTCGCCGACGAGCCCGAACGCCTCTCCCGCGCCGACGGCGAGGCTCGCGCCGCGCACCGCGTCGACGTGGCCGCCGCGGGTCGGGAACCGGATCGATACGTCGCGGATGTCGATCATCGGTGCGTCGCTCATCGTGCGGCCTGCGTGAGCCATGCCGGATCGCGCTCGAGCACCGGCAGCGCGTCGGGCGGGTTCGCGAGCGGCGGCGTCGCGGCGAGCAGGCCGCGCGTGTACGGATGCGCCGCGTGGACGAGGTCGCGCGCCGCGCACGTCTCGACGACGCGCCCCGCGTACATCACCGCGACGCGATCGCAGAACGACGTGACGAGCGGCAGATCGTGGCTGATGAACAGGAGGCCCGTGCGGTGGCGCGCGATCATGTCGTCGAGCACCGCGAGCACCTGCATCGACACCGCGACGTCGAGCGCGGACGTCGGCTCGTCGGCGACAAGCAGGCGCGGCCCCGTCGATACCATCATCGCGATCATCACGCGCTGGCCCATCCCGCCCGAGAGCTCGTGCGGATACGCGTCGGCGACGCGCGCCGGATCGCGGATCTCGACCGATGCGAGCGCGTCGACGATCCGCTCGCGCAGCGCGCGGCCGCGCAGCCCGGGCTCGCGCAGCCGGAACGCCTCGGCCATCTGCGTGGCGACCGTCATGACCGGATTCAGCGAATATTTGGGATCCTGAAGGATCATCCCCATCGCGCCGCCGCACAGCCTGCGCCGCTCGCGCGCGCCGAGCGCGAGCAGGTCGCGGCCTTCGAAGCGCAGCGCGCGCGCGTGCCATTGCGCGGCGGCGGGCAGCAGGCCGAGCAGCGCGCGGCCCGTCAGCGACTTGCCGGAGCCGGATTCGCCGACGATGCCGAGCCGCTCGCCCGGCGCGAGCGTGAACGACAGGTCGCGCACGGCCTCGACGAGCGCGCCGTCGTGCGTGCGAAAGCCGATGCGCAGCCTTTCGATCTCGGCGAGCGGCGGCGTGTTCGGGGAAACGGAGGATGCGGGCATGTCAGGCTCCATGGCGTGGATCGAAGACGTCGCGCAGACCGTCGCCGAGCAGGTTGAACGCGATGCTGACGACGAGGATCGACGCGCCGGGCAGCGTCGCGACCCACCATGCGTCGAGCAGCACGTTGCGGCCCGATGCGACCATGAAGCCCCATTCGGGGCTCGGCGGCTGCGCGCCGAGCCCGAGAAAGCCCAGGCCGGCGACGGTCAGGATGATGCCCGCCATGTCGAGCGTCGCGCGCACGATCACCGACGACAGGCAGAGCGGCATGACATAGCGCAGCACGATCCGCAGATCGGATGCGCCTTGCAGCCGCGCCGCGTGGATGAAGTCCGCGTTCGCGATGCGCAGCGTCTCCGCGCGCGCGAGCCGCGCGTACGCGGGCCATGCGGTGATCGAGATCGCGACGACCGCGTTGACGACGCCCGGCCCGAGCGCCGCCGCGAACGCGAGCGCGAGCACGATCTTCGGGAACGCGAGCGCGACGTCGGTGATCCGCATGAGCGCGCTGTCGACGAGGCCGCCGCAGTAGCCGGCCGTCGTGCCGATCGCGAGCCCGATCGGCACGACGATCGCGACGACGAGGATCGCGATGCCGAGCGTGAGCCGCGAGCCCGCGATCAGACGCGAGAGGATGTCGCGGCCGAGCTGGTCGGTGCCGAGCCAGTGCGACGGGGAGCCGGGCGGCAGCAGCCGGTCGGCGAGCACCTGGCGCAGCGGGTCGTGCGGCATGACGAACGGCGCGACGAGCGCGATCGCGACGAGCGCGGCGAGGATCGCGAGCCCGAGAAGGTTCAGCGGATTGCCGGCGAAGCGGCGCCAGCGGCGGTACGCGAGGCCGAGCGTCGCCTGCCGGCGCGAGGCGGGCGCGTCGGACAGCAGCCACGCGCGCAGCGTCGTCGCGGCGGGATTCGGGCGGGAGTGATCGGGTGAGGCGTTCATGGGCTTGATGAGTTCGGTCGAACAGGCGCGGCGCGCGCCGGGTCAGCGGGCGCGCGGATCGAACACGCGGTAGAGCGCGTCGGTCAGCAGATTGATCGTGATGAACATGACGCCGATCACGAGCGTGCAGCCGAGCACCGCGTTCATGTCGGCGTTCAGCAGTGCGCCCGTCAGATACGAGCCGATGCCGGGCCACGCGAACACGATCTCGGTCAGCACCGAGCCTTCGAGCAGGTTGCTGTACGTGAGCGCGATCACGGTGAGGAGCGGCACCGCGATGTTGCCGAACGCGTGCCGCCAGATCACCCGGCGCTCGGCGAGCCCCTTCGCGCGCGCGGTGACGATGTATTCCTGGTTCAGTTGATCGAGCATGAACGAGCGGGTCATCCGGCTCAGATACGCGACCGAGTAGTAGCCGAGGATCGCGGCGGGCAACGCGATGTGCGACAGCGCGTTGCGCAGCACGTCCCATTCGCCCGCGAGCGCCGCGTCGAGCAGCAGGCTGCCCGTGCGCGGATCGACCATCCCGTCGTAGACGGGATCGAGCCGCCCGGGCCCCGCGACCCAGTGCAGCCGCGCGTAGAACAGCAGAAGGCCCATCAGTCCCAGCCAGAACACCGGCACCGAGTTGCCGATCAGGCCGACGAAGCGCGCGACGTGATCGATCGGCCGGTTGTGCTTCACCGCCGCGGCGACGCCGAGCGGCACGCCGAGCGCGACGCCGATCAGCGTCGCGAGCGTCGCGAGTTCGAGCGTCGCGGGGAACACGCGCCTGATGTCGTCGAGCACCGGGTTCGAGGTCAGCAGCGACATGCCGAGATTGCCGTGCAGCACGTCGCGCGCGTAGATCAGGAACTGCGTCGCGAGCGGCTTGTCGAGCCCGAGCGCGATGCGCTCGGCCGCATAGGCCGCGGCCGACGCGCGGTCGCCGAGCACGGCGAGCACCGGGTCGATCGGCACCTTGCGGCCGATCACGAACGTGAGCGCGAGCAGCCCGGCGAACGTCACGGCGAGCGTGAGCGTCCAGCGCAGCGCGCGCAGCGCCCAGCGCACGCCGGGCCGGCGCGCGGGCAGCGTGCGCGGCGTTTCGAGAGGAGGGGCGGGGAGCGACATGTCGGGGTTCCGGAGCGGCTTCACTGCTTCTTCAGATTGCGATATGAAACGAGATCGTTGATCGGGCCGACTTCGAGGCCGCTCACGCCGGGCCGCGTCGCGACCTGCGCGACTTTCTCGAACAGGATCACGAACGGCGATTTCGCGAGCACTTCCTTTTGCATCGCCTGATATGACTGCGCGCGCTTCGCGGCGGAAGGCTCCGCGAGCGCCGCGTCCGTTTGCGCGGTCAGTCGCGGGATGTTCCAGGCGTTGCGCCACGCGAGCATCTTGTAGCTGGACTGATCCGAATTATCCGGGTTCCATGCGAAGCCCTGCGCATTGCTGTGCGGATCGATGTAATCGGCCGACCATTCGCCGATGTAGATGTCGTGCTGGCGCGCACGGTACTTCGCGAGCGTCTGCTTGTTGTCGCCGGGAATCAGCTGCACCTTGACGCCCGCCTGCGCGAAGTTCGCCTGCACCGCCTGCGCGATCTCGGTGTACGGGTAATCGTTGCGCACGTCCATCGTCACCGTGAAGCCGTTCGGCACGCCGGCCTTCGCGAGCAGCGCCTTCGCCTTCGCGACGTCGAGCCGGTACGGATTCGCGTTCAGCGCGCCGAGCAAGCCCTCCGGCATGAACGTCTGATGGACCTGGTAGGTCGTTTTCACGACGTGGCGCTGGATGCCGTCGTAATCGACGAGCCATTTCAGCGCCTGCTGAACCTCCGGTTTCGCGAGCGTCGGGTTCTTCGTGTTGAGGCCGAGGTACAGCAGCGTCGCCTGCGGCGACGGCGTCACCTTCGCCTTGCCGCTGTTCGCGACGGCCGCGAGATCGTCGGGGCTCAGGTCGCGCGCCGCGTCGACATCGCCGCTTTCGAGCAGCAGCCGCTGGCTCGCCGCCTCGGGCACGTGGCGCAGCACGATCCGCTTCATCGCGAGCGGCAGCCGGTAGCGGTCGTAGCGCTGCAGCACGATGCTGTCGCCCGCCGTCCACTTGACGAGCTGGTAGGCGCCCGAGCCGGCCTCGTGCGTCTTCAGCCAGCCATTGCCGAAATCGTCGCCCTGCTGGTGCGACAGCAGCAGCTTCTTGTCGACGATCGACGCGGGCCACGAGCCGAGCACGTTCAGCACGAAGCTCGGCGCGTACTTGCGGTCGGTCGTGACGGATACCGTCAGCGCGTCGAGCTTTTTCACGTTCGCGAGCGCGTTCGCCTTCGTGAGGCCGATGCCCGCGAGCACCGCGGCCGGCCCCTTGTCGAGCAGCGCCGCGCGCTGGAGCGACCACGCGACGTCGTCGGCCGTGAGCGGATTGCCCGAATGGAACGCGAGGCCCGCGCGCAGCTTGAACGTGAACGTGAGGCCGTCGGGACTCACGCTCCACGATTGCGCGACGTCGCCGTTGAATTTCGACGGATCGGCGAGATCGACGCGCACCAGCCGGTCGTATGTATTCGCGACGTATTCCTCCGGCACGAGCTCGTAGATTTCACCCGGATCGAGCGAGATGAACTCGTCGAGCAGCGTGGCCATCACGAACAGGTCTTTCGGCGGCGCCGCGTGCGCTTCGCGGGCCGGGACGGCCGCGAACGCGGAAGCGGCGGCGAGCGCCGCGACGAGCTTGGGCATCGAGAGTGTCATACGCGCTCCATGGGGCTGGGGGTCGAAGTGGGGCAGTCGTTTCCGCTCGCGCCCGGCCGAGGGCCGGGCGCGGCGGGCGCGCCGCGTGCCGGGCATGCGGCGCGGGCGATGCGTGCGACGGGGGCGGCGCGGTCGGCGCGGTCGGCGATCACATCAGCCGCCACGGTCCGCCCGCTTCTTCGTCGATCAGCGGCAGCGCGCGTGAGCCGGGCAGCTCGTAATGCCACCACTCGCTCGCGATGTGCGTGAAGCCCGCCGCGTGCATCACGCCGAGCAGCAGCAGCCGGTTGCGCTGCACGGGCTCGGGCAGGCCGTCGTGGAAATGATTCGACGCGGCGATCATCTCGTCGAAGCCCGTGCCCATGTCGAGCGCGTCGCCGTTCGCGTCGACGAGCGTCAGGTCGAGCGCGGTGCCGCGGCTGTGATTCGAGCCGCGGCCGAGATCGGCGACGAAGTTCGGATCGGGCAGGAAGTCCCACAGTATCCGCTGCGCCCGCGGCGGCCGGTATGCGTCATAGATTCTCAGCCGCAGGCCGCTTCGCGCGGCGACCGCGACCGCGCGGCGCAGCGCCGCTTCGGCCGGCTCGAGCAGCAGGCAGTGCGCGCGCCGGTAGATCGGCTGGCCGGTCAGATTGCGCTCGGTCGCGTAGACGAGATCGACGTCGACGCCGTGCGTGTGCGGCGCGATCTCGACGAGGCGATGGGCGGATGTCTTCAAGGGCGGCGCTCCGGCGGCTTCAGGGTTCGAATTGATCGAGCTCGCGCTGCAGCTCGCGGTTGCGCGCGACGCGCGCGTCGATCGTGCCGCCGAGCCGGTCGACGAGCGCGCTGATCAGCAGGTTGAACAGGCACGTGAGCGGCGCGAGCGAATCCCAGAACTGGCCGACGTCGGTCTTCACCTGCAGCAGGTCGCACGGCAGCTCGCGCGCCCACGGGCAGTAGACGTCGGTGACGAGCGCGAAGCGCACGCCGCGCGCGCCGGCCGCCTCGCAATAGCGCCGCGCGATGCGCGAGTACGCGCGCGTGTCGGTGACGATGCAGTACGGATCGGCGAATTCGGAATTCAGCGAATCGACGTACGAGCCGGACATGCCGTCCGAATAGAACACGCGCGGGCGCAGGTATTCGAGGTAGCTGTGGAATGCGTTGCTGATCCCGCGCGTCGACTGGATGCCGAGGATGAACACCGCGTCGGCTTGCGCGATGCGATCCGCGACTTGCGCGAAGCCCGGCGTGCGCGCGAGCTGGTACACATGGCGGATCGCGTCGAGCTCGCGCGCGAGCGCGTCGTCGAGCGCGCCGGGCGCGCCGCCCGGCGCGGCCTCGTCGCGCGCCGGCGCGTTCGCGCCCGTCACGCGACGGTATTCGTCGAGGCGGTCGGTGATCATCCAGGAGCGCTCGGCCGTGCCGCGCAGCTCGCGCTTCAGGTCGTCGAGATTGCGATAGCCGACGCTGCGCAGGAAGCGCCCGACCGAGATGCCGCTCGTGCCGGTCTGGCGCGCGATCTGGTCCGCGGTTTCGAGGCCCAGGCGTTCAAGGTTCGCGAGCATGTAGCTCGCGATGCGCTTGGCCGTGGGCGTGAGCTCGGCAAAGCGGGTTTCGACGGTCTGGACGAAGGCGGGCGGCATGGACGCGTGTGTTAGCTGGCTGTCGATATTGATGAAAGTGACATCTATCTAACAAAGACAAAATAATGTGCGCCATACCCAAAAATCTATCGTTATGAGCCGACGATAGCGAATGGGGCCGCTCGCGCGTTCATGCCGCCCGGGCGGAGGCGGCGCCGAAGCGCGAAGGCGCGCGGGCCGGCGGGGTTCCGGAGCGGATGCGCCGGGCATCGGCGTGCAAGGCGACCGAATCGGCTCGGCCGATTGCGCCGGTCGCATGGCGATCGAGCGCGGCGCACGCGCGAAGCGGGCGAGCGCCGCGGTGCGCGTCGCGCACGCGGACGTCACGCGTGCGCGGTCGACGCGAGCCGGTTGAAGCGCGCGGCGCGCTTCGAACCGGCGACCGTCGCGAGCGCGCGGCGATCACGCGGTGCGGCAAGCCTTGCTGGCTGGACGGGCTCGAACGGCATCGGTCCACCGGCGCGTCGCCGCCATCGTCCTGCGTCACGCGCCGCGCCGGGCCGAGGGTTCCCATTCGTGCGGCAATGATGCCGGATCGAGCCAGCGCACCTGTTTCAGCGCCCGATAGATGATGAATAGGCAAGGCAGCTTGACGACGGCAAACCCGAGGATCGCCCACGCGAGCCCTGAATCGATCGGTGTGGAACCCGCGTCGAGGAGAACGCCGGCCGCCAGAATCGGCAGATAGCAGACGATCGCGCCGTACGACGGCCATCGAAAGAGCCGAACCGCCCATAGCTTGCCGCGCCCCATGCCGATCGACACCCGAGCATCAGGCCGGCTAGCGCGATCCAGCCGGGCAACAGCGCGTCGGATTCGGCGTACGCCGTGGCGGTTGCGCCGAGTTCGAGCCATTCGACGAAGGTCATGCCCGCGCCGATGAAAAACGCGCCGCCCGCGATGACCGCCCGGCGCGGCGCGCCGGGCGGTCATCGCCGGGGCGCTCGGCGCGAGCGGTCGGGCGGCCGGCGCCGCGCGGCGCGAGAGGCGTCATGTCGCCGCTTCCGGACGATGGCCGACCGCCACGTGAAGCTGCATCGCGGGCGCGCCGTTCGAACCGTCGACGGTCGGATGCCGCGGAATCAGCAGATGCGCCGGGTGATCGGGATCGCCGGACGACTGCGCGTCCATCCGATGCCGCAGCCAGTCCGTGCTTCGGGACCCGCCTTCGGGCGGGTCCATGCCGTGGACGCCCGCGCCGTAGAGCGAGGCGAGATAGGCGGGTGCTTCGATGGTGCGAAGCAGCAGCAATTCTCGCCGGGCAGCCAGCATCTTTTGCCGCGCGCGACGCACGCCGGCCGCGAGGCCGCTCGTTTCGGTCCGCATCGCGTGCATTCCCGTTCGCCGCGCCGCGCGGTCCGGATTGTCGAGCGAGGCGCGCTTGAATGCGTCGAACGCATGGCGTTGCGTCGCGAGCCGCTGCGCCGCCTGGGCCGTTTCCTCGGCGGCTTCGCCGGCTTGCCGCGCGGCCTTCGGCGGCGACGCGAGCGCTCGTGTGCCGCCGACGGCCAGCTCGGGCAGCACGAGCAGCGGCCCGACGGTCTCGACCAGTTTGCAATGCCACGATGTCTCGAGCTTTTTCTTGCGCACCTCGTCGCCCTTGAGTTCGTAGCGCGGCATCGAGCTGTCTTCGGCGAGCAGGAGCAGCGACGCCGCGCCCGCTGCCGCGCCGAGCACCGGCGCGAGCGCGATGCCGCCGCCGACGATCGCCACGATCGACACGGCGCCGGCCAGCACGCCGAACGTATCGCCGACGGCGGCGGCGTCGAACGCGGTCTTGGGCGCGTCGATGAAGCGCCGCGCGTGCGCGACGCCTTGCGCCGGCAGGGGCGGCCGCGCCGACGGCGCGCTTGCCGCGATGCGGCGTTCCCATTCGCGCGAGAGCTGCTCGAGCGTCAGCGCGTCGAGCGTCTCGGCAGGCTCGATCGGCATGAGCGGCGGCCTGACGACGGCCGCCACGAGATCCAGCGTGTCGCCGTGCGCATCGGGAATCGCCTGCTTGAGGCGGGCCGCGTCGATGCCGTCGAAGAACACGACGCCGGCATGGCGCCCGAGCACCCGCGCGGCGAAATTCGACAAATGGAATTCCGCCTCCGAGCGATGGCAATACGGCTCCCAAAAAGCGGGGGACTTCGACATGGTCTTCGCGTATTCCGTATTCGAGTAAAGGAGGATTCCGTTGTCGGATAACCCGATAATCATCGGCGTCGCGCGGCGTCAATATAATCCGCCGCGCATGACAAAGCCAGTGGGGATATCGCATCCGCCGCAATGGGGTGTGGAATCGTGGATTTCGAGATAAGACGCGCGCATGAATTATTTACTCGTGCGCGGTTTTTGCCGGATCGCATTCCGTCAAATTTACCGGCGCGATCGGTCGGGACAGTCGGGTGAAAAGGCGCTATTTAAATCTTGTTTCAATGGCGTTGCCGTGCGCTATGATTTGCCGTCTTAAATAGGCCGTCGTTAATCGGCTATTCCGGGGGCGATAATGAAAATGTCCGACATCGCGGGTTTCCTGAGTCTGCAAAACAGCCGCCTGCTGACGATCAAGACGCCGCTTGCCGGGCGCTCCGAGCTGGTGCTCAGCGAGTTCCAGTGCAGCGAGGGCCTGTCGGTGCTGTTCGACATGCGGCTGGGGCTCGTGTCGCGCGATCCGACGATCGAACTGAAGCAGATGATCGGGCAGGCCGTCACGATATCCCTTCAGCCCTCCGGCGCAATCGTCGGCGGTTCGCCCCGGCATTTTCACGGTTACGTCACGCAGTTTTCGCATACCGGCGCCGACGGCGGGCTCGCCACCTACAGCGCGACGGTGCAGCCGTGGCTATGGATGCTGTCGCGACGGGTGGATTCGCGAATATTCCAGGACAAGAGCGCACGCGACATTCTCGACGCGGTGTTCTCGCAATATTCGGCGCTCGCTTCCTACGAATTCCGCGCCGGCCGCACGCTCAAGCCGTACAGCTATTGCACGCAGTACCGGGAGACGGATCTGAATTTCGTGCTGCGTCTGATGGAGCTGGAAGGGCTTTTTTTCTATTTCGAGCATACGGAGGACGGACACAAGCTGATCATCGACGACGATTCGACCCGTGCAAAACCCATCGACGGGCCGCCGTCGCTGCGATATGCGAGCGGCGAGATTCTCGAGGACGAAGCGGTGGTCACGCAATGGGCGGCGCAGCGGCAACTCATGTCCGGCGCGGTCAGCATGAAGGCTTACGACTACAAGGTGCCCGCGGCGCGCCGCTACGTGTCGGGCGAAGCCGATTTCAACCAGGGCGAGGTCGAGCGGTACGAGATCTATGACTACGTCGGCCTGCACGGTTTCGATTCGACCGACCGGGGCGAGGAACTGGCGAGGTTCAGGCTCGAATCGCTCGCCGCGAGCGGCAAGACCTTTTCGGGCACGAGCACCGGCAGGACGCTCGCGTCCGGCCGCTATTTCGAATTGAGCGCGCATTACGATCACGACAACGGACCGATGCAGGACCGCCAGTTCCTGTTGACGAACGTCCGCCACCATGGCGTCAACAATTATCAGTCCAGCGAAGGATCGGGATCGTACCACGCGAGCTTCCAGTGCATCCGCAAGAAGATTCCGTTCCGGCCGCCGCTCGCGCATGCGCGGCCCGTCATTCCGGGGCCGCAGACGGCGATCGTCGTGGGGCCGAAGGGCGAGCAGATTCATACCGATGCGCTGGGGCGAGTGAAGATCCAGTTTCATTGGGACCGCATCGGGCAGCGCAATCACGGCAGTTCGTGCTGGGTGCGGGTGAGCCAGCCATGGGCGGGCGGCGGCTTCGGCTCGGTGCAGATTCCGCGCATCGGCGACGAGGTGGTCGTCACGTTCCTCGACGGCAATCCCGATCGTCCGCTGATCATCTCGAGCGTCTACAACGCGCAGAACATGCCGCCGTGGGCGCTGCCGGCGGGCGCGACGCAAAGCGGGTTCCTCACGCGCTCGCACAAGGGGACGGCCGAGAACGCCAACGCGATTCGCTTCGAGGACAAGCTGGGCGAGGAGGAAATCTGGCTGCATGCGGAAAGGAACCAGCGCATCGAGGTCGAGCACGACGAATCGCACACCGTCGGCGCGAAGCGGACCAAGACGGTCGGCGCGGACGAGATCGTCACGATCGGCGGCGCGCAGACCCACACGATCACGGGGGCGCGCACGCAGACGATCGGCGCGGACCATACGCAGACCATCAAGGGCGCGCACAAGCAGAACGTCGCCGGCACGCATACCCAGGTCATCGGCGGCAACGCGTCGATCACGACCACGGGGCCGCAGCCGGGCGCCGCCGGCACCGTCGGAGATATCGAGATCCAGTCGAGCCAGGGGAAGATCCATCTCAAGGCGGCGACGGAAATCATCATCGAAGTGGGCGCGAGCGTGATCCACCTGAAGGCGGACGGCACGATCGAGATCAGCGGCCCGACGCATATCGGGCTGAATTCGAAGAGCTGACCGGCCGGGCGGCGGGCCGCGGATGGCCGCGCCCATGGCGACTCCTTTTTCGCGTGCATCGGCACGCGCCACATCGACATCGAGACCCGACATGCGCTATTCGGTAAACGAAGGACATCTGGAATTGCCCGGCCAGTGGCTGGACCGCAGCGTCAATGCGTTGCTGCCGGCCATGGCGGAAGTCACGGGAAGCAACCTCGTGCTCACGCGCGATGAACTGCCTTATGGCGTCGAGTTCGCCGATTACGTCGACGTGCAGCGCGCGAAATACCGCAAGGAGCTGAGCGGCCTGCAGATGCAGCGCGACGAGCCGGGCGTGCTGGACGGGCGGCCCTGCCAGTTTCTCGCCTTCACCTGGAACAAGGACGACCTGCTCATCCACCAGATGGCGGTGATCGTTCTCGATGCGCCGCTGGTGCTGACCTACACGAGCCCCGGCCGGTTGCCCGACGGCGTACGTGACGCGATCGGCGCGGCGTTGGCGAGCTTCCGATTTCACCGCGGCGCGCAACTTCCCGCTTCGTGATGCCGGGAGGCGACGCCGTTTTTCCGGTCACTTGGAAAGGAACTGGATCTCATGGGCGAAGTGCAGAGCAGCGCGCCGTCGGACAGCCAGCAGAAGCTCGCGGCGCTCGCGCAACGAGGCAGCAATGCGGACGCCGTGCAGACGGTGTCCAACATGGGGCTCGCGATCAACGCGGCGCAGGTCACGGCGGCCGGCACGAGCGCATGGGCGGCCGGCACGTTCCAGTGCTTCGCCGGGCGCGTGATCGCGCCGCTCGGCGGCGCGATGCTCGGCGGCGCGCTCGCCGAGGCGCTCGGCGCGGATCGCCCGGTCACATGGGTGCTGGACAAGATGGGGCTGCCGGCCGTCGCGAAGCCCGGCAAGGCGCCCGCTCGCGTCGGGCACAAGATCGTCCATGAGAACGCCTTCATCGGCGCGCTGACCGGCCTGCTGGCGGGGATCGCGGTCGGCGTGGCGATCGCCGCCGCGGCCGCCGCGATCGTGGCGACGGGCGGCGCGGCCGCGGTCGCCATCGCGGCGGCCGGCCCGTTCGTGGTCGGGTTCGTCTCGGGCGCGGTGGGCGGTTTCGTCGGCGCGGCAGTGGCCAAGGGCATCGGCCATACCGGCTCGGTGACGGGCGCGATCGCGCACGGCTCGCCCAACGTCTCGTTCGAAGGCGCGCCGGTTGCCCGCGTGACCGATCCGGTGACCTGCAGCAAGGATCCCGGCATGCCGCCGCCGCAGATCGCACAGGGCAGCCTGACCGTATCGGTCAACGGCCTGCCGCTCGCGCGGATCGGCCACAAGATCACATGTTCGGCGGTCATTCAGGAAGGCTGCACGACGATCAGCGCGGACGAGACGACCGGCACGTTCGGCAAGATCGACGCGAACGTGTCGCTTCTCGAGCAACTGGTGCTGACGGCCACCGACGTCATCATGATGCGTTCGGCCACCAAGGAAGGCGGCTTGCTGGACGGCGTGCTGCGCGAGCTGCTCGGCGAGCCGATCGACATGGCGACGGGCGATTACGCCGACTACCGGACGGACTTCACGTGGCCGCACGTGCTGCCGCTCACGCTTTCCCGGGCGTACGCGGGGCGGCAGCCGGTCGAGGGGCTGCTCGGCGACAGGTGGATCAGCAACTGGTCGCAGCGGCTGCGCTATCGGCGGCCCGCGGACGGCCCGGCCACCGTCACGTTTTTCGACGCGGACGGCCAGCAGCTCGTGTACCCGGTTCCGCACGAGCCGTTCAACGCGATCAACTTCTGGGCGCCGCACTACGCGTTGCACGGCAGCCGCGCGCGGGCCGTCGTTTTCGACGAGCGCTCGCAGCAATCGCTGATTTTCGAGCCCGCGCATGCCGAGGACGACGTCGCGCGCCTCACCCGCATCGAGGATCGCAACGGCAACACGATCGACTTCGAGTACAACGCGCTCGGCCGGCTATGCACCGTGCGGCACAGCGGCGGGATGACGCTGTGGGTCACCTGCGATTCCCGCGGGTTGTTGCAGAGCGTGTCGGAGCAGCCGGGCGGGGAGGGCGAACTGGTTCGCTATCGTTTCGACGGCAAGCGCCTGACCGACGTTCACAGCCGCTTCCAGGGCGAATTTCATTTCGGCTATACCGACGAGGGCTGGCTGAATCACTGGCGCGACAGCGGCGCGACCCAGGTGGCGCTGCGCTATGACGAGCGCGGACGGGTGATCGCCACGCGCACGAATACCGCGCTGTACGACGATCGCTTCGAGTATGACGACGAGGCGCGGCTGACGACGTACATCGACGCGCTTGGGCATCGGCATCAACGCTGGTTCGATGCGCAGAACCGGTTGATTCGGTCGCGGGATCCGCTGGGGCGGGTAATGTGCGCGAGCTACGACGAAAACGGATGGCTCGCCTCCCGCACGGATCCGCTCGGCCGTGTCAGCACGTATCGCCACGATTGCCGCGGCCGCCCGCTTCAGGTCACCGACGCTTTCGGGCGGGTGAGCCGCTATGGGTGGAACGGCGCCGGCCAACTCGTCGAACAGCAGGATCACAACGGCAAGGTGCAGTGGCACTACAGCGCCGAGGGCAATCTGGTCGCGTTGCGGGCGCGATCCGGCGAGACGCGCTTTCGCTATGACGCGCGCGGGCTGCTCGTCGGCCGAACCGATCCGGACGGTGCCGTGCATGCGTGGCGGTATGACGGCGCCGGGCGCCCCGAGCGCTGGACCGATCCGCTGGGGCGGCATACCTATCTCGAGCATGACCGTTACGGCAGATTGATCGCGCGCATCGATGCCGCGGGCCATCGCACGACGTACGGCTATGAGCGAGGGCCGTCCAACCCGCGCGAGCAGCTCGCGAGCATCACCTATCCGGACGGCGCGATTGCGCGCTTCCAGTACGATTCGGAAGGCTTGCTGACGGAAGCGGTCAATCCGTTGGGCCAGCGCACTCGCTATGCGTGGGGCGCGTTCGATCTGCTAGCGAGCGTGACGGACCCCGGACAGGCGACGACGCGCTATCACCGCGACGGCGCGGCTCGCCTGATCGGCGTGACCAATGCGGCGGGGCAGCACTGGAAGTTCGAGCGGGACCCGGCGGGCCAACTGATCGCGCAAACCGACTGGAGTGGCCGCCGCACGCGGTATGTCCTCAATCCGATGGGACAGGTAACGGAAAAGCATCTGCCCGACGGCGTGGCGATACGTTACGAATACGACAGCCAGGACCGGCTCGTTGCATTGACCGGACCGCGTCGGCGTCACGTGTTTGCCTGGACGGCGAGCGGGTTGCTGACTCGGGCGGAGGTCTGGACGCGAAACGACGAAGCGGGCGAATGGCGGCGCGACGACCGGCTGGACCTGGAGTACGACGACGCCTGTCGGCTTGTCGAGGAAAGTCAGCATGGCCGGGCCGTAGGCTACGAATACGATCCGATGGGGCGCACGCGGTCGATGGCTACGCCGAGCGGGCGCACGCTTTGGCAGTACGATGCGGCAGGCCAGCTCGGCTCGATGGAAAGTAACGGCCACCGGTTCCATTTCGATTACGACGGGCTCGGCCTGGAAACGCTTCGGCGCTACACGCCGACGCAGGCGCACGTGGCGCGGCACCCGCAGTGGGTCGAGCCGTATTCCGAAGGCTATGCGCAACAGCAAGATCACGACGGACGGTGGCGATTGACGAAGCAAGCCTGCGCAACCTGGGCGGAGCTTCGCGAGCGCGGCGCGGCGCGTACGCGCCATTACGAGTGGGACGCCGCGGGGCGCTGCGTCGGGATGCACGAGGCGCGCCGAGGGCTGCCGATCGCGCAGGACCGCTGGCGCTACGATGCCCGCGGCCAAGTCGTGGATGCGCATTACGAGCGCACTGAAACGCGCAGCGGGCGCGAGCGCTACGAGTACGATGCGCTCGGGAACGTCTCGACACGGCAGATCGACGCGGGCGAGGCGATGACGCACGTCTATCACGGCGACCAATTGGTCAGCGCCGGGCCGAGTCGTTACGAATACGACGCGCGCGGGAGGATGATCGCGCGAACGGAAAGGCGCGACGGCTTCCGGCCGCGGACGTGGCGTTATCAGTGGGACGACTTCGATCAGCTCGAGCAAGTCCTGACCCCGGAGGGCGAGCGCTGGCGGTATCGGTACGATGCGTTCGGGCGGCGCATCAGCAAGGCGTGCCTGTCGACGCCGAAAGCCGGCCGGCCGGCGCGGATCGACTATTTGTGGTGCGGCAGCCGGCTGATAGAGGCATGGCGCGCGTACGGCGAACGAGACGGCACGCAATACGAAATCCAGCGCTGGCACTATCGACCGGGCACCCATTCGGTTTTGGCGCAGGAGCGACTGAAATACGACGACAAGCCGGATCTGCAGAACAGCGAGTGGTTTGCGCTCGCTTGCGATCCCAATGGCGCTCCGCATACGCTGTACAGTTCGGACGGCAGGATCATGTGGAGTGCGCGGCGCGAACTCTGGGGCCGCGTGGCGGACGATCCGGACCGCGATACCGTCCGGCATGCGGTGCGCGAGCAGTTGCGAACCAGCCTGCTGACAGGCGATGCATTCGATCCTCCGGACTGCGAACTGCGATTTCCGGGGCAATGGGCGGACGAGGAAAGCGGCTTACATTACAACTTCCACCGGTATTACGATCCTGCGACCGGGCAGTATCTGAGTCCCGATCCGTTGGGTCTCGCCGGCGGGCTGAGAACGCATGCGTATGTTCACGATCCGCTGCAGTGGGTGGACCCGCTGGGGCTGCAGGGATACCAAGGTTCCGGGAAGCCGGAATTCATCGGTAACCGGAAGCTGCCTCAGAACGACTTGCCCTGGATCAAGTATCAAAAGCGCGTCACGGGGCGCCCGTACGAGGAAACGTGGCGCGTAGGCGATCACAACGTCAATCTCGACGGGAAGCGAGCCGGCTATACGGTCGAGGCGAAATGGACCGGCAAGAACAGTGCCGCGTGGGAGTCTTCCCCCTATAATCCCGAGCACGAGTTCTACAACGAGTCCAAGATTCTCGATCAGGCGGGCCGGTTGCTCGAGTTCAATGACGCTTCCGGCGGAAGCGGGGTGCGTTATGCGGTGTCGAATGCGGAAGCCCAGCAGCATTTCACGCAGCTATTCGAGCAGCATTTCCCTACCGAAATGCAGGGCGGTACGTTGAGTGTCTGGCACGTCCCAGGAAACGGAATGTGAGGGTGTATGAGCGACTTCATCAAGATTGCAAAGGTTGCAGCGCAAATCGATTGGCAATGGGACGGCGAGTGGTGGGTGCGCGAAGCCTCCAGGCTGGGTTTCAAGCATGAGAAGTCCAGTGCAAGCCTGGAAGTTTACGCCGATCCGGACGGCAATGCGTGGCGAGCCCGCGTCAAGGAAGGGAAGATTCTCTTCATTGAAATCACCTTTGAGAAATTCGTCGATGTCGAATCGCTGTCCGTCTCGGAGTATGAGGACAAGGTGGATGAATTTTTCGCCAGGTTCGAAGCGGCCGTTGCCGAATTGACGCCCGCGCTCGGCAAGCCGGTCTTCTCGGACGGCGCCGCGGCGAAAGGCTTCCCGGACGATCAAGAGGCAAATTGGCTTGCGCTGTGGCGTGTCAAGAACGCGCGCCTGATGCTGGAGCAGAAGCACGAATCCCGGGAATTTCCATTCCGGCTTTGTTTCGTGATCGCGCCTGCCTGATCATTGCCGGCGAACCGTCGCCGCGGCTTGCGCGATGCGTACGTAATCGTTCGCATGCGTTCACAGATGACCGCTATCCGAAGGCCATGACCCCGTGACGCGTTGCTGCGTCACCCTCCATTTCCAACTGAAAGAACGTCGGCGCGACCGCATGGCGCATCGTACGACGCGGCGCGCGATGCGGCGAGGGAGGGGCCCGGCGTAGCGCGCGGTTCGTCGTGCCTTCGGGTTATGCCCACGCCGCCGTGCCGGGTATGGCGGCCTCGTTTCGCATCGGTTGAAAACCGGCCGCATGGAGAGAGGCGTCGCCGCCAGACACGCTCAATTCACCATCACCCTCTCCGGCCTCTTTTCCAGCAGCGGCCTCAAATCGCTCCGGGCGACCTCGTATTTCCTGGCAACAACCTCGGCATCCCCAAAAATCGCGCTGCACCGGCGAGACTTGTTCGTATGGACGCCCATTTGCAGCGGGGCTGCGTTGTTTCGGCCAGGGCGCGCTTTGCCGCTGGCTTCGGCGATTCCGCTCTTTCTCCCCACGACGGCGAACCGCGGACGATGTGTCGCGACGCCATGACGTTCGTCGCGCCCGCAGCGGTGACCCGTTCAATACCCAAGCAATTTCGCCGGCGTTATTGTGCTTTATCGGGTTTTGCCATCAATTTCAATAACAAATAGATTTCAGTTAACTATTTCCGATGCGCGAATCCGGGCGCGGTGTATTGCGCCGGAGATTTTGTTCGTGTCTCATTTCTGGCGCATTACACGGCATTTACATTTTCATGAAAATCGTCGGCTGCTCGATCGCCCGATTCCAGGGGAATGGGCGCGCAGGCGGTCCGACGCCGCGCCGCGCGCGCCCGCGGCCGGTTGCGCGCGGCGCGGCGGCAGCGCCCGCGCGGCCGCGAGGAGAGGGCCGTTCGACGAAATGTCGTGTGCGGATGCAAAGAGAGTGAGGCGGCTCAATTGGGCCGCCAATAAATAAAAAGGAGAAGAAATCGATGATCCATATCGGAAACACGAGCAAATCGGCCAGGCGAGGGGCATGCTGATGACCCGGCACAAAAAACGGAAAACGATGAAGCGCAGCGGAGCGAAGCTGCTTGCGCCCGTGGTCGTCGCGGCCGCCGCCGCGGTCGCGGCCCGCCCCGGCTGGGCGCAGGCCGCGCCGTACCCGGATCCGGGCCGGCGCGGCGATCCGGCGAGTTGGCGCACGCCGGAATTCACGAACGCGTGGGGGCTCGGCGCGATGCACGCCGAGTATGCATACGCGGCCGGCTATACCGGCGCGAACGTCGCGATCGGCGTGCTGGACTCCGGCTACTACGCGCAGCATCCGGAACTGCCCGACAGCCGCTTCGTTCCGGTGACGGCCGCGGGCGTGTCCGGCGTGCTGAATCCGAACAACAACAATCACGGCACGCTGGTGAGCGGCGTCGTCGGCGGCGCGCGCGACGGTGTCGGCATGCACGGCGTCGCACCCGACGCGACGGTGTACGAAGGCAACACGAACGCGACCGACGGCTTCCGGTTCGGCGTATCGGATCCGAAGTTTCCCGCGTCGGATGCGAAGTATTTCGCCGAGGCCTACGATGCGCTCGCCGCAAAGGGCGTGCGGATCATCAGCAACAGCTGGGGCTCGCAGCCGGCCAACGAGAACTACAGCACCCTGAACAAACTCACCGATGCCTACAAGCTGCACGAGGCGGTGCGCACGGCGACCGGCCGGGGCACGTGGCTCGACGCGGCGGCGAAGGTGTCGCGCGACGGCGTGATCAACAACTTCAGTTCGGGCAACACCGGCTACGACAACGCGAGCTTGCGCGGCGCGTATGCGTACTTCCACCCCGAACTCGAAGGGCACTGGATGACGACGACGGGCTACGACCAGTTGAGCGGCCAGGTCTACAACCAATGCGGGATCGCGAAGTGGTGGTGCGTGATGGCGCCCACGGGCGTGCCGTCGACGTCATATTCGGGCGGCGCGGCGGCGCCGACCGGGGCGACCTACGCGAACTTCAACGGCACGTCGGCCGCCGCGCCGCACGCGTCGGCGGCGCTCGCGCTGATCATGGAGCGCTTTCCGTACATGACGAGCGAGCAGGCGCTGTCGGTGCTGTTCACGACCGCGCAGAACATGGAGCCGGACCCGAGCCGGCCGGACTACACGAACAACGGGCTGTTCTCGACCGTGCATCCGGCGAAGCCCGGCGCGTCGGGCGTGCCGAACGCGTTCGGCGGCTGGGGGCTCGTCGACCTGCGCCGGGCGATGAACGGCCCGGGCCAACTGCTCGGCACGTTCGACGCGGCGCTGCCTGCGGGCACCGCCGACGTGTGGTCGAACGACATCTCCGACGTCGCGCTCGCCGCGCGCAAGCGCGAAGACGACGCCGAGCACCGCGCGTGGCTCGACACGCTGAGGACGAAGGGATGGGAGCACGGGCTGCCCGCCGGCGCGAGCAATGGCGACCGGATCGACTATGCGCTCGGCGTCGCGCGCGAAACCGCGTATCAGGCGCGCGAGTATCAGGGCAGTCTCGTGAAATCGGGCGGCGGCACGCTGACGCTCGCCGGCGCGAACACCTATCGCGGGCCCACGACGGTCGACGGCGGCGAATTGAGGATCGACGGCTCGATCGCCGCGCGCGCCGTCGTCAATCCGGCGGGCCGGCTCACGGTGAACGGCCGCGCGGCCGACATCGCGGTCAACGGCGGCGTGGCGACGATCGCCGGGACGAGCGCGAACCTGTCGATCGACCGGCAGGGCCGGGCCGCCGTGACAGGGACGACGGCGGACGTGCGCGTCGCGAGCGGCTTTGCATCGCTCGGCGGCACGAGCGGCAACGTCGCGGTGGGGGCGCTCGGCGTCGCCGCGATCACGGGCCGCACGGCCGACGTGGCGGTCGACGGCGGCCGCGCGTCGCTCGACGGCGCGAGCGGCAACGTCGCGGTCGGCAACGGCGGCGTCGTGAGCGGCAGCGGCACGGTGCGCACGCTCACGGCGGCCGCGAACGGCACGGTCGCGCCCGGCCATTCGGTCGGTACGCTGACGGTGTCGGGCGACGTGCGCTTCGCGCCGGGTTCGATCTACGCGGTCGAGGTGTCGCCGGGCGGCGCGGGCGACCGGATCGTCGCGGGCGGCCGCGCGCAAATTGACGGCGGCGCGTTGGCGCTCGCGCTCGAGAACACGCCGCCGCCGCTCACGCCCGAGCAGTCGCGCTCGGTGCTCGGCCGTCGCTTCGAGATCCTGAATGCGGCGGGCGGCGTGGCCGGCCGCTTCGATGCGCCGAGCGGCTATCTGTTCGTCAATCCGGTGCTCGCCTATGGCCCGACGACCGTGAGCCTCACGATCGATCGTAACGCGACGCCGTTCGCAAGCGTCGCGCGGACCGCGAACGAGCGCGGCGTCGCCGATGCGCTCGAAACGGCGGACCCGGGCAGCGCGGTTTACAACAGCGTGCTGTTCGCGGCGTCCGCGCAGGCGCCGCAGGCGACGCTCGCGCAACTGACGGGCGAGATCTATCCGGCCGCCTACGCGGCGCTCGTCAACGAAAGCCGGCAAGTGCGCGAAACGGCGCTCGAGCGCCTGTGGACGGCGCGCGGCGCGCCGGGCCGCGCCGGCGCCTGGGCGCGGCTGCTCGGCGCGTGGGGCAGCGCGCGCGGCGGCGACGTGAACGGCTACACGAGCTCGACGGGCGGCTTCCTCGCGGGCGCGGACGCGGCGCTGCTCGACAGCGTGCGGGCGGGCGGCTTCGCCGGCTACAGCCACACCGGCGTGAACCTGAGGAATCAGCCGTCGTCCGCGTCGTTCGACAGCTTCCATCTCGGCGCATACGCGGGGTGGCAGCCCGGCGCACTCGGCGTGCGAATCGGCGCGGCGCATGCGTGGCATCGCGGCGGTGTCGATCGCGCGGTGCAATATGGCGCGGTTGCCGAGAACGAAACGACGGCGCTGCACGCGGAAACGACGCAGGTGTTCGGCGAGGCCGGCTATCGGTTCGCGCTCGATGGCGCCGCGACGCTCGAGCCGTTCTTCGGCGTCGCGTATGTGCATCTGAAGAACCAGGGGACGACGGAAACCGGCGGCGCGGCGGCGTTGCGCGTGCGGCAAGGCAATCACGACGTGACGTTCTCGACGCTCGGCGTGCGCGGCGAAACGCGGCTTGGCCTGACGTCGCGACTGCAGTTGACGCTGCAGGGCAGCGCGGGCTGGCAGCATGCGCTGACGGACGGGCAGCCGAGCGGCACGCTCGCGTTCGCGACGGGGAGCGACACGTTCACCGTGTCGAGCGTGCCGGTTGCGAAGGATGCGGCGGTGCTGAACGTGGGCGCCGGGCTCGAGCTCGGCAAGAACGGATGGCTGCGCGTCGGCTATTCCGGCTCGCTCGCGAGCCGTCAGTCCGAGCACGCGGTGCAAGGCAGCCTGCACTGGAAGTTCTGACGCAGCGGCGGCGCGGGGCGCGAGCGCAGGCCGCGCCCCGTGCACCGCGTGCGCGGCGGCTTGGCGCGCCGCGCGCGGCGCATCGGCATGGATGGAGATCACGGAGGCGACATGGAAGCGGCATCCCGGCCCGGGGCATCGAGCGCAACGCGCGCATGGCAGGACATCACGATCGTCGACGATCTGCTGCCGCCCGACGAGCATGCGCAGATCCACCGGTTTCTGGCGGCGGGCCAGTGGAGCCACGGCTGGCGTTCGCACAACGGCGCGCAGACGCAGCCGTTCTGGAACCGGCACTTCGCGGGCGCGACGGACCCCGCGCAGCTCGACGTCGGGCCCGGCGCGTCCGACGAACTCGCCCGCGCCGCGCCGCTCGTGCACGCGTGCTGGCGGCGGCTTTCGCAGACATACTTGACGCAGCACGCGCTGCAGAGCTGCTATGCGAACGGCTTGCCTTACGGCGCCGACGGCGCGCTGCACGCCGATTCGCTCGCGATGGGCGCGTGCACGGCCGTGTATTACCCGCACGAGCGCTGGGATCCCGATTGGGGCGGCGAGACGGTGCTGTTCAACAAGGATCGCACCGACATTCTGTGCGCGGTGTATCCGAAGCCGAACCGGCTGCTGATCTTTCCGGGCTTCGTCTATCACGTCGCGCGCGGCGTGTCGCGCGCATGCCCGACGATGCGGATCACGCTGATGTTCAAGACGCAATGGCGCCCGTAGCGCGCGCCCGTGTTCGCTTTGCCGCGGCGCGGCCGGATGCGTGCGTCGGCGCCCGCGCGAGCGGGCGCCGATGGGGATTTCAGCGGCGAATCGGGCCGCGCGGCGAGCGATGCGCGGCGGCCGGATCGCCGCGAAGATCGCCCGCCGCCGAGCGCGCCGCCGGATTCGCGACGGCGCGCGCCCGCGCCCACGCGGTTACTTCTTCAAGGTCCGATACGACACGAGATCGTTGATCGGCCCGATTTCCGGGCCCGTGACACCCGGCCGCGTCGCAACCTGCACGACCTTCTCGAACAGGATCACGAACGGCGAATTCGCGAGCACCGCCTTTTGCAGCGCCTGATAGTCCTGCGCGCGCTTCGCGGCCGACGGCTCGGCGAGCGCCGCATCGGTCTTCGCGGTCAGTTGCGGCACATCCCAGCCGTTGCGCCACGCGAGCAGCTTGTGCTTGGCGTTGTCCGAATTGTCGGGATTCCACGCGAAACCGCGCGCGTTGCTGTTCGGGTCCATGTAGTCCGGCGACCATTCGCCGATGAAGATGTCGTGCTGGCGCGCACGGTACTTGCCGATCGCCTGTTTCGCGTCGCCCGGAATCAGCTTCACCTGGATGCCGCCCTGCGCGAAGTTCGCCTGCAACGCCTGCGCGATCTCGACGTACGGGTAATCGTTCGGCATGTCCATCGTTACCGCGAAGCCGTTCGGCAGGCCGGCCTTCGCGAGCAGCGCCTTCGCCTTCGCGACGTTCTGCCGGTACGGATTCGCGTCCAGCGCGCCGAGGAAGCCGTCCGGCAGGAAGGTCTGATGCACCTTGTACGTCGTCCTGACGATGTTGCGCTGGATGCCGTCGTAATCGACGAGCCACTTCATCGCTTCCTGCACCTCGGGCTTCGCGAGATTCGGATTCCTCGTGTTCAGGCTCAGGTACAGCAGCGCGGACACGGGCCATGACGCGACGTGGATCTTGCCCGCCTTCGACAGCGCAGCAAGGCTGTCGGGGCTCAGGTTGCGCGCGGCGTCGACGTCGCCGTTCTCGAGCAGCAGGCGCTGCGCGGACGCTTCCGGCACGTGCCGCAACACGATGCGCTTCATCGGATACGGCGCGCGGTAGCCGTCGAAGCGTTGCAGCACGAGGCTTTCGTTCGGCGTCCACTTGACGAGCCGGTACGGGCCCGAGCCGGCATCCGCGTTCTTCAGCCATGCATTGCCGAAGTCGCCGTTCTTCTCGTGCGAGAGCAGCAACTGCTTGTCGACGATCGATGCCGGGTCCGCGCTCAGCACGTTCAGCACGAAGCTCGGCGCGTACCGGCGGTCGGTCTCGATCGACACGGTCGTGTCGTCGAGCTTGCGTACCTTCCGCGCGACGTTGTCCTTGGTCAGGCCGAGGTCCGCGAGCACGCCGGCCGGCCCTTTGTCGAGCAGCACCGTGCGCTGCAGCGACCACGCCACGTCGTCGGCCGTCACCGGATTGCCCGAGTGGAACTTCAGGCCGGTGCGCAGCTTGAACGTGTAGGTGAGGCCGTCCGCGCCGACGCTCCACGATTGCGCGATCCGGCCTTCGAATTTCGACGGTTCGCGCAGGTCGACGCGCACGAGCCGCTCGTACGTGTTCGCGACGTATTCGGACGGCACGAGCTCGTAGATTTCGCTCGGGTCGAGCGTCGTGAATTCGCCGAGCTGCGTCGCGATCACGAAGATGCCGGGCGGCGTGGCCGCGTGCGCGGGGGCCAGCACCGGGGCCAGCGCGGCGAGTGCGGCGCTCGCCGCGAGCTTGGACAGCATGTGCTTCATCGAGACTCCGTCGAAAAGGTATCGAGCTCGATTCTCTCATTGCCGGGCGCGTTCCAGAAACCTCGGCCGTCGCGGCGCGAGACCCCGCTGCGCCGCGTCAAATCCGCCGCGCCCGCCCGGAAGATTACAAACTTAAAGGGAATCAGATTAATTCATCGATTCATATTAACAAGTCATTTAATTTTTTTGGCGGTTTATATTTAACTTGCGTGGCGGGATATCGATTTTAGGAAAATCGAATCGATATTCCGGAGGGGTCGTTTTTTTATCGAAACGTTCGAAGAGGTGAATATGACGAATCTGTCCCGACGCAAGATGCTCGCCGGCACGGCCGGCGCGCTCGCCGCCGCCGGCATCGCCGTTTCCGCGAAGGCCGCTTCGTTCGGCAATCCGGACAGCCCGGCCGAGGGCGCGGTGAACGCGCGCAATCCGCAGAGCCTGACCGATCCGGGGCCGCAAAATCCGGCGCTGATGAAGGAGTTTCCTTCGTTTCAGAGTCCGCCGGCCACCGACATTAACGGCATGCCGATTTTCTGGGCGTCGTTCAATAATGCGCACAAGCGCATTCAGAACGGCGGCTGGGCGCGCGAAGTCACGCAGGAGGATTTCGCGATTTCCGAAACGATTTCCGGCGTCAACATGCGGCTCGCGCGCGGCGGCATTCGCGAGATGCACTGGCACCAGCAGGCCGAATGGGCGTTCATGCTCGACGGCCGCTGCCGGATCACCGTGCTCGATGAAGAGGGGCGGCCGTCCGTGCAGGACGTGAAGACGGGCGACCTCTGGTATTTCCCGCCGGGGCTGCCGCATTCGCTGCAGGGGCTCGGCGTCGACGGCGCCGAATTCCTCCTCGCGTTCGACAACGGCCGCGCGTCCGAATTCAACACGCTGCTCGTGACGGACTGGATCGCGCACACGCCGCCCGACGTGCTCGCGCTGAACTTCGGCGTGCCCGCCGATGCATTCCGCCGCATTCCGCTCGACAATCTGTGGATCTTCCAGGGCGACGATCCCGGGCCGCTCGCCGCCGCGCAGCGCGCGTCGGCGTCGTCGCGCGGCGCGCCGAAGCATCCGTTCATCTTCTCGATGGGCGACATGAAGCCGAACGTGAAGACGCGCGGCGGCGAAGTGCGGATCGTCGACAGCACGAACTTCGCTGTGTCGAAGACGATCGCGGCCGCGCTCGTCACGGTGAAGCCGGGCGGCATGCGCGAGCTGCACTGGCACCCGAACGCGGACGAATGGCAGTACTACATCCGGGGCGACGCGCGCATGACGGTGTTCGACACCGGCCCGAAGGCGCAGACGGCCGATTTCCGCGCGGGCGACGTCGGCTACGTGAAGAAGAGCCTCGGCCACTACGTGCAGAACACGGGCACGACCGATCTCGTGTTCCTCGAGATCTTCAAGGCGGACCGCTACGCGGAGGTTTCGCTGTCCGACTGGCTCGCGCACACGCCGCCGCAGCTCGTCGAGGCGCATCTGCATATCGCGCCCGACGTGATCGCGCGCTTTCCGCGCAACCGGCCGGACGTCGTGCCGGCGTAAGCGCGCGGCGCGCGGGCGGCCTAACCGGCCGCCGCCCGGTCGCGCGGCCTGCCGCGCCGCGCATGTCCAATCATGCTGCACTCCAACGGATACCCACCATGCTTTCCTCAACCACGATGAGCCGATCCGCCGGCGATTTCGCGACGGCGGGAGACGCGAGCTCGCGCACCGTCCGCGCCGCGCGCGACGCGCTCGAAGGGCGCCGCAAGGGCGTCGCGGCCGCGCTGCCGTTCGTCGGGCCGGCCGTGATCGCGTCGATCGGCTACATGGACCCCGGCAACTTCGCGACCAACATCCAGGCGGGCGCCGCGTACGGCTACGAGCTGCTGTGGGTCGTGCTCGCCGCGAACGTGATCGCGATGGTGTTTCAGGCGATGTCGGCGAAGCTCGGCATCGTGACGGGCCGCAACCTCGCCGAGCTGTGCCGCGAGCATTTTCCGCGGCCCGTCGTCTGGGGGATGTGGGCGACGTCCGAGATCGCCGCGATGGCGACCGATCTCGCCGAATTCCTGGGCGGGGCGCTCGCGTTCGGCCTGCTGCTGCATCTGCCGCTCATCGCCGGGATGGCCGCGACGGCGGTGCTGACCTGCGCGATCCTCACGCTGGAAAAGCGCGGCTTCCGGCCGCTCGAGGCCGCGATCGCGGCGCTGGTCGGCGTGATCGGCGCGAGCTACCTCGGCGAATTGCTGATCGCGCCGCAGGACTGGCACGCGGCCGCATACCATCTCGTCGTGCCGCAGTTGCGCGACGGCACGGCGCTCACGCTCGCGGTGGGCATCATCGGCGCGACGATCATGCCGCACACGCTCTATCTGCACTCCGGCCTCACGCAGCGGCGCACGACGCCGCGCGACGCGCGCGAGCGCCGGCTGCTGCTGCGCTTCTCGAACCGCGAGGTCGCGGTCGCGCTCGGCGTCGCCGGCTTCGTGAACATCGCGATGGTGATGATGGCGTCGTCCGCGTTCCACCGGACGGCGCCGGGCATGGCCGATATCGGCGACGCGTATCACACGCTGATTCCGCTGCTCGGCCCGGCGGCGGGCGCGCTCTTTCTCGTCGCGCTGTTCGCGTCCGGCGTGTCGAGTTCGGTCGTCGGCACGCTCGCGGGGCAGGTCGTGATGCAGGGCTTCCTGCGTCGCCGGGTGCCGATCTGGGTGCGGCGGCTCGTGACGATCGCGCCCGCGTTCGCGATCGTCGCGCTCGGCTGCGACGTCACGCGCGCGATGGTGCTGAGCCAGGTCGTGCTGAGCCTCGTGCTGCCGCTGCCGATGGCCGCGCTGCTGCTGCTGTCGAGCCGGCGCGCGCTGCTCGGCGAGCATGCGCTGCGCGCGCCGACGCTCGTCGCGGCGAGCGCGGCGGCGGCGGCGATCGTCGCGTTGAACGTGTATCTGATCTGGGCGGCGTTCAATTGAACGAGCGCGCAGGCGGGGCGGCGCGCGTGTTTCGCGCCGGCGGAGCGGGGCAGTCAATGCGCGGCATGGCGGCCGCCTCGCTCGACCGAATCGCGAACGCGGCGGCGATACAGCCGCGCCGCGTACCATACGCATCATGCCGCCGAACCCCGCTTCTGCCGCATCGAGCGCTTTCGTCGGGGCGCGATACGTCACGGCCGGCTCGCCGGCGCGTATCCCGCACGGCATTGCCTGCGCGCGCGTTTAGGCATCGCGCGAGCATGAGCCGAGCCGGGGCGACACGGGGCGACACGGGGCGATGTGCCGCGCGCCGTCGATCGGCGCGCTCGGGCGTCACGAGCGCGCGTGTGCCGACGCAGCCGCGTGACACCCCGCCTCGAGCCGATTGCCGGCGGGGTCGACGAGGCACGCCGCATAGTAATCGCTGTGGTTTCGTTACTCGGCGATGTCGACGGCCACTTCCGTTTCCGCGCGGCCGCGTCCGGCCGCCTTGAGGTCCCGGGTGTTCTTCTGCACGGCCACCGAGCCGAACAGCGCGAGCGCGAACGACATCGCGTAGAAGCCCTTCTCGCTGAGCAGCAGCGTCGCGTTGAAGAGGCCGATCACGAGCAGCGCGATCGTCAGGATCACCGACGCCCACGCGAGGCCGTAGTACAGCCCCGTGACCGGAACGCCTTCGAGACGGTCGCGCACGCTCTTTTGCAGCGAGACCGCCGCGAACAGGCCGTATGCGAGCACCGTGAAGTAATAGCCTTTTTCGTTGAGCTGCATGCCGGCGTTCCACAAGCCGAGCAGATACGCGCAGACGCCGGCGAGCAGCGCGGCCCACGACGCGGCGACGAACGCGAACGATGTTGATGGATGGAGTTGATTCGTATGGTGGTTCATGGTGCGATCCTTCTTCGGCATGCGCGTTTGGAGGTGATCGGGCGAGTTCGGCGAGCGCCCGTTGTTGTCGCGATGACTGCGGCGGCCTGGAAATTGGATGGCCCCGGGGCCGCCGCGGGCGATCCTACCTCAATCGCCCGGCTTCGCACAATGTCGGCGCGAGTGGCGCGCGGTCCGTTCATTCGATCGCCAAATACTCGCCGCGGACCGCGAAGGACAGCGATCGTGGCGGCGCGCGCCGCCCGCCGTCACGACAGCCGGTGATTCGGGCCGGCGCGCATTTCGTCCGGCAGCGGCAGGCCGGCCAGCTCGAACAGCGAGCGCTCGATCTGCCGTGTCAGCGCATCGAGCGCGAGATGGTTCGGCCCGTCGCCGAACGGCTCGGCGATCTCGCCCGCGATCGCGTCGAGCGCGATCAGCGTGTACGACACGAACACCGATACGAACGGCGTCGCGATGCCGATCGAGTCGACGAGCCCGAACGGCAGCATCACGCAATACGCGTAGACAGTCCGGTGCAGCAGCACGTGATAGGGAAACGGGATCGGCGTCGATGCGATGCGCTCGCAGCCCGCCAGTTTCGCGGCGAGTTCGTTGAGCTGCGCGTCGAGCATCCACAGCTGCGCATCGGTCAGCGCGCCGTCGCGATGCCGGCCGGCCAGCCGCCCGCGCAACGCATGCAGGATCGCGACCGGGCGGAACTGCGCGGCGAGCACCGGATCGAGCCAGTCAGCGGGCAGGCGGCGGCGCAGGTCGTGAGTCGGGTCCGTGCCGCGCAACTGGTGCTTGAGCGCATAGACGAAACCCGCCGTCGCGCGGGCGAACGATGCGCCGTCGGCGAGCGCGTCGTAGCCGAGCGCCTGCGAGGTCAGCGCGCGCGCCGCGCTCAGCACGCCGCCCCAGAGCTTGCGCGCCTCCCAGTAGCGGTCGTAGCTCGCGTTGTTGCGAAACGCGGCGAAGATCGCGAGCGCGAGGCCCGCGAGCGTGAACGGCGTCGGGTTCAGCGGCACCTTCTCGCCGAGAATGCGGCCGTTCGTCAGCAGCGCGACGATGCTCACGGCGCTCATCAGCGCAAGCTGCGGCAGAATCGATTTGAGCACCGAACCGTTCCAGACGAACAGCATCCGGAACCCGTGCTCGCGCGGTCTGACGATCATGCGGGCCTCGCGTCATGCCGCGTGCGCCGCGTCGCCCGCCGACCGGTGCATCAGCACCGGAATCGACTTCGACGTCGGCGTGTTGCAGACGTCGCCCACGCTGTCGAGCGGCACGAGCGGATTCGTCTCCGGGTAGTACGCGCCGAGGCAGCCGCGCGGAATGTCGTACGCGACGAGCAGAAAGCCCGCGACGCGCCGCTCGATTCCGTCGTCCCATACCGTTTCGAGATCCACGCGCTCGCCCGCCTCGAAGCCGAGCATCGCGAGATCGTCGGGATGCGCGAACACGACGCGCCGCTCGCCGAACACGCCGCGATAGCGGTCGTCGAGCGCGTAGATCGTCGTGTTGTACTGATCGTGCGAGCGCGTCGTCATCAGCGTCATCAGCCGCTTGCCGTGGCGCGCGCGGGCGCGCTGGATCGGCGTGTCGGCGGGCAGCGCATGGACGATGAAGTTCGCGCGGCCGCTCGGCGTGAGCCATTCGCGCTCGCGCGACGCGATCCGCAGATGGAAGCCGCCCGGCCGCGCGATTCGCGCGTTGTAGTCGTCGAAACCCTCGATGCTCGCTTCGATCGCGTCGCGGATCTTCGCGTAGTCGTTCATATAGCCGAGCCAGTCGATCTTGTCGCCGCCGAAGAGCGCGTGCCCGAGCCGCGCGACGATCGCGACCTCCGACAGCAGGTTCGGCGACGCCGGCGGGTTCATCCCGTACGACGCATGGACCATGCACATCGAGTCCTCGACGCTCACGCCCTGCGCGACGCCGTTCTGCAGATCGATCTCGGTGCGGCCGAGCGTCGGCAGGATCAGCGCCTCACGGCCATGCACGAGATGGCTGCGGTTGAGCTTCGTCGTGATGTGCACGGTCAGGCCGCAACGGCGCAGCCCTTGCCACGTGCGCGGCGTATCGGGCGTCGCCATCGCGAAGTTGCCGCCGAGGCCGATGAACACGCCGATGCGGCCGTCGAGCATCGCCTCGATCGTCTCGACGACGTCGTAGCCGTGGCCGCGCGGCGGCGCGAAATCGAATACGCGGCCGAGCCGCTCGAGGAACGCGTCGGAAGGCTTCTCCTCGATGCCGACCGTGCGGTTGCCCTGCACGTTCGAATGCCCGCGCACGGGGCAGAGGCCCGCGCCCGGGCGGCCGACGTTGCCGCGCATCAGCATCAGGTTCGACAGCATGTGCACCGTCGCGACCGAGTGCTTGTGCTGCGTGAGGCCCATTCCCCACGTCGCGATCACGCGTTCGCCGCGCACGTAGATGCGCGCGAGCGCATCGATCTGCTCGCGCGGCACGCCGCTTTCGCCGACGAGCGCGGCCCAGTCCTGCGCGCGCAGGTCGGCCGCGAACGTGTCGAAGCCGGCCGTGTGCGCGGCGATGAAGTCGACGTCGAGCACGCGCGCGCCGCCGCGTTCGCGCGCCGCGTCGTCGAGCTCGAGCACGCGCTTGGCGACGCCCTTGATGAGCGCGAGATCGCCGCCGACGCGAGGCTGCACGAACGTCGACGCGATCGGCGTGCTCGACATCGTCAGCATCTCGGCCGGATGCTGCGGGCTCGCGAAGCGCTCGAGCCCGCGCTCCTTCAGCGGATTGATCGACACGATCGTCGCGCCGTGCTTCGCGCACGCGCGCAGCTCGCCCATCATGCGCGGATGGTTCGTCGCCGGGTTCTGGCCGAAGATCAGCAGCGTGTCGGCCTGCTCGAAATCATCGAGCGTGACCGTGCCCTTGCCGACGCCGACCGTGGCCGGCAGCCCGCGGCTCGTCGCCTCGTGGCACATGTTCGAGCAGTCGGGGAAGTTGTTGGTGCCGTAGTAGCGCACGAGCAACTGATACAGGAACGCGGCCTCGTTGCTCGCGCGGCCCGACGTGTAGAACGCCGCGCGGTTCGGCTCGCCGAGCGCGCGCAGGTGGTTCGCGATCAGCTCGAACGCCGCGTTCCAGGCGATCGGCACGTAGCGGTCGGTCGCGGCGTCGTAGACCATCGGGTCGGTCAGGCGGCCGTGCTGCTCGAGCGCGTAGTCGGACTGATCGAAGAGCGCGCTCACCGTATGCTCGGCGAAGAACGCGGGCGTCACGCGCTTGGCGGTCGCCTCGGCCGCGACGGCCTTCACGCCGTTCTCGCAGAATTCGAACGTCGAGGCATGCTCGCGATCGGGCCACGCGCAGCCCGGGCAGTCGAAGCCGTCCGGCTGGTTCTGGCGCAGCAGCGCGCGGTAATTGCCGCCCGGCACCTTTTCCTTGAACAGGTTGATCGCGACGTACTTGAGCGCGCCCCAGCCGCCCGCCGGATGGGCGTACGGCTCGATGCGCGCGTCGGGTTCCTTGGTTTTCATGTCGTTGAAATGTCTGAGCGCCGGTTGGGGACGGCGACGCAACGAAGCGTACGCGCGCGGCGAGACCGGGCGGGAGCACACCTTGCCGGAAAGAAAAAGAGCACAGTTCTTGGTTATGGTGCGATGCGTCAATAAACTGTACTCTTGCATATCGACAAACGGACCGGCGGGGCGGGCAGTGAAGCGCTACGAACAACTGGCGGACGACATCGAGGCGATGATCCGGCGCGGCGTCTACCGGCCGGGCGAGCGGATACCGTCGGTGCGGCAGGCGAGCGTGCAGCACCGGCTCAGCATCACGACCGTCGTGCGCGCGTACCTGGTGCTCGAGAGCCGCGGCGCGATCGAGAGCCGGCCGCAGTCCGGCTATTTCGTGCGCGCGCGGCAGGATGCGCCGGCGCTCGCGCTGCATGCGTCGGCGCCCGTCGCGGTGTCGTCGGCCGTCGACGTGAGCCGGCTCGTGCTGTCGACGCTGCGCTCGATCGCGCGCGACGACGCGGTGCCGCTCGGCTCGCCGTATCCGGACGCGACGCCGTTCCCCGCGCAGCGCATCGCGCGGCACGCGCACGCTATCGCGCGGCGGCGCGCGCGCTGGGGCGTGATCGACGATCTGCCGCCGGGCAATCCGGAGCTGATCCGGCAGATCGCGCGCCGCTATCTGGAAGGCGGCGTCGCGGTCGATCCGGGCGAGATCGTCGTGACGATCGGCGCGACCGAGGCGATCAATTTGTGCCTGCAGGCGGTGGCCAAGCCGGGCGACACGATCGCCGTCGAATCGCCGACGTTCTACGCGATGCTGCACGCGATCGAGCGGCTCGGGATGCGTGCGATCGAAGTCGCGACGCACCCGGGCGAGGGCATCGATATCGACGCGCTCGCGCGGATTCTCGCGACCGAGCGCATTGCCGCGTGCATGGTGATGCCCAATTTCCAGAACCCGCTCGGCTTCCTGATGCCGGACGAGCGCAAGCGCGCGCTCGTCGAGCTGCTCGCGCGGCACGACGTGCCGGCGATCGAGAACGACGTCTACCACGAGCTGTACTACGGCGCCGCGCGGCCGAGCACGCTCAAGGCGTTCGATGCGCGCGGGCTCGTGCTGCACTGCGCGTCGTTCTCGAAAAGCCTGTCGCCCGCGTACCGGGTCGGCTGGGCGATGCCGGGGCGTTACCGCGATCAGGTCGAAAAGCTCAAGTTCCTGAACACCCTCGCGACGCCCGCGATCGACCAGCTCGCGATCGCCGAGTATCTGCGGCACGACGGCTACGATCACCATCTGCGGCGGATTCGCAAGCTCTATGCGCAGCAGGCGAGCATGATGGCGGCGCTCGTGCGGCGTTTCTTTCCGGACGGCACGCGGCTGTCGCAGCCGAAGGGCGGCTACGTGCTATGGATCGAGCTGCCGGACGGCGTCGACGCGATGGCGCTCTACCGGCTCGCGCTCGCGCAGAAGATCACGCTCGGGCCGGGGCACATGTTCTCGACGACGCTCGCGTATCGGCACTGCATCCGGCTGAACTACAGCTATGCGTGGTCGCCGCAGATCGAGGCGGCGGTGAAGACGCTCGGGCGGCTGGCCGCGGTGTGCGCGAAACGATGAGGGCGGGGGGATGAAGACGAACGCGGCGAAAGACGGGCGCGATGCATGCGGCGCATGGCGCGAGGACGATGTGCATGCGCCGTGGGCGTGCGATGCGCGGGCGCAGGCGCGCGCCGATGGCGAAGACGCGGCGGGCCGTGCAGGCGGCGATTCCGGCTGCGATCCGGCGCTCGTCGCCGTGCTGCTGCGGTTGCGCGAAGCCGCCGTCGATGCGCGCGGCGCGCCCTGGTCGCTCGCGAAGCTCGCCAAGCGCGCGGGCATGCCGATGAGCGCGCTGCGGCGGGCGCTGACGCGGCTCGACGCGGCGGGCGTGACCGAGACGATCGTGCGCGAGGACGGCACGGGCTGCGCGGCGCTGACGGCGCAAGGGCGGCAGTGGTGCGACGCGCTCTTCGGCGGCGGCGCGGCCGCGCGAGGCGGGGACGCGTGAAGCGGCCGGCGCCGCCGCGCATGCGCGTGTCGCCGGCGAAGGCGACGCCGCACGCGGCCGGCGCCGGGCGCGCGGCGCCGCGCCATTGCGCGGGCCGCCGATCCGCGGCTTGCGGGCCGCGGCGCGGTCGCGCCGCCGTTGCCCCGCGGCCGAGGCGTTCACCACCGCACCGTGAGCCCCGCCATCAACGCATGGTCGTAGATCTGATCGTTGAGCCCGCGCCGATAGCCGAGGTCGACGTCGAGCCAGTCGCGCGGCGTATAGATCGCGCCCGCGATCACGTACGCCGGATGCGCGCCGGCGCCGCGCTCCGGATTGCGTGAAACGCCGATATCGACGCCGAGCCGCAGCTTGTCCGTCGCACGATAGACGATTGCGCCGCACGCCTGCCAGATCGATGCGAGATTGCCTTGCCGGTTCGGCTGATACATCAGGCCCGCGTTCACGAGTACCTGCAGGCGCGCGACGTCGTACTGCGCGAGCAGCATCGCGCCCGCGCTCGCGCGCCCGTTGCCGAGTCCGCGCGCATCGTCGCCCGTTGGCATCGTGAAGCGCGGCTTCAGCGCGATGCTGAGCGGCCCGCGTTCGAGCACGCGCCACTTCGCGCCGATCTCGAGGTCGCCGAGGCCCGAGCCGTCTTCGTCGGAGCGCGTCTGCACGTGCGTGTACGGCGCCTGCACGTACAGGTCGACGCGTTCGCCGAAGCCGCGCGTGAGCGTCGTGTTCCAGAGCTGCTGGCGGCCGATGTCGGGCTGCTTCGACGTGCGCTCGACGTTCAGCTCGTACTGCCAGTTGCCGTCGCCTTGCGTGTTCGTGTCGTCGGACGTGAACGGGTGGTCGGCGTGCGCGCCGGCGGGCGCGAAGAGCGCGCTCGCGGCCGCGAGCGGAAGCATTCTTTTCATGGCGTCACCTTCGATGAGACGAGCGGCCGGCGCGCGCCGCGCGCCGGCCGGGATGCGGGAGCGAAACGCTTCGCGTCAGAACCACCGCTTGTAGCGGCGCACGTAGAGCGTCTTCACGATCTGCGCGAGCGCGATGTAGCCGATCATCGTCGCGGCGAGCCACAGCCAGTAGCTGCCGGGCAGGCGGATGAAGCCGAGCGCTTCGGAGAACGGCGAGAACGGCAGCCAGCAGCCGATCGCGATCGCGATCGTCGTCGACAGCAGCACGGGCAGCGAAGCGGTGCTCTGCAGGAACGGGATCTTCTGCGTGCGCAGCAGATGGACGACGAGCGTCTGCGACACGAGGCTCTCGACGAACCAGCCGGAGTTCATCACCAGCTGGCCGGCCGCGCCGCCCTGCGCGTGGTAGAGCGCGCCCGCGCCGAACACCGTCCACATCAGCACGTAGGTCGTGATGTCGAACACCGACGATGTCGGCCCCACCCACAGCATGAAGCGGCCGATGTTGTTCGCTTCCCACTTGCGCGGCTTCTTCAGGAACTCCGGGTCCATCTTGTCCCACGGCAGCAGCATCTGCGACGTGTCGTAGATGAGGTTCAGCACGAGCATCTGCACGGCGAGCATCGGCTCCCACGGCAGGAACGCGCTCGCGACGAGCACCGAGAACACGTTGCCGAAGTTCGAGCTCGCGGTCATGTTCAGGTACTTGAGGATGTTGCCGAACGTCTCGCGGCCCTTGATCACGCCTTCCTCGAGCACCATCAGGCTCTTCTCGAGCAGGATGATGTCGGCCGTCTCCTTCGCGATGTCCGCGCCGCTGTCGACCGAGATGCCGACGTCGGCGTCGCGCAGCGCCGGCGCGTCGTTGATCCCGTCGCCGAGGAAGCCCACCGTGTGGCCGTTCGCCTGCAGCGCCTTGACGATCCGCGCCTTCTGCAGCGGCGTGAGCTTCGCGAACACCGTCGTGTGCTCGACGGCCTTCTCGAGCGCCGCGTCGTGGAGCGCCTCGATTTCGGTGCCGAGCAGCGGCTTGCCGGGCGCAAGGCCGACCTGCCGGCAGACGTTCAGCGTGACGGTCGGGTTGTCGCCCGTGAGCACCTTCACGGCGACGCCGTTCTCGCGCAGCCCGGCGAGCGCGGGCGCGGCCGATTCCTTCGGCGGATCGAGGAACGTGAGGAAGCCGCGCACGACGAGGTCGCGCTCGTCGGCCGTGCGGTACTGCTCGCGTTCGTCGCCGCGCGCGATCGTGCGCGTCGCGACGATCAGCACGCGAAAGCCGTCTTCGTTGTACGCATTCGCCTGCGCGAGCAGCCGCTTGCGCGCGACGAAATCGAGCGGATGCACCCCTTCGTCATCCTGAACGTGCGTCGAGACGGCGAGCATCTCCTCGAGCGCGCCCTTGCAGACGAGCAGATGCGTGCCGCGCGGATCCTCGACGACGACCGACAGGCGCCGGCGCACGAAGTCGAACGGCAGCTCGTCGATCTTGCGGTAGCCCTGCGGCTTGATCCATTCGCCGAGCTGGTTCGCGCGCTCGACGATCGCGATGTCGATCAGGTTCTTCTGGCCGCTCTGATGGAAGCTGTTCAGCCAGCCGAGCCGCAGCACGTCCTCGTTCTTGCGGCCCGACACGTCGAGATGATGCTCGAGGATGATCTTGTCCTGCGTGAGCGTGCCCGTCTTGTCGGTGCAGAGCACGTCCATCGCGCCGAAGTTCTGGACCGAGTTCAGCCGCTTGACGACCACCTTGCGCCGCGCCATCGCGATCGCGCCGCGCGCGAGGTTCGCGCTGACGATCATCGGCAGCATCTCGGGCGTGAGGCCGACCGCCACCGCGAGCGCGAACGTGAGCGCGCTCAGCCAGTCGCCTTTCGTGAGGCCGTTGATCATGAAGACGACGGGCACCATCACGAGCATGAAGCGGATCAGCAGCCAGCTCACGCTCGAGACGCCGCGATCGAAGCTCGTCTCGATGCGCTTGTGGCTGACGACGTTCTTCGCGAGCGCGCCGAAGTACGTATCGCCGCCCGTCGCGACGACGACCGCGGTGGCGGTGCCGCTCACGACGTTGGTGCCCATGAAGCACACGTTCGCGAGATCGAGCAGCGAGCCGCCGTGTTCCACGCGCTCGAGGCGCACGGCGGCGCCGCTGGAGCGGCTCGCCGGATCGGCCGACTTTTGCGCGACGGCGCCGAGCGTGTCGTACTTCTCGACGGGCAGCGCCTCGCCCGTGAGCACCGCCTGGCTGATGAAGAGGTCGCGCGACGAGATCAGCCGCACGTCCGCGGGAATCATGTCGCCCGCCGACAGATGCACGATATCGCCGACGACGACTTCGCGCATCGGCACGTCGTGCCTGATCGGCGCGCTCGCGTCGTCGGCGCGGCGCTGCACGGTCGCCGTCGTGCGGACCATCGCCTTGAGCTTTTCGGCCGCGCGCAGCGAGCGGAATTCCTGCACGAAGCGCAGCAGCACGCTGATCGTCACCATAGACAGCAGGATCGTGATCTTCACGTAGTCGCGATCGCCCGGGTCGGCGAAATAGACGTCGGTGAGCAAACTGATCGCGGCGAGCACGAGCAGCACGTAGACGAACGGATTGTTCAGCGCCGCGAGCAACTGCCGGCTCCAGTGCGGCGGCTTGTCGTGCGCGATTTCGTTCGGGCCGTCGCCGAGCAGGCGCTGCCTCGCGTCGGGCGTCGTGAGGCCGCACTCGCTCGTGCGAAGATGCGCGAGCGTATCGGCGAGCGGTTGCGCGGATGCGTATTCGATGCGCATCGGGCGGCCGGCGTCGCCGTCGCCCCGCGCGCCGTAATGGAGAAATCCGCGTTGCTTGTGTTTTGAAGGAGTGCGTTGTGTCATCGGTCGCTCCGTGTTGTCGCGCGAGGCGAGCAGGGAGCGCCGGCGTCATCGGCGCACGCGCGTCTCCCGCCGCATCGCGTCGCGCGCGTTCGGCTGAATCAAGGGGGAATCGGAGTCGCTCGCCGGCGCGGCCGACGCGGCGCACGCGCCGCCCGGCGCCACGCCGGCGAGCGGTAATCGGCTACTGTCGTCTGCTTCCATCTGGACTCCTGTCGATTGTTGGCCGGGCGCGAAAAGGGCGTACGGCGGGCATGCCGCGCATCGGGGGCGCAGGCGAACGGGCGCCAAGCTCGCGCGGCGTGCGCGCGCGGGCGCGCACGCACGGCGCGGGCCGTGCATTGCGAGAACGAGCGTACCCAGCGCGCGCAGTGCGGCGCGAGCGTCGTTCATTCGGAAAAATCGTGGCGGGAAGATCGGGCCGGGATGGCCGGAAAGACGCCGCATCCTGCTGGCCGGGATGCGGCAGAAGCGGGGCGCTCTGCGCGAATGCCTCAGTCAGCAGTCAAGCCGGTGCAGGACCGACTACAACTCGCATCGGTGTTCACGGAACACTCCAAGTATCAAGACGGGGCGATGGTAAAGGCTCGGCGTGCGACGCGTCAAGTTTTTTACGGCGGGCCGACGCGCCGCGCGCATCCGTGCGCGCGAGGTGGCGCATTGCCGCCGGCGCGGCCGCGAACCGAAGAAAGACGGCCGCCCGTTCGGGCGGCCGCCGCAAGAGCGCGTTCGGGACGCGACGCTATTTCGTTGCGGACGCAACCACCGTGCCGGCGTCGACGATGCCCGCGCCCGGCGCGCGCGCGAGGCAGGATGCGGTGGCCGGCGACGGCCGCGCGGTGCTCGCGAGCTTCTGCGCGATCTGCGCGGGCGTGAGGTTCGGGTTGACCGCGAGCATCAGCGAGGCGACGCCCGCCACCTGCGGCGCGGCGAGGCTCGTGCCGCTGTGCGTGCCGTACGCGTCGGTGGTCGGCACCGTGGTGCCCGCATTGCTCGTCGACAGGATGTTCGAGCCCGGCGCGCTCAGCGTGATGTCCGAGCCGAAGTTGCTGTACCACGCGCGCTGGCCGGTGCTGTCGGTCGCGCCGACCGAGATCACGCCCTTGCAGTTGGCCGGGCGGTCCAGCGTCGTCGCCTGGCCGTCGTTGCCGGCCGAGACGACGACGGTCGTGCCGCGCGCGATCACGTCGTTGATCGCCTGCTGGAACGTGTCGCCGCACGGGCCGCTGCCGCCGAGGCTCAGGTTGATCACCTTCGCCGGCGTGAGGTTCGTCGGCGCGCCCGCGACGGGAATGCCCGCCGCCCAGCGCATCGCGTCGGCGATGTCGCTCGTCGTGCCGCCGCACTTGCCGAGCACGCGCACGGGCAGGATCTTGCCGTACCAGCTGACGCCCGCGATGCCGATGCCGTTGTTCGCGGCGGCGCCGATGATGCCGGCGACCTGCGTGCCGTGCCAGCTGCTGTTCGACGGCGCGCTCGCGCATTGGTAGAACGGGCTCGACGGATCGGTCAGTTCCTGCTGCGTGACCCAGTCGCCCGGGTCGGTCGCGTCCGGGCCGCGGCCGTGGCCGTTGTTGCCGGTGTTGATGTCGGAGATGAAATCGTAGCCCGGCAGCAGGTTCGCGATGATGTCCGGATGCGGGCGATAGCCGGTGTCGAGCACCGCGGTGACGACGCTCGGCAGGCCGTTCGTCACGTTCCATGCGTCCGGCAGATTGATGCCGGCCGCCGGATCGAAGTAGTTCCACTGCTGCGCGTAGTCCGGGTCGGTCGCCACCGTGCGGGCGAACACGCGCCGGTCGGGCTCCGCATAGGCGACGTCCGGATCGGCCGCGAACGTTTGCGCGAGAGCGCCGGCATTATCCGCGCTCATCTTTTGTCCGAGCGCGAGCAGCGCGGCACCGTCCGACATCGTCCGTTCCACCTGCACCGCGTTCGTCGGCGCGATGTTCTGCGCATACGAGCGAACGGCGCCGCTCTTCGCGCTCCATTGCGACATCACGCGCTGGATCACCGAATCGAGTCGGGCCGCGTCGTTCGCCGCGGCCATGATGCGCGCGCCGGATGCGCTCGCCGCCGCCGTGCGTTGCAGCTTGACGATCAGATGGTCGACGGGTGCTTCGTGCGAAACGGTGCGGGTGACGAGCGTTTCGCCGGCGGCGGTCGAGGCGGCCTGCGTGACGGGGCAGGCCGCCGTCGAGGTCGACGAATTGGTGGATTGCGACGAACCCGAGCTCGGCGCGGGTGCCGGGGCCGGCGCCGGTGCCGGCGCGGGGGTCGGCTGCGCGGCGGCCGACGGCGTGCCGCTTCCGCCTCCGTCGCCACCGCCGCCGCAACCGGCGAGCGGAACGAGGACGGACATGGAGAGAATGCCGGCGACGGCACGGACCTGGCCAAGCCGCGTCTGTTCAGGATTACTACATTTCTTGTTCATGGGGCCTCTCCACTCTTGGGTTCGATACCGCATGCGCGGTCAACGCGGTCAAGACCCGTGGCGTGAGGATTTCGCGAGCACGATCCTCATTCTTCGTCGCATCCCGATCCGTCGCCAGGCCTTGTCCCGAATCCGTCGGGCTCGCGCGATGCCCGATCGGAGGTACTGGTGTGGGTAACGGCTGCTTTTAACAATTCTTGATAGTCTTTCCGAAAATATAGTCTCTTGCCGCACAAAAGTACGAGCATTTTTCGTGTAATGACCTGCCGGTTTGAGGATATTTTTGAGATAAGCGCGGAAAAGCGAGAACGGCGGTATGAAACGGGCGATCGAATGCGCGGCCGGCGAGGCGGCGCGTCTTGCTGCGGTCGACGCGCGGGCAGGGCGGCCGGCTCGCCGCGTGCCGGAGCAAAGCACGCGCGCGCGTTTCAGTTCGTTTCACCGCCGCATGCGTCGGCGCAACGCGCGGCGCGTTCGTCGCGCGCGCCGGCGCGCATCGGGAGCCGGCCGGCGGGCGTCGTGGCGGCAGGCATTCATTCGATGAGTCGCCGGCACGGCGCTCGTGCTCCGGTAATGGGCGCAGGGGCGCCGGCAATTCACGGCATCGCGGCGAAGACGGTCGCGGGAATCGGGCGGGAGCCGAGGCCGCCGGGCGCATCGTCAGCGCATGCCGATCGTGCCGCGGGCTTACGTGACGCCCGTGCCGGACGGCATCGTCGATGCCGAAGGTCGCGCGTTCGCGCACTCGCGTGGTGCGTGATGCGTGATGCGGGCAGCATGTTCGAGCCGCGCCGTTGCGCGCGGCATTCGTTTCGGTACGCCTTGGCACCCGGGTGTCGCTTGCACCGGCGATCCCGCGTTCAAGCCGTTCGGCAACGCGACGATCTTACGGATACGGACATCGAACGAAGCGGAAAAGCGCGGCGCCGCATGAATCGCGCGCGCGATTCCCCTGCGCGGCGCGAGCGCCGGATTTTCCACGCTCGCGCGAAGATGTCCGCGCGTTTGGACCATTCCGGCGAACGCAGGCAATCACGGCAGGCACGCGGCGCGCCGAGCGGCTCGATCGGCGAACGCCGTCGTCCCGACATCGTCGATGAATCGCTCCGCGCCGATCGCGGCGGCCCGCGTCGCCCCGTGCGCGATGCGCCGGCGGGCGAGGAACGATCGATGCGAAGCGTCACGATCCTTTCATGCCGCACTGCTGCGGATTCATGTTGTGCCGCTGCGTATTACAGATGGACAGATGGACAGATGGCGCGGGCGGCGCAACACCACATCGCGAAACAACTTCTTGCTGAAACTGAAAAAGCCGGCGAAACCCGCATTACAAGGGAGTGCAAAACGTTTCGATGCACTATAAAGGGATTGTTCAAATCACGGCGAACGCGTACATTGCGGGTCCGCGCCGCCGTTTGAGAAATATCAAGACTCGTTTTCCCGAACCCGACGCCAGAGAGAAGGAACGATGAATAACGACACCAATCCCCACGCGCGTCGCTCGATCGACGCGGACGAGCCCATGGGTGGGGGGCTCACCCGACGCCAATGGCTGCAGCGCTCGCTTGCGCTGACCGCTTTGGGCCTTGCCGGCTCGCTGACGCTGCGCGCGCTCGCCGATGCGCCGAGCGCGGCGCCGCTCGACGCGTTCATGACGCTGTCCGAGGCGCTGACCGGCAAGACCGGCCTGAACCGCGCGGTCGGCGAGCGGCTGCTGCGCGCCCTGCAGAAGGGCTCGTTCGAACTCGGCGACCGCCTGCCGAAGCTCGCCGGCGCGCTGGCCGCGAACGCGCTCGCGCCCGATCAGGAAGCGCTCGCGCTGCGCATTCTCGAAGCGTGGTACCTCGGCATCGTCGAGAACGTCGTGGTGACGTACGAGGAAGCGTTGATGTTCGGCGTCGTGTCCGACACGCTCGTGATCCGCTCGTACTGCCCCAACAAACCCGGCTTCTGGGCCGATAAACCGATCGAGAGGCAAGCCTGATGGCCGATACACAACAAGCCGACGTCGTCGTCGTAGGCTCGGGCGTCGCGGGCGCGATCGTTGCTCATCAGCTCGCGATGGCCGGCAAATCGGTGATCCTGCTCGAAGCCGGCCCGCGGATGCCGCGCTGGGAAATCGTCGAGCGGTTTCGCAACCAGCCGGACAAGATGGATTTTATGGCGCCGTACCCGTCGAGCCCGTGGGCGCCGCATCCCGAGTACGGCCCGCCGAACGACTATCTGGTGCTCAAGGGCGAACACAAGTTCAACTCGCAGTACATTCGCGCGGTGGGCGGCACGACGTGGCACTGGGCCGCCTCCGCGTGGCGCTTCATCCCGAACGACTTCAAGATGAAGACCGTGTACGGTGTCGGCCGCGACTGGCCGATCCAGTATGACGACATCGAGCATGACTACCAGCGGGCCGAGGAGGAACTGGGCGTGTGGGGGCCGGGCGCGGAAGAGGATCTGCTGTCGCCGCGCAAGCAGCCTTACCCGATGCCGCCGCTGCCGCTGTCCTACAACGAGCGGACGATCAAGACCGCGCTCAACAACCACGATCCGAAGTATCACGTCGTGACCGAGCCCGTCGCGCGCAACAGCCGTCCGTACGACGGCCGGCCGACCTGTTGCGGGAACAACAACTGCATGCCGATCTGCCCGATCGGCGCGATGTACAACGGCATCGTCCATGTCGAGAAGGCCGAGCAGGCGGGCGCGAAGCTGATCGAGAACGCGGTCGTCCACAAGCTCGAGGTGGGGCCGCAGAAGAAGATCGTCGCGGCGCGCTATAAAGACCCGAAGGGCGTCGAGCATCGCGTCGAGGGCAAGTATTTCGTGCTCGCCGCGAACGGCATCGAAACGCCGAAGCTGATGCTGATGTCGACGAGCCACGATTTCCCGAACGGCGTGGGCAACAGCTCCGACATGGTCGGCCGCAACCTGATGGACCACCCGGGCACGGGCGTGTCGTTCTACGCGAGCGAGAAGCTGTGGCCGGGCCGCGGGCCGCAGGAGATGACCTCGCTGATCGGTTTTCGCGACGGGGCGTTTCGCGCGACCGAGGCGGCGAAGAAGATCCATCTGTCGAACCTGTCGCGCGTCGACCAGGAGACGCAGAAGATCTTCAAGACGGGCAAGCTGCTGAAGCCCGCCGAGCTTGATGCGCAGATTCGCGACCGCTCCGCGCGCTACGTGCAGTTCGACTGCTTCCACGAGATCCTGCCGCAGCCGGAGAACCGCATCGTGCCGAGCCGGACGGCGACCGACGCGATCGGTATCCCGCGCCCGGAAATCACGTATGCGATCGACGATTACGTGAAGCGCGGCGCCGCGCACACGCGCGAAGTGTATGCGACGGCCGCGCAGGTGCTGGGCGGCACCGACGTCGCGTTCAACGACGAATTCGCGCCGAACAACCACATCACCGGCTCGACGATCATGGGCGCGGACCCGCGCGATTCGGTCGTCGACAAGGATTGCCGCACGTTCGACCATCCGAACCTGTTCGTCTCGAGCAGCGCGACGATGCCGACGGTCGGCACGGTGAACGTGACGTTGACGATCGCGGCGCTCGCGCTGCGGATCTCGGACCAGTTGAAGAAGGAAATCTGATGCTCAAACGAACGCTTTCCTTCATGCTGGCCGGCTGCCTCGCGTTGCCCGGCCTGTCGAGCGCGGCGGACGCCGCTGCTTCCGGCGCGCCCGCCTCCGCGGCTTCGTCCGTGCCTGCTGCGTCCGCCGCCCCCGCGGCCGTGCGCGCCGCCGATGCGACGCTCGTCGAGCGCGGCCGTTATCTGGCCGTCGCGGGCGACTGCATGGCGTGCCACACGGCGAAGGGCGGCAAGCCGTTCGCCGGCGGTCTGCCGATGCGCGCGCCGCTGCTCGGCACGATCTACACGACGAACATCACGCCCGACAAGGAAACGGGCATCGGCGACTGGTCGTTCGCGGACTTCGAGCGCGCGGTGCGTCACGGCGTCGCGAAGAACGGCGACAACCTGTATCCGGCGATGCCGTACGTGTCGTACACGAAGGTCACCGACGACGACGTGAAGGCGCTCTACGCGTACTTCATGCACGGCGTCGAACCGGTCAGGCAGCCGCCGCGCAGGAACGACATCCCGTGGTATCTGAGCATGCGCTGGCCGCTCAAGATCTGGAACCTGCTGTTCCTGAAGGAAGGCGTGTATCAGCCGAAGCCGGAGCGCGGCGTCGAATGGAACCGCGGCGCGTATCTCGTGCAGGGCCTCGCGCATTGCGGCACGTGCCATACGCCGCGCGCGGTGACGCTGCAGGAGAAGTCGCTCGACGAAACGGGCGGCAGCTTCCTCGCGGGCTCGGTGCTGTCCGGCTGGGACGGCTACAACATCACGTTGGACCCGAACGCGGGAATCGGCGGCTGGTCGCAGCCGCAGCTCGTCCAGTATCTGCGCACGGGCAGCGTGCCGGGCCTCGCGCAGGCGGCGGGGCCGATGGCCGAGGCCGTCGAGCACAGCTTCTCGCGGATGAGCAATGCGGACATCGGCGCGATCGCGACGTACGTGTGCACGGTGCCCGCCGTCGCCGACGGCGCCGCGAAAGCGCGCTCCGCGTGGGGCAAGCCGGCCGAGGACGGCATCCGGCTGCGCGGCGTCGCGCTCGCGTCGACGGGCATCGATCCCGCGCGCCTGTATCTCGGCAACTGCGCGAGCTGCCATCAGATGCAGGGCAAGGGCACGCCGGACGGCTACTATCCGCAGCTCTTCCACAACTCGACGGTCGGCGCGCCGAATCCGACGAATCTCGTGCAGGTGATCCTGAACGGCGTCGCGCGCAAGGCGGGCGGCGAGGACGTCGGGATGCCGGCGTTCCGGCACGAGCTGTCGGACGCGCAGATCGCCGCGCTCGCGAACTACCTGACCGTGCAATTCGGCAATCCGGCGGCGAAGGTGAGCGAGCAGGACGTTGCGAAGCTGCGCGCCGCGCAGTAACGTACGAGTCGTTATCCGGCGATCGGGGGGAGGACGGCATCGCACCGGGCGGCCGTCCGGTGGCAGGTCGCAGTCGACAAGGAGACGGCGCACCGCGCGCGATGTGCGGCGCGCGCCGTCTCGGTTCGCAACCGGCACGTGCGCGATGCGTCGTTGCACCGCGCGGTGCCCGCTTCCGGCTTCAAACGACAATGAAACAGACTTTCCTTGCGCCTCAAAAAGACCTTCTGCTGCTGCTGTCCCGCATCCTGCTCGTCATCCTGTTCGTGATCTTCGGCTGGGAGAAGCTGCTGAATTTCTCGGGCACGGCCCAGTTCATGGCCGCCGAGGGCACGCCGCTGCCCTCGATCGCGGCGGTCGTCGCCGTCGCGATGGAGTTCTTCGTCGGCATCGCGCTCCTGCTCGGCTTCTGCACGCGGCCGATCGCGCTGCTGCTCGGCCTCTACACGCTCGGCACCGCGTTCATCGGCCATCACTACTGGTCGATGCCCGCCGCCGAGCAGATGAACATGATGATCCATTTCTACAAGAACATCGCGATCACGGGCGGCTTGCTCGCCCTGTGCGCGGCTGGCCCCGGACGCTATTCGCTCGATCGCGGCTGAGCGGCGCGCCGGACGTGTTTTGAACCTGAGAGAAGACAACAGGCGGAGAACAATGGGTTTTCAATCGAGGAAAATGATGGTCGCGCTCGTCGCGGCCGGGCCGGCGCTCGCTTGCGCGCAGACGAGCGTCACGCTGTACGGCCGCGTCGATGGCGGCGTCGAATATCTGAATCACATCGCGAAGCCGTCGGGCGGCAGCGCGTCGCGCTGGAGCGCCGAGAGCGGCGACTGGGGCACGAGCATGTTCGGCCTGAAGGGCGCCGAGGATCTGGGCGGCCGCACGTCGGCGATCTTCAATCTGGAAACCGCGTTCCAGGTGATGAACGGCACCACGGGCGGCGGCCGGATGTGGTCGCGGCGCGCGTACGTCGGCTTGAAGAACGACACGTGGGGCACGCTGCAGGCGGGCCGAAACCTCTTCATCGACAGCGACGGCGTGTGGGAATTCGATCCGTTCGTCCAGCAGGCGTTCTCGTCGGCGTCGCTCGTGCGCGGGCGCAACTGGCAGCAGACGAGCAACAACGTCGAGTATCACAGCCCGGTGTTCGGCGGCTTCGACGTGCAGGCGCAGTACGCGTTCGGCAATCAGTCGCGCGGCTTCAACTACGGCGCGCAGGGCGACTTCGGCCGCTCGGAGGGCGTGATGGTCTCGTATCACTCGCCGCTGCTCGACGTGCGCGGCATCTATGACGAACTGCGCGACAGCAACGGCCGGATGAGCAACATCTTCTCCAGCTCGCGCGAGTATTTCATCGGCGCGAACGTGAAGGTGCAGAAATTCAAGATCCAGGGGGCGTACACGCATTACTCGGCGCCCGATACGCCGGCGGGCCTCGCGGACCGCGCCGATCACTTCTGGCTCGGCGCGACCTATCAGGCAGACCCGCAATGGGCGGTGACGGGCGGCGGCTACTATGTGCGCGTGCGCGGCGGCGACGGCGGCGACGCGTCGCACGATCCGTCCGGCCACGCGATCATGTATGCGCTCGGGACCACTTACAATCTGTCGAAGCGCACGTTCCTCTACGGCACGCTCGCCTACGTGCGCAACGGCGGGAATTCGAATTTCTCGCTGCTCGCGACGCCGCGCGACGCGACGCCGAACACGAGCCCGCTCGCCGGAGAATCGCAAACGGGCGCGTATGTCGGGATGATGCATACGTTCTGACGCGCGAAGCGCGCGAGGCGGGAAAGCAAGGGCTTCGGCGTGTCGGCCGAAGCTTTTTTTCACCTTCCGCATTGCCGCGCCTGCGCGCGAACGGGCCCGCCGTTCGCGCGCAGGCGCAAGGGCGCAAACGCCCGGGCGGCCGCGCGTCGATTGCATCGAACGCCGGCGCCGGGCGGCCGCGGCCGGTCGACGCGCGCGCTAGATGAGCTCGGCGACGCGGACAATGACGAGCGCTGCGGGAACGAGCGCGGCTTGCGCGCACAGGGTGCCGAGCACCCGTGCGCCCGCCAGCGTCGTGATCGCGCGGCGGAAGTGATTTTCGCAAAGGCGGCCCTCGATTACGTCGTCGGTCATCACCGATACCTGCGGATCGATGATGACCGCCATCGCCACCGTCGCGAATCCGTTGATGATCGACGACAGGTTCGCGCATGTCACCCTCAGTTCCGGTTTCAGGTAGCCGGCGTAAAGGGACGCGAAGACGCCGACCGTCCAGATCGCCATCGCGACGACGTTCAGCACGATCACTTGCCAGGAAACGCCCGTGCCTGTCGCCAGCTGGGTGACGTTGCGCGGGGAGGGCAGCCGCGCGCCGCCCCGGATGTAGCCGACGCCGTCGCGGCTGAAGACGCGAAGCAGCAGGCGGGAAACCGAACGGTTCGCCTGGAAGTGATGCACCGCGCGGCTGAAATAACGCTGAAACGTCGGAATCAGCAGCGCTCCGACCACGCTCGCGACCGTGGCGCTCAGCAGGAAGAGTCTGAAATCGGCGAGCAAACCCTCGCCGAGGTGTCGAGAGATATCCAGCTCGACCCGCTTCGCGATGAATGGCCCCTGAAAGGAATTGGCTGTCCTGGACACCAGCGCGATGATGCCGAACAGGGAAAACGACACGGCGATACGGCGCGTGCGAACGCCTGCAATTCGCACGGCATAAGCCAACGTGGCGATGACGTGAATGACGAACGTCAGGCCGCAGATGATCCAGAGCTGTGTATCCATGCCGCTGCAGCGAGTGGGCCGAAGGGCCGAGTGTACAGGAGTGCGCCGTCGATCCGTGCGGCGCGGCGATTCGATCCCGCGCGTGCGTGCCGTGTTCCGCCGGATGCGGAAGTTCGCCGTCACGCGCGCTCGCCGCGCGCCGTCGGCGGTTTCCCGCCCGTTTCCACGGCGCGGCTCCGTATGCGCGCGGCGCGTCGCCCATCGCGGCCGAATCCTTTCGATGTCCGGACAATCGAGCGCCGCGGCCCGCGGGGCGTGCTTGAGCATGATGCGGTCGATCGAACATTAGAGAAAAACACTGATTGCCGGGCAAAATCGGCCGCCGCAAAGTTGTACATACAACTTCGGCGCGATCGAAATCGCCGCGTCGAACCGGTTCGCAAGCTTTCACCCACCCGACGGACAGGTTGCCCGCCCGCTTCATGGCGGCGGCGCGCCGCGCCCGCGCACCTCGAGGAAATCGCAGATGCTCTTTCAAGGCTTCGGCCCGCTGCTCTGGGCCGGCACGATCGAGACGGTCAAGCTCGCCGTGCTTTCGCTCGCCGCGTCGCTCGTGCTCGGGCTTGCCGGCGCGGCCGCCAAGCTGTCGTCCAATCGCGCGTTGGCGAGCGTCGGCACGTTCTACACGACGCTGATTCGTGCGGTGCCGGACCTCGTGCTGATGCTGCTGCTGTTCTACGGCATCCAGATCCTGCTGAACGACGTGACCGACATGCTCGGCGCCGAGCAGATCGACATCGATCCGTTCGTCGCCGGCATCGTCACGCTGGGCTTCATCTACGGCGCCTACTTCACCGAGACGTTTCGCGGCGCGTTCCTCGCGGTGCCGCGCGGCCAGCTCGAAGCGGGCTTCGCGTACGGCATGGGTGCGTGGCGCGTGTTCGCGCGGATCATGTTTGCGCAGATGATGCGCTTCGCGCTGCCCGGCATCGGCAACAACTGGCAGGTGCTCGTGAAGGCGACCGCGCTCGTGTCGATCATCGGGCTGGCCGACGTCGTGAAGGCCGCGCAGGACGCCGGCAAGAGCACGCTGAATTTCTTCTTCTTCACGCTCGCGGCGGGCGCGATCTACCTCGCGATCACGACGTTGTCGAACCTCGTGTTGATGTACCTCGAAAAACGCTATTCGGCGGGTGTGCGGAGGGTGGCGCTGTGATTCAGATCATCGGCCAATATTGGCAGAACTACCTGTTCAGCGACGGCTACCGGTTGAGCGGCCTCGCGATCACGCTGTGGCTGCTCGTCGTGTCGCTCGGGCTCGGCTTCGGCCTCGCGGTGCCGCTCGCGATCGCGCGCGCCTCGCGCAACCGCGCGGTGTCGGGCGCGGTGTGGCTCTACACGTACGTGTTCCGCGGCACGCCGCTCTACGTGCAACTGCTGCTCTGCTACACGGGCATCTACAGCCTGAGCGTCGTGCACGATCATGCGTGGCTCGACAGCTTCTTTCGCAGCGCGATGAACTGCACGCTGCTCGCGTTCACGCTGAACGAGTGCGCGTACGCGACCGAGATCTTCGCGGGCGCGATCAAGTCGACGGCGCCGGGCGAGATCGAGGCGGGGCTCGCGTACGGCATGTCGCGCTTCAAGCTGTACACGCGGGTGATCCTGCCGTCGGCGCTGCGCCGCGCGCTGCCGAGCTACAGCAACGAAGTGATCCTGATGCTGCACGCGACGACGCTCGCGTTCACGGCGACGGTGCCCGACATCCTGAAGGTCACGCGCGACGTCAATTCGGCAACCTACGCATCGTTTCAGGCCTACGGGATCGCGGCCGCGCTGTACGCGGTCGTCGTGTTCGCGCTGATCTGGCTGTTCCGCCGGATGGAGGCGCGCTGGCTCGCGTACCTGAGGCCGCAGGGGCATTGACCGGCGCGCGCGACGCGCGCGGGCGGCATCGATCAACGAAGCACGACGACGATCAAGGACGACGGCGAATGGACAAGCTGACAGTGGACGACCTGCACAAGAAATTCGGCGACAACGAGGTGCTCAAGGGCATCTCGCTGCGGGCGAAGGCGGGGGACGTGATCAGCATCATCGGCTCGAGCGGCTCCGGAAAGAGCACGTTCCTGCGCTGCATCAACTTTCTCGAGCAACCGTGCTCGGGCGCGATCACGCTCGGCGGCGAGACGATCCGCGTGACGCGCGACCGGCGCGGCGCGCCGCGGATCGGCGACCCGAAGCAATTGCAGCTGATGCGCGTGAAGCTTGCGATGGTGTTCCAGCACTTCAACCTGTGGGCGCACATGACGGTGCTCGAGAACGTGACCGAGGCGCCCGTCAGCGTGCTCGGCCTGTCGCGCGCCGAAGCCGACGCGCGGGCGCGCGAGTATCTGCGGAAGGTGGGGCTCGCGCCGGGCGTCGAGGCGAAGTATCCGTCGCACCTGTCGGGCGGCCAGCAGCAGCGCGTCGCGATCGCGCGGGCGCTGGCGATGGAGCCCGAAGTGATGTTGTTCGACGAGCCGACGTCTGCGCTCGATCCGGAGCTCGTCGGCGAAGTGCTGAAAGTGATGCAGGCGCTGGCGGAAGAAGGGCGCACGATGATCGTCGTCACGCACGAGATGGGCTTCGCGCGCAACGTATCGAATCACGTGATCTTCCTGCACCAGGGGCGGATCGAAGAGGAGGGGCATCCGCAGGACGTGCTCGTCCATCCGAAGAGCGAGCGGCTGTCGCAATTCCTGTCGGGCCGGCTCAAATAGGCGGCCCGACAGGCATGGGCGCCGGCGCGCGGCATCGGCCGCGCGCCGGCGCCGCGCGTGGGCTCATTCGCCGCTCGTCCACTCGACGTTCGCGCCGACCGAGCGCAGGTTCTCGACGAAGTGCGGATGCGCGCGCCGGATCGGCTGTGCGTTCAGGATCTCCGAGCGTCCGTCGATGCTTGCGGCGACCATCAGCAGCGCGATCGCGACGCGGATGATGTACGGGCTCTCGACGCGCGCCGGGCTGAGCGGCAGCCCGCCGAACGTGATCAGCCGATGCGGATCGGACAGGAACACGTGCGCGCCGAACTTCGACAGCTCGCCCGTCCAGCCCATCGCGCCGTCATACACCTTGTTCCAGAACATCACGCTGCCTTGCGCCTGCACGCCGAGCGCGATGAAGATCGGCAGCAGATCGACGGGCAGGTAGGGCCACGGCGCGGCCTCGACTTTCGTCAGGATATTGCGCGTGAACGGCTGCTTGACCTTCAGCGGGCCGTCGCGCAGCGCGTGCGACCAGCCGTTCTCGTGCGTGACCTGCACGCCGAATTTCGCGAAGGTCCGATCGATCAGCGGAAACTGCTCGGGCGAGCCGTTGCGCACCGCGATGTCGCCGCCCGTGATCGCGCCGAGCGCGAGAAACGTCGCGATTTCGTGAAAGTCCTCGTTGAAGCGGTATTCGCCGCCCGCGAGCGCGCGCCCGCCCTGAACGCTCAGGTGCGACGTGCCGATGCCCTCGATCGGCACGCCGAGCATCGCGAGGAACCGGCAGAACTCCTGCACGTGCGGCTCCGACGCGGCATTGACGAGCGTCGACGTGCCGTTCGCCGACGCGGCGCACAGCACGAAGTTCTCGGTTGTCGTGACGGACGCGTAGTCGAGCCAGTGATGATTCGGCGTGAGCGGGCCGTCGGCGCGCACGATCAGCGAATCGGACGTGCGCTCGATGCGCGCGCCGAAGCGCTCGAACACTTCGACGTGCGGATCGATCTCGCGCACGCCGAGCGTGCAGCCCTTTACGTCGTTCTCGAGCCGCGCGACGCCGAAGCGCGCGAGCAGCGGCGGCACCAGCATGATCGACGAGCGCATCTCCTCCGGCAGCCGGTGGACGGCCGGATCGAACGCGGTCGCGCGATGGTGCAGATCGAGCACGCCGCTCGCGTAATCGATCGAGACGTCGCTGCCGAGCGTGCGGAAGATGTCGAGGATCTTGCGCACGTCGGTGATGTCCGGCACGCCGACGAGCCGCAGCGGCCGGTCGGTGAGGAGCGTCGCGCACAGGATGGGCAGGACGGCGTTCTTGTTGGCGGACGGCGTGATTTCTCCGCGAAGCGGGGCGCCGCCGTGGACGATCAGGTTCGACATGTTCGGATGCAGGTGGGTGTAATGACGCGCAAGGTCGATATCATGCCACCGATCGCGAGGATTTCGCAGATTCGTCGCGCGGCGCGAGGGCAGGCCGGACGATACGGGCGGCGCGAGGGGGACGACGATACGGGCGATAAGGCGGCGATAAGGCAGGGCGCTTCACATGAATCGCGCGAAGAGGGATGATCGCATTGCGCGCGGCATTGACGATCGTACCCTTTCCAAGCGAGGCGACGCATGCAAACCGACGATACCCCGATCTACAAAGGCGGCTGCACGTGCGGCGCGGTGCGTTACCGGATGACGTCCCGGCCGCTCATCGTGCATTGCTGCCATTGCCGCTGGTGCCAGCGGGAAACCGGCACGGCGTTCGCGCTGAACGCGCTGATCGAATCGGACCGCCTGCTGCTGTTGCGCGGCGAAGTCGACATCGTCGATACGCCGTCGAACAGCGGCAAGGGTCAGAAGATCGCACGCTGCCCGCGCTGCCGCATCGCGGTGTGGGGCCACTACGCGGGCGGCGGCGGCGCCGTGAGCTTCGTTCGCGTCGGCACGCTCGATGCGCCGGAGCGCCTGTCGCCCGACATCCATATCTTCACGTCGTCGAAGCAGCCGTGGGTGATCCTGCCGCCCGCCGCACGCGCCGTGCCCGAGTATTACTCGTCCGACGAAATCTGGTCGGCCGAGAGCCTCGCGCGGCGCACCGCGCTGCGGGCGAAGCGGGATCGTTAGCGGCGGCGCCCGGCGCCCGTGACGGGCGGCCGCGGGCGACGTGTGACGTGCGGCGCGTGCCGCACGCGCCGCGCAGCGAACAAGCGCCGGCCCCGCGCGATGGCCGACCGGATGTGCGCGCCGCGCGGACGCACGGCCATTTTGCGTCGGCGCGGTGAAACGGTTGAGGCGATTGACGTGATCGAAGCGGTTGAAGCAGCCGCGGCGGTTGGCGCAATCGCAGCAGGATTCGAAAATGCCAGGAGAGATGACCATGCGGAAGGCTTTTCGCCACGCCGTCGCGCTGAGCCTGCTGTCCTGGCTCGTCGCGCCGCGCGTTCATGCGCAGTACGATCCCGGCGCGACAGTCGGCCTCGGTCAGGGGATGATCGCGAACAACGGCGTGATCGGCAATCTGGCGATCGGCTCGCAGGGGCTCGAGCGCGACGCGCGCGGCGACGCGGATCGCGCGCGCGCCGCGTCGCCGCGCACGGCGCCGGCGGCGCTGACTTATGTCGGGGACGCCGGCGTTCATCGGCAGGTGCAGGCCGACATCGTGAACTTCCTCGCGCACGGCGATGCGTCGAAGCGCGACGAGGCGAAGCGCGTGGTCGAGCAGGGCGAGCTGCTCGAAACGTTCGACCGCCTGATGTCGCGCCCCGCGTTCGACCGCCGCAATCTGGGCGACGTGTTCGCCGCCTATCTCGTGATGTCGTGGGAAGTGGTCAACGGCGCGGATGCGCACGCGCAGCCGGCGGGTGTCGATGCGGTGCGCGCGAAGTCGAGCGCGGCGCTGGCGCGCGACGGGCGCGTTCGCGCGATGTCGGATGCGGACAAGCAACGGCTTGCCGAGACGCTCGCCTATCTGGCGATGATCGCGGTCACCGCGCAGCGCGACTTGCGCCGCAGCGGCAACACGGCCGCGCTCGAACAGCTGCGCGCCGGCGTGCGGCTCTCGACGCGCAAGATGATCGGCGTCGACGTGAAGGGGCTGCGTCTGACGGAAAACGGGCTGGCCCGATGACGGCGGCGCGCGCCCGCGTGCGGGAACGCCGGCGTCAGACGCGTGAAATGCCGGCGCCGCTTGCGCCGCGCCGGCGTTTCGGTTCATGCGATGCCGGCGCGGCCGGCACGTCGCGTGTTACAGGCAGCTGTTGATGTCGCCCGCGGCGGCACCGTCCGCCGCGCCGCTGCTGCCCGCGCGGAAGCCGACCCAGGTCTTCGCGTTGCCCGAAAAGGCGGGGCGCACGACCGCGGCCGCGCCGTTCGGCGGCTGCTGGCCCGGCACATAGACATCGGCGGCCAGACCGTTCGTGAGCACGTTCTGCGTGACGACCTGTTGCTGCGACTTGTCGGCCCAGGTCTTCGCAATGCAGGCCGAGACGTCCTGCGCGGATTTCTGGCTTTGTCCCACGTTCTGGACGCCGGTGTCCGCAGCGCTGGCCGAAGTCGCCACGATCAATGCGATGAGCGGTAAGTATTTCACGTTATCTCCCTCTGGTCGTGATTCGTGAATCGGGTTTCAACGGGTACTACGATCCAGTCTGAGTGCGCATCGTCGGCGATGTTCCGGCAATTCGGAAACAAGATGTTAAGGAGCTTGCCAATCGCAACAGCGTGCGCTTGCCGCCGCGTGCGGCGTTCGTGCGCGACCGCGGTGTTTGCCGGGCGGCGCGCGTGCTTGCGGATGATTTGATTGGCGCTGCGAAGAAATGAAGCGGGAAGGCGGCGCGCGATTGGCTGCGCCGGCTGGAACGATCGAAACCGTCAGCCTACGCCGCGCGGCTCTTCGGCCGCTTGGCGTAGGGTGCATGCTAACGGTGGCCCCGTCGCGTTCGTATTCGTTGAATCCATAATGGCAAAGACCGTGGGCGATGACTGTTAAGCACGTTCAAATAGGCGGGCGGCAAATGTCATAGATTGTATGGCGCGCGCCCCGGTTTGATGGGGCCGGCAGCCTTCATTAAACTGACGCAGCTTTCCATTGCGCCGTTCGACGCGGTTGAATCGTTCGAATCGTTCGAATTGTTCGACGCATACGGGCGGGCGAGCACGCTGGATTGATCCGCAATAAATGGAGCGTGCGGCGCGGCGCGCTCGCGTAACGTGCGGGGCATCTCTTGCCGATCGATTCCGAACGGGGCACTACGATGAACCGCCTTCCCATTGCATTTCGGCGCCTCGCGCTGTCGAATCTCGCCGCGCAGTCGGCCGAGCAGATCGGCCTTGCGGTGGCGCCGCTCGTCGCCGTGCTGTCGCTCGGCGCGAGCGCAAGCGGCACCGGCCTGTTGCAGACGGCGCAGACGTTGCCGTTTCTGCTGCTTTCGATTCCGCTCGGCGTCTGGGCGGATCGGCATTCGCGCAAACGGATCATGGCGGCCGCAGAGGGCCTGCGCGCGCTCGCGCTGCTCGCCGCGCATGCACTGACGCTGCCGTCGCTCGCGATGCTCGGTTTCGTCGGCGCGTGCGGGACCGTCGCGTACAGCGTGGCCGCGCCGGCGCTGATTCCCGCGCTCGTCGGCCGCGCGGCG